>NZ_JBXYJG010000036.1:0-7814 GCF_057396255.1 Psychrobacter sp. CX21 | reverse complement strand
GGTAATCCTCCCAAAAAATAATAACACCTAAAAGTAGAAACTAACTGCTAAAATACTAGCAGGAGATTTCGACATGAAAAAATCAAGATTTACCGACACACAGATTGTTAACATACTCAAACAAGCAGAACAAGGCGTACCCGTCAGTGACATATTACGTGAACACAATATAAGTCAGAGCACCTTCTATAAATGGAGGAGCAAATACGGTGGTATGGATGCCTCACTCATTACCCGTCTTAAAGAATTAGAAGCTGAGAACGCTCGCTTAAAGAAGATGTACGCTGAAGAGCGTCTAAAATCAGACATCTTACAGGATGCCATGTCAAAAAAGTGGTAGCGCCGTCTAGGCGCAAAGAGCTTGCTGAGCATTACATCAAAGCCAGAGCCATTAGCGTACGCTTGGCCTGTCTGATCTTTAACATCAGCATAACCTGCTATTACTATCAGCCAAAGACAGCGGATGATAATGAGCAAATAGCCAAGCTGTTGATTAATCTGACAAACGACCATAAAAACTGGGGCTTTAAGCTATGCTTTCTATACTTAAGAAATGTACTCAGACTACCTTACAACCATAAGCGTGTTTATCGTATCTACCGTGAGCTTGAATTAAACTTAAGAATAAAGCCTAAACGCCGTATTAAGCGAGACAAACCACAAAAGCTTGCTGTACCAACTCATATCAATCAAAGCTGGAGCATGGACTTTATGCACGATGCTTTAACCGATGGTAGAGCCATTAGACTCTTTAACGTCATTGATGACTTTAATCGTGAAGCATTAACCATAGAGGTCGACTTCTCACTACCAGCTCAAAGAGTCATACGCAGTTTAAATCAGCTAATAGAATGCCGTGGCAAACCTGATCAAATCAGGTGTGATAATGGCCCTGAATATATCAGCAATGATTTAAAAGACTGGGCAACTGAGCAAGGTATTGTTATCGAATACATTGAGCCTGGCAATCCTCAGCAAAATGCTTATGTAGAGCGCTTTAATAAAACAGTTCGTTATGATTGGCTTAATCAGGAGTTGTTTAATAGTTTAGAGCAAGTGAGACAGCAGGCTGAGGCTTGGCTCAATCACTATAATAACGAGAGACCCAATATGGGTAATGGTGGCTTTACGCCGATTCAGAAACTTAATATGGCAGCTTAGTTCTACTTATTTAGTGTTTTAAATATGGGGGTATTTCCATTGCCAATCAATAGTTTTAATTTGACTTAGAGTCTGTTGTAAAGATTAAAGCGTATTGATTCATTATAAGCTTTTTACATTACTCTATTTAGACTATTTTAAAGATGCATTCGCAGTGCTATAGTAAAACTAACTAAATACACACTTATAATGAGCTAAATCTATGGCAAACCTGACTATCGCATATCCCACCGCAGCATCTGACTCTCAAAGAAACCCCGTGTCTATTCGCTCTAACATGGCAAACCGTCATGGACTGATTGCAGGGGCGACTGGTACAGGTAAAACGGTTTCGTTAAAAGTACTGGCAGAGCAATTTGCCGAGCAGGGCGTGCCCGTATTTATGGCAGATGTCAAAGGCGACATCTCAGGGCTAGCACACGCTGGCGAGATGAGCGATAAGTTGCAGCAGCGCTTAGATGACTTGCAACTTCCAACGCCTGATTTTTCAGGCTATCGCTGTGTGTTTTGGGATGTGTATGGCGATCAAGGTCATCCGATACGGACTACTATAAGCGAGATGGGTCCACTGATAATGTCGCAGTTGTTAGGTTTAAACGATACCCAGTCTGGGGTGCTTACCGTGGCGTTTCGAGTGGCAGATGATGAAGGATTGCTGCTACTGGACATGAAAGATTTGCGGCAAATGCTACAGTTTATTAATGATAATAAATCGGAGCTGCGTAATCGCTACGGCAACATATCTGCTGCCAGCATTGGCGCGATTCAGCGTAAGCTACTAACTTTAGAGGATCAAGGGGCAGATCAGTTTTTTGGCGAGCCAGCACTAAACCTTGAGGATTTAATACAAACAGACGAGCATGGTCGCGGCGTTATCAATATTTTAGCAGCCGATAAGCTCATGCTAAGCCCGCAATTATATAGCTGCTTATTGCTATGGCTGATATCAGAGCTGTTTGAGTCTATGCCCGAAGTGGGCGATGCCGAAAAGCCAAAAATGGTGTTTTTCTTTGACGAAGCGCATCTATTGTTTGAAGATGCAAACGACGCTTTGGCTGAAAAAATAGAACAAGTGGTGCGATTAATTCGCTCTAAAGGCGTCGGTATCTACTTTATCACCCAAAACCCAACTGATATTCCTGACGATATTTTAGGTCAATTGGGTCATCGTATCCAACATGCGCTACGTGCCTTTACCCCAAAAGACCAAAAAGCAATTCGAGCTGCTGCGCAAACGTTTAGACCCAACCCAAATGTCGACGTTGAAGCGTCTCTCACCACACTTGGGGTGGGTGAGGCTTTGATCAGTGTTCTAGACGACACAGGCACACCAACACCCGTAGAACGAGTTTGGATGCTGGCGCCTAACAGCCAGTTTAAACCTCTTAGCAAAGGTCAACGCTTAGATGTTATGGACGGTAGCGATTTGGCAGGCGTGTACGACGAAGCGATTGATCGAGAGAGTGCTTATGAGCTATTGAATAAACGTGCCCAGCTGGCTGTCGTTGAAGCGGAGAAACAAGCACAATTAGACATTGAGCGTGAAACTGCAGAACAAGCTGCCGAGGCGCAGGCGAAACTGGATGCTAAAGCCGAAGCTGCGGCACTTAAAATGCAACAAAGAGATGAGCGGGATAGAGCACGTATGCAAAAAAGGCTGGTGAGCACACTGGCATCAGAGGTAGCTCGCAAGGTGGCGGGTCCTTCTGGAGGACGTATCGTACGAGGAATTTTAGGGTCGTTGTTTAGGTAGCACGTTGCTTATTATTAAAGATATTTCGGATGACAAGTTGTTCGGTATGAATAGTCTTTTAAGGTTAAAGTCATTCGCGTATCTGATTATTAAAAATAAAGCCAAGTTTGAGTCTTTATATTTAAATTTAACCAAAATCGTAGTCAACTTTAATTCAAAGCGTTAAGATAGAGGCTCGATTATGATATAGAGTCAGCCATTATGTTCATCAAATAAGATGAACTGAAATGATGAACTATCTAATGCCATTCGCAAAACAAGGAAGTCTATATGTTAAAACTTACCAATATTAAGTCATTCGCAGCCAAATCTACAAGATTAACCACTGCCATTGGCGGTGTATCACTGTTAACCATGCTATCCCTATCTGGCTGTGCAACCTCAGAGCTATTGGACGATACGCAAACGACGCGTACCACATCAGCTAAGCAAATACTTGTAGAGGATCAGCTGGTTGCCTTTGGGCGTCCTGCTCAGCCGTTAGCTAATATGCCCGCGAGTAGCGTGGTTATTGTAGGTGAAAAGAACAGCTACGTGCTGAGCCAAGGTGGACCCGAAATGGTCAAGATTTTAACCAGCCTTACGCCTGAAAACATTCAAGTCGATAGCGACATGACCTTTTATTCACCAAACAATGACGGGTATTTTCAAGGTGAAATGAAAATGTCCTATGCCAAGTTAAAAGATGAGTTTAAGCGCAGCGACTATCAGTTCTTCCTACAAAATGGAGGGCAGGAGTGTACCCGCGCTAGCGATAGACGTATTGCAGCACAGCGTTTTTGTTTTGATGTACCTATCAAAGGCGCTGTTTACCCTGCGGTTAGCAACCTTAGTATGATCCAATCAAAATACAGCGCGCTAACTAAGCCATACCCTGTCGTAATTTATACCAATACGCAAAGCCGCACCCGCACGAATGGCAAAAACGCAGGCGAGAAGTTGGTACTGCTGCCGTTTGCACTGGCCTTTGATGTGGTCACCTTACCTATCCAAGTCTTAGAAGCCATTGCCAATTAAAGTATGAGCTAACTAGAATATGAGCTTAAAGGTATAAGCTGAGTTATAAATACTAAAGAGAGGTTATAACGAAACGCTAATTTAAGCTTAGATTTGGATTTAGATTTATAGAACGAAGGCCTTTGTGAGTGGTCATAAAGGCCTTTGTTGTATTTAATTACTCTAAAAAACCAACTAGACGACAAATAACTTACTGATAAAAGTATAACCACACAACCACAGATAGGGGCGGTAATGACACTATTTTTAATAGGGCGCAAAAAAACAGAAGCCATAAAAAAAGGACTTGCCGCACTACTGGCAGTAACGGTAATTGGGTGTACATCGCCTAATTCAGTCACAATGGCGACCACCCAAACGCTCTTACAGTTTGAGCGCAATAGGGCAGGTGTCGAAGTTAAATCGTACGAGCTATCGTCTGGCGATACCCTAGTCTATGCAGATAACAACAATACTGCTGGCGAGCCGTTGCTACTGGTGCATGGCTTTGGCGGTAATATGGACAACTTTATTCGAGTGTCCAAAAAGCTGGACGACTATCATGTCGTCATCCCTGACCTGCTCGGGTTTGGCGAATCAGATAAGCCAATGGAAAAGGACTACCGATCAGAAGATCAAGCCAAACGCCTACACGAGCTGATGCAAGCCAAAGGCATGGCGCAGGGTTTAAATATTGGAGGTAATTCGATGGGCGGCGCTATTAGCGTGGCGTATGCCTCCATGTATCCCAATGAAGTCAAGAGCCTATGGCTAATAGACAGTGCTGGATTTTGGACCGTAGGGGTTCCAGAAGCGCTTGAAGAGGCGACACTAGTAGACAATCCTCTGCTGATTAGCAGCTATGAGGACTTTGATAGACTGACTGAATTGGTCATGCACCAGCCGCCATATATTCCAACCGCAGTAAAGGCGGTGATGGCGCAGCAAAGAATCGAAAACCGAGCACTTGAGTCCAAAATTCTTGAGCAAATCGTGCAAGACAGCGTTGAAGAAAGAGCCAAAATTATTGCGGGCAACAACATCCCTACTTTGATCACTTGGGGCGACAAAGATCAAGTGATTAAACCAGAAACCGCCGAGTATATCAAAACGCTAATACCGCAAGCCCAAGTCATCATGATGAAAGACATCGGGCATGTGCCAGTGCTGGAAGATGTCAAACAGACGGCAGAAGATTACAAAAAGTTCCAACAAGCCATCGATTAAAAACTATTACCCAGTAACTATGACCCAATAACTATGACCCATTAACTATGACCCTGTGTCCCCATAACCCAGCATCAACGTAAGTACATAGCGCTGAGTCTTCAATAGATAGTATAGATAGTATCGAGAACTAGGCGCTACTTATATGACGCTTTTACGCTATTGCGATAACGGAGCGACCAGTCGCTCTAAAAGCTCACTAGTTGCCTCAAAGCGTACTTGAGGCACACCTTGCCCCGCCCAGAGCGACATATAATCAACATTTTCAGCTCGTGCCGCCGCCTTGCGCATAGGCTGCGTCATCGCATTTAGCTGTGGATATGCAGGCAAAGCAGGGTTTGAATTTGCCGTTTCATAGGCAGTGTCATACGGGGCGTAAGTTTCTATAAAAGTATTCACCAAACCGCGCGCAGGCTTGCCCGAAAACAAACGAGTAAGGCGGGTAACACCGCTACGCTCTCCCGTTGATGTTTTGATCAGCTCCGCTTTATACACAGGATTAATACCGCTTTCATACGTGGTCAAAAATGCAGTACCTAGCTTCGCTATCTCAGCGCCCGCCGCTTGGACCGCAATGATGTCTTGCCCAGTCATGATTCCGCCAGCAGCGATAAGCGGTATCTCTGTAACCGCTTTGGTACGACTGATTAAAGCCAACAGCCCCAGAGGGTCTTGCTCACTTTGAGGTAGCCAACCGCCCCGATGCCCGCCCGCCTCGTACCCTTGCACACACACCGCATCTGCACCAATATCTGCCCATGCTTTTGCCTCATCTGGATGGTTCGCCGTACCGATAACTTTTGTGCCAAGCTTATGTAGCGCATTGACTTGCACCTTGCTGATAATACCAAAAGTAAAACTTGCAACAGGCACAGGATTGTCCAGTAGCACCTGCAGCTGCTCATCAAACGAATGCGCTGGCATATCTGGCAAATCAAGTTCAATATTTTCTTTATCATAATAGGCGCGTAACCACTCTGGCAGAGGCGCATCAAGCGTAATAGACTCGAGCTCACTTAACACCATCAAATTCACCGCAAAAGGACGATCGGTCAGCGACTTAATCACATTTATGTGCTCATCCAATACATCAGGAGCGGTCATGCCCGCGCCAAGACTTCCCAAACCGCCAAACTCACTCACAGTAGTAATAAGCTCAGCGGTAGTCGCACCGCCCGCCATAGGCGCTTGCACGATGGGGTAGGTAAGATTTAGGGTAGTAAGTAAGCTCATGTGGGTGACCTTATATGATGTTATTAATTATGTTATTGGTTGGGTTTACCGTTAGGCTTACTGTAGCAAAAATTAGACGCCCCCATAACCGATAGAGGTTATTTAATTGGTAAATGGGTACGGGTGAAGGTGTAGAAATGAACGGCTCGGGCTGGCGACATGGGCGTAGCATTTTGAAGGGTGGGCAGAAGTGTTGTAGCTCGTCCTGCTTGTATGTTAAAAAAGCCATAGATAAGTGTTAACCTTAGCTATGGTAGCAGGTAGAGTGAGCTAGTGATCCCGCTATAGCCAAAGAGCTCGACGCAAAGATAAAGCCCTCTACCTGTATTTCTTTAGATTGAATGGTATCAAAGTGCCTTAGAAAATAAAACTAAGAGACACTGTATTCACAAGGGAAATGCAAAGAAATGACCTATCAAGTATACGTTGGAATTGACATATCCAAAGCTAAATTTGACGCAACATGGCTAAACCAAGAAGGTAAAAAAGTTAAAAACAAAGCCCACAGCAAAACCTTTACTAATGACGAAAAAGGCTTTGCAATCTTTACCAAATGGCTAGCTAAGCAAAGCACAAACAAGAAACCGGATGAATGTCTTATCATCATGGAAGCCACAGGCATATACTATGAGAACCTAGCCTATGATCTACACAGTAAAGGCTACACAGTATCCGTTATTAATCCGGCATATGCCAAACAATTTGCAGGTGCCATCGGCAGTCATCACAAAACCGACAAACAAGACGCGTACGTACTCGCGCAATACGCCTATACAAGGCACCCTAAAGCATGGCAGCCAGAACCTGAGCACGTGAGAAAGCTCAAGTATCTGCTAGACCGTTTAGACACGCTCAAGGCTGATAAAAAGCGAGAAAGCAACCGTCTAGAAAAAGTTGAATCTAGAAAAAGCTATGACAACGATATCGCCCAGTCTATAAAACAAGTGATAGACACTTATAACGAACAAATAGATATCATCCAAGCCAAAATAGATAAACACATAGGTAATCATCCTGACTTAAAGTTAGGCTATCAACCTAGTTAGCATTCCAAGCATAGGTAAGACAGTCGCACCGAATGTATTGTCGCTACTCCTATCTAAGGATTTTAAGGATGCTTCGCAATGTGCCTCATTTGTTGGATTAACCCCTATACATATACAGTCAGGAATCTTTAAAGGAAAAAGCCGTATTAGTAAAAAAGGGGATGGCAACCTACGATCGAAGTTGTTTATGTGTGCTTTATCTGCAATTAGTTGCAATCCTGATGTTAAGCAACTATATGAGCGACTGCTGAAGAGAGGAAAATGCAAAAAAGTGGCTTTGATTGCAGGTATGAGAAAGTTATTACAGATTTGCTATGGTGTGATAAAGCACCAAAGCAAATACAAACCTCAAGTTGCTATTTGATAGTAATTTGAGTTGACATATAAGATGGTATCTT
>NZ_JBXYJG010000035.1:0-8238 GCF_057396255.1 Psychrobacter sp. CX21 | reverse complement strand
GAGACTTTCCCAAACTTTGTGTAACTGCTTATAATCCATAGTAAAGGAGAATAAGCAATGACAAAACAAACAGAACTAAAAAAACTAGCCGAACAAATGGCCAAACACGTTGGCAGCTTTGAAGACATCAAAGCATTTCAAAAAGAGCTCATGCAGTCATTTATTGACACTGCATTAGAAGCCGAGATGGAAGAGCATCTAGGCTATCCTAAGCATGAAAAGGCGGATACCCCAAACAAGCGCAACGGTCACACCAAAAAGACAGTGCGCAGTGACACAGGTGAGATTGAAGTATCTACACCCAGAGACCGTGAAGGAAGCTTTGATCCTGTATTGGTTGCAAAGCATCAAACTCGTATCACTGGGCTCGATGATAAAATCATCATGTTTTACGCCAAAGGCCAGACAACCACTGAGATTGTTGAGAGTATCAAAGATATCTATGACGTTGATATCTCAACCAGTCTCGTATCAAGGGTTACTGACAACATCATAGATGACATCACAGCATGGCAGAATCGTCCACTAAGTAGCTTATATCCTATCGTATATTTAGACTGCATTGTCGTTAAAGTACGTCAAGACAAGCAAATCATTAATAAAGCCATCTATCTGGCCTTAGGCGTCAATCTTGAGGGCAAAAAGGAGCTACTGGGTATGTGGCTATCGGAGAATGAAGGCGCTAAGTTCTGGCTAGGTATTCTCACTGAACTACAAAACCGTGGGGTTCAAGATATTCTTATTGCCTGTGTGGATGGTTTAAAAGGCTTTAGCGAGGCAATTAATACGGTATATCCAAACACACAGGTTCAGCTATGTATTGTGCATATGGTACGTTACTCTATGAAGTTTGTACCATGGAAAGATAGAAAAAAAGTAGCGGCTGGTTTAAAGGCGGTTTATGGTGCTGATACGCTTGAGCTGGCAGAGGCTAGCCTTGAGCAGTTTAATGAGATCTGGGGCGATAAATACCCGCATGTGGTTACCTCTTGGCGCAATAATTGGGAGGGCTTAACCGTGTTCTTTGATTACCCGAAAGACATTAGAAAAGCCATTTATACGACCAATGCTATCGAGTCATTAAATAGCGTGATTCGTACCGCTGTGAATAAGCGTAAGATATTCCCATCTGATCAAGCGGCGTTAAAGGTTGTTTATCTAGCGACTCAGCAGGCGTCTAAAAAGTGGTCGATGCCCATCCGTAACTGGACGTCTGCTCTTAATCGATTTATGATTATGTTCGATGAGCGTGTTAGTAAGCATTTAATCTAAATTGCAGTTACACAGAATTCAGGATGGGCTCGAGGCGATATACTTATAATCTATTACATTATCTACAAATATTTCTGATAAAGCGTACCATATCTCTTCTTTCATAATAGGTAACACTCCCAATCTTAAAAAACTAAATATTTATAAACCAATAAATAGAACAATCCCATATTGAACTTTTAAATCCTAGTACAGTTTCATTACTCAATTACTGCTTAAATTAATCTTTTCAACAATATATTTATTAACCCTAACCCGCAATTCTATAACACCCCGCCCCACTAATCACACTACACCCACCCGATACCTTCTCAACCTTGATTTGGGTCAATATTCGCTCTTTTAAACTCTGTACATGCGAGATAACACCGATTAACTTACCCTCGGCTTGCAGGTTGGTTAAGGTATCAAGCGCAATATCAAGCGAGTCTTCATCAAGCGTACCAAACCCTTCATCCAAAAATAAGGAGTCCACACTGATATTTTGACTTGCCATTTTGGACAATCCAAGCGCCAATGCCAAACTAATAATAAACCCTTCACCGCCCGATAAATTCTTGGTACTTCGAACCTCACCACCTTGATAGTCATCAATGACGTTTAGCTCTAATGGATTTTCTTCATCACGAGTCAGCAGGTAACGGTCACTCATCTTTTTAAGCTGGGTATTGGCGTTACTAACCATGATTTGAAAGGTTAAACCCTGTGCAAAGGTGCGGAACTTTTTACCATCTGCCGAGCCGATAAGCTCACGTAAATTGCGCCAAACCGCAAATGCCTGTTGTTGAGCTTTGATCGCCTCAAGTTGTGTTTGTTGATTGGCTTTATTGGCATCATTGTCTTTAAGCTTTTGTTCAAGCGCACCAATTTGTTTGTTAAGCTCTGATATCTCACCCTCTATTGCTGATAGTTCAGATGTAAGCGTCATCTTATCAGTTGCATTGCTTTCAGCGCTTTCTCCAACCTCAACTAATGGATTCGCCAGTTTCTCTGCCAATTGCTGTTTAGTATCTTGAAGCTTATGTTGAGCAATTTTTAAATCACTGTCTATTTGAAGTTGTTGTCTGGCTAACGCCTCACGAGTCTCACGCTCCAACATGGCGTCTTTAAACTCACTTTTATCAGCAAAATTATTGTCTGTTAATAGTGATTTGAATAATGCCTGTTGCTGATTAAGACTACCGCTTGTCTCTTTTATAGCAATCTCTAATTTATCAATCTGCTCCTTGAGTTGCTTAATCTCTTGCTGATAACGGTGATAACGCTCACGAGTTTGTGACAGCTTCTCTTTAGCCGTATCAACCGCCACTCGCAATCGGTTTTCTTCAACATCCATATCTTTGTCTTGATACAGCGTTTGTCTCTTTTCTTGCAAACAGGCTAAAGACTCATCTAAATCTTTGATTGCACCATCTATAGTATTTAGCTCCTTTGCAACGTCACTAAGCTGACCCGCAACGCCGTTAATTCGCGTATCATAATTACTAATCTCACTACTAAGCGACTGGCTAAGTTCACGATGCTGATGGTAGGTTTGTTGTAAGTCTCGCATCCATTTGCAATACTCACGTAAAGCTTGCAGGTACTGCTCACAGTCACTCTCAGTCAATACCTGTTTATTCGTAATAGAATCTGTTAACTCCTTCAAGTCCGTATCAAGCGTCGCCCATCTATCCTTATCATCCTGTTTATAAGAGTCAACCAAATCTGCGATAACACGAATTAAGCGTTCAATTTCTACAAAATTAGACTCAATATAATCCTCGTCATTACTAATTTGTTGCATGACCAACTTAATATCCGTATTAAGTGTATTTATTTCCTGATTTGCCGACTGGGTAGCATCCTTTAACGCTTTGACCTCAAGCTCACTCTGGCTAATATCCTGAATTAACCTATCGTTATCATCCAGTAGCGTATTCAACGCATTCTTTTGCGACGCTAAATCCTGCAATACAATTTGAATCAATTTAGATAAATCATCAGCAGTCGTCATGACAGTTTGAAAACCATCATATGAAACCTTGTCATCGTTCAACTCAACACTATCGACTAAAGTATCTGGCGACGCTTTCAACTGCGAGATTAACGCCTGATTGTCAAATATTTTAATGAGGGCAGGGGAAAGGTCAGCCACATTTTGGGTAAAAGTAGTCACTAAAGATTTATTGTCACTCATTAACTCTGTTATTTGAGTGATTTGCTCATGTAACTGTTTATGATAACCACTTAACTCATTTCGAGTAGTACCAAGACCAATCTTATCGTCGGCAATTTGCTTCTCAACACTCTTAATGATACTGGATAACTCTGCCAAACGAGATTTAACCTTGACTATCGGTGTTTGTTTATCGGCATCAACTTGAGACTCATTCGTACTATTTATTAATAGAGGATGATTACCATCATAAGGATGTTCCAGCGAGCCACACAGCGGGCAAGGCTTATCGTCCTCCAATTTAACAATTAAATCCTCAAGCTTAACCACCTGTAGCAATAACGCCAAATTCTCTTGCTTATCGTTAAACTCAGTATTAAGGCGATGTAACGTATCCTCATTATCCTTAATGCTCTGCTCAAACCTATCAATACGACGCTGTCTATCAGGTAGCAACCCTTGTATCTGTTCAGCCTGCACAGCCAATTGATGTACCTGCCCAAACTGCGCCATAATCTCATTAAGCTGATGGCGACTCTGCTCAATATCATTTTGCTGATGGCGTACGCTTTGCAATGTTTGACCTTGCATTAGCTTGTCTTGACGTAGATTTAGCGTCGCTAATAGTTGCTTTTTTTGCTCAATCTTATCGCTCGCTTGCTGTTGACTGTGCTCAAGCTTAGTCAACTTATCACGCAACTTCGCCAAACTCTTGATAGCATCTTGCCTCTGTGCCTCCTTACCCGCATTATTATGTAACGCTGTTTTAACTTGCGTCCCAAGCTGATGCAACGACTCAATATCACTCGCCAGCGCCTCATGATGCGAGCGTGTGGCTAAATATGCCTTAGTCTTATCAAGCCTATCTTGTAACTGTGACTGCTCTTGCTTAGAGGTCGTCAGCGACTCTGTTAACTTAGTACTACTTACCTTAAGCGCATCACCTCGACTCCGTTGGTCATGCAACCGCTCTTTAGTGTGCGTAATCTGCTCATCAAGCTGGCGAGTCTCACCAATCAGCGGTTGAGCGTGTTCAAACTCACTAACTGCTGTCTGCTCATCTAACTCAGTTTTCTGTAAATCCTGCTGACTCTGCTCAAAACTAGCCTTAACGGCTTGCAACTGTATGACACTATCTTCCTTATCCGCCGTAAACTCTGCAAGCTGCTTGCGATAAGTCTGCAATTGATTAAAGTCATTACCAATCTCAAGCGCTTTATTTGCCTTATCTAAACGCTCTGCATCAGCACTAAAATCCGACTTCGCTTGCTCGGCATCGCTAACCTCCTGCTGATACTGACTTTGCTTAGCCTGCAAATCCGCAACCGCATCCAGCCAGTTAATTTGTGCCTCAAACCCTGCTTTCTTGGCTTTCTTGACTCCCAGCTCAGCATTTAAAGTGTCAATCGTCTCTGTGTGCTCTGCCTCGGTATCGGCATCTAATAGCGACAAACTATTTGCCACCGCTTGCATCCGCTCCAATTCTTCTTTCTCGATACGGTACTTCTCATGCACATTTTTAGAGATATCGGCATAAATCTCCGTGCCCGTAATCTTCTCTAAAATATCAGCACGTTCATCAGCTTTCGCCTTCAAAAATGCCGAAAAACTCCCCTGTGCCAACAAAATAGAGCGGGTAAACTGGGAAAAGTCCATCGACGTCAGCTCAATAATCTTTTGCTTGGTGCGAGACAACTTCTCCTCTAAAATCTCATCGCCCTTATCAGGGTCATCGCTTACCTGACTCAATTCGTGAGTGGCATCCTGTAAATTTCCATCGAACTTGCCATATGCTCGGCGCTGACCCCAACGGCATCGGTACTGAGCTCCGTTCAACTCAATCACCACTTCGGCAAAACATTCGCCCGTCTGCCGTGTCATCACCTCATTGCTACTTTTGCTAATGCTATTAATCCGTGGCGTCTCTCCGTATAAAGCCAAACATATCGCATCTAAAATCGTGGTCTTACCCGCACCCGTCTGCCCCGTAATGGCAAAAATCCCTTCATTCACAAACGCCGAATCGCTAAAATCGATATGCCATTCACCCTTCAAGGAATTTAAATTTTTAAGTCGTAGTTCGATTAGACGCATGATGGGGTCTTAGAATTGATATTAGAAAAAGAAGTTATAAGGTGATTTTAAAGGAAATAGTGATAGGTAGCTAATCTCGCTTTTCGCTACTATCTGCACGTTTGAGTGAGGCGAGTGGCTAAGGTTTGCCGAGTCGCCTGCTTCGCGCGCCACACCAATACCAAGCTGAGGAGGGATAAAGCAAAGCACTGCTTTGCCCCGACGCAAGAGAAAATCTGCGATTTTCTGAAAGACTCACTCACCCGTACAGTATATCCGCTACAATCGAGGCTAAACCGCACCTTCGATGCTACGTTAGCGTCTTAAATAGATAGATAACTATCTAAATAATAATAAATATTTGAATATAAATGACTAAATTGTTCAAATTTTGAACAAAAACTATTTTTTCGAGGCTGATTCATTTAATGGATTGAATTAATCTTAATGCCGTAGGTAAGGGAGTTTGCAAAACTATACCTACAATAAAATGATTTTAAATTCGTCAAATGGAGCAGTAACTATTAATATTTATTTTAACAGTGGACAAGGTGCAGGATTCCCAAGTACAACTGGTAGACCTTCGGGCGGCGGGCGTGATAATAATCCACCTCGTAAATAAATTTAAAAAATTAACTTAATAGCAAAAGGATAATTATTATGATAAGTAAAAATACGACTAAATCAAACCACCAAACTGATATTTCAAATAATAATAAGGGAACTCCAGGTACGAACAAAACTTACGATAAAAACCAGGGCAATCGGGGTAAGCAACTTAACCCTAATCAAAAATAAGTCATAGTAATAACATATAATTTAGAGTAATTAAATCAAGCGATGCCCTCAATGGGTGTGGCTTGTTTTTTTAAGAAATTAGACCACTCGATTCGATTATCTTTAATTGAAGAATCCAGTTTTAATTCATAAAAATTAGTAATGGACTGCCATAAATCATAATATTCTAAATAGAATACGCAATTTTGGTTTTTTTTATTTAGTTTATTTTTTTTATCAGCTTCGATATAAATGAGTTGAAAGTATGCATAAACAAACCATATCATACCTTCGAAACTTGGGGGAAGTGCTCCAAGATCATTTATGTTCTCGGTTTTAATATAATATACAAATGACTTTTGCCAGTTGTTTAATGTTTCATTAGGTTCGTCTTCAGGGTGCTTGAAGAAACCTAACAACCAGTACAAATCATCAAGGCTAACCCATTTACCCTCTTTCTTACGCTTGATGAAGTCATTTAGCTTACCTTCAGGATCCTCCGTATTCCAATCAATCTTACTATCTATTCCATATGTACTTTTAGGCATTTCCTTTCTAGTTTGCCAATAACCAACAGTTTGTAATAGTTCTAAAAGTGAACGAGAAGGTATAGTAAAAGGAGTATTACTTTTCTTTATTGGAATATATTCACTTTGCTCTAAATTGTATTCACATTTGCAAGAATCCAATTTATGCATAAATAACCATCCAAAACTTATAGGCTTTATAAGCTTAGAATAACAATAAAAATGAATACAAGCATCAAGATGTGTAAATACCCCATCTTTAACACAACATCATCGTAGAATCGTTAAGCCACCTGTCTGTACTGGGCAGGTGTCATATCATCAAGTGAATCATGGGGTCTTTGGGTGTTATAAACCTCAATCCAATCTTCAGTCAGTTGATTGACCTCGTTTAAATTGTTGAAAAGGTAACAATCTAAAACCTCATTGCGATAACTGCGATTAAACCGTTCAATATAAGCATTCTGATAAGGACAACCAGGTTCGATATAGTCAATGTAAATACCGTGAGCCGATGCCCAATCAGTGAATACGTGTGAGGTAAACTCACTACCATTATCCACACGAATTTGCTTAGGGTAACCATGCCACTCGGCTAGCTGATCAAGGTAGCGAATCACTCGAAGTGAGGGGATGCTGGTACCAATATCAATGCCTAATACTTCACGGTTATAATCATCAATCACATTAAAGGTTCGAAAGCGAATATTGTTATGTAGCTTATTGCTCATAAAGTCCATAGACCAAGTATGCCCTAATGCACTTGGCACACTTAGCGGCTGAGGATTGCGTGCTGGCAGTCGCCTTTTAGTCTTACGGCGTAGGTTTAAGTTTAACGCTTTGTAAACACGATGTACGCGCTTGTGATTCCATGAATAGCCAAGTGCTCGCATACGCTTAAAGCACTTTGGAAAACCCCAGCGATTATGCTTGTCAGTAAGCTCATTTAAGACATCAATAATCTCACTGTCATCAGATAGTTTAGGCTTGTAGTAATAAGCAGTTCGACTCATGCAGACCACCTGACAGCTAACCACAATACTAACACCATACTGCGCCTGCAGTTCTTGTGCCCAGACTTTACGTTCATGGACAGGCGCTATAGCTTTTTTATGATTTCTTCCTGCATTTGTGATTTGAGGCTTAAATCAGCATACATCTGTTTAAGCCTACGGTTTTCTTCTTCTAGTTCTTTTAGTCGCTTGACGTCAGAGGCTTCCATACCTCCGTATTTAGACTTCCACTTGTAGTAGGTTGAACTAGCAATACCGTATTTACGGCACAGCTCTTTGGCAGGTATTCCAGCTTCTGCTTCTTTTAAGATTGATACTATTTGGGTTTCAGTCATTCGTTTGCTCATGTTAAAACTCCTTATGGGTATTTTATAAGAAATTCTACGTTTGAGCTGTGTTATTTTAGGGGATAGTTACA
>NZ_JBXYJG010000034.1:0-9281 GCF_057396255.1 Psychrobacter sp. CX21 | reverse complement strand
GAGCCCATCCTGAATTCTGTGTAACTGCAATTTAGATTAAATGCTTACTAACACGCTCATCGAACATAATCATAAATCGATTAAGAGCAGACGTCCAGTTACGGATGGGCATCGACCACTTTTTAGACGCCTGCTGAGTCGCTAGATAAACAACCTTTAACGCCGCTTGATCAGATGGGAATATCTTACGCTTATTCACAGCGGTACGAATCACGCTATTTAATGACTCGATAGCATTGGTCGTATAAATGGCTTTTCTAATGTCTTTCGGGTAATCAAAGAACACGGTTAAGCCCTCCCAATTATTGCGCCAAGAGGTAACCACATGCGGGTATTTATCGCCCCAGATCTCATTAAACTGCTCAAGGCTAGCCTCTGCCAGCTCAAGCGTATCAGCACCATAAACCGCCTTTAAACCAGCCGCTACTTTTTTTCTATCTTTCCATGGTACAAACTTCATAGAGTAACGTACCATATGCACAATACATAGCTGAACCTGTGTGTTTGGATATACCGTATTAATTGCCTCGCTAAAGCCTTTTAAACCATCCACACAGGCAATAAGAATATCTTGAACCCCACGGTTTTGTAGTTCAGTGAGAATACCTAGCCAGAACTTAGCGCCTTCATTCTCCGATAGCCACATACCCAGTAGCTCCTTTTTGCCCTCAAGATTGACGCCTAAGGCCAGATAGATGGCTTTATTAATGATTTGCTTGTCTTGACGTACTTTAACGACAATGCAGTCTAAATATACGATAGGATATAAGCTACTTAGTGGACGATTCTGCCATGCTGTGATGTCATCTATGATGTTGTCAGTAACCCTTGATACGAGACTGGTTGAGATATCAACGTCATAGATATCTTTGATACTCTCAACAATCTCAGTGGTTGTCTGGCCTTTGGCGTAAAACATGATGATTTTATCATCGAGCCCAGTGATACGAGTTTGATGCTTTGCAACCAATACAGGATCAAAGCTTCCTTCACGGTCTCTGGGTGTAGATACTTCAATCTCACCTGTGTCACTGCGCACTGTCTTTTTGGTGTGACCGTTGCGCTTGTTTGGGGTATCCGCCTTTTCATGCTTAGGATAGCCTAGATGCTCTTCCATCTCGGCTTCTAATGCAGTGTCAATAAATGACTGCATGAGCTCTTTTTGAAATGCTTTGATGTCTTCAAAGCTGCCAACGTGTTTGGCCATTTGTTCGGCTAGTTTTTTTAGTTCTGTTTGTTTTGTCATTGCTTATTCTCCTTTACTATGGATTATAAGCAGTTACACAAAGTTTGGGAAAGTCTCGCTTTTAGACCCTATGACCATCTTTATAACTTTATATATAAATGTAGTTATAAATCTAGTTATAAAAGAACAATCTGGATCAATAGTCATCAACGACCGAAATACCATTGAATTCATTATCAAACTTAATACCCACATTTCTATCTTTTGATAAAAGTATAGAGATCGCCTTACTTTGCCAGTTTGAGCCATCATGTGAATAATAAATATCAGGCTCTATACCAACACCATCTATAATCTCACCCTGAGAGCTTCGGTATTCTGCTACGGTTAATTTTAAACCGCCGCCTAATTTTAAAGGCACAACCTCTTGAACCGTACCTTTACCAAAGCTTCTTTCTCCAACTATTATCGCTCGGTCGTTTGATTTAAGACTACTAGAGAGCACTTCAGCTGCGGATGCTGTGAATTTGTTTTGGATAACCACTACAGGTAAATCCGATAAATATGGCGTACCCATTGATCGTAAAGTTTGGTTATTGTTAGTACGACTACTCACTTGAATAAGATCATCGTTTTTAACAAATAAACTGGCAATATCTAAAGCAGTAGACAACACGCCGCCAGGATTATTTCTCAAATCAATAACAACCCCAGTAATGGGCTCACCAGATTGTTTGAGCGCATCAATAATCTGATCTTTAGAACTGTTTTGGAATACGGGTAGGCGTATCATGGCAATACTGTCATATACGTTCACTTCAAGTTGAGTATTAGCAGATATATTACGTTGTAATATTAAATCCTTTTGACGACCTACCTGATCTACTATGGTTACCTGCACTTGTGATCCAGCGATACCCGATAGTAATTGATCGATATCTTGCTGTTGTAAATCTGGAAGCAGCTCAGCGTCCTTAATCTTAATCAATCTATCGCCAGATTTAATTCCCATGTCATTTGCTGACGAATGGGCTGTAACTCGCTCAACTATCCAGCTTTTTGATTGATCGTCCTGCTGGACTGTAAGCCCTACTTGACCTATCTCACCATCGGTAAAGTTTCTTAAATTTTCATAATTTTCAGGAGTTAGGTAACTGGCATGACTATCTAGCTGCTCAAGCATTCCAATAATCGCATGCGTAAAAAGCGCTTCATCATTGATAGGTTTTAGAAAATCTCTACGAACCACATCTATAACTTCTACAAACGTTTCAATAGTTTGTGGAGAGATAGAGTTCAATGGAATTTGCATTAAGTCATGATCATGAATTGCATCAGTTACCCCAGTTACATAGCCATCGTCTTGGTCTATATGGTCTAATTGATAGCCATTAATGATATCCTGTTGCGAAAAACCATCTTCTAAAAAATCATCATTAGGTGTGCTATGTTCTGAAAACCCATCTTCTGAACCAATAAATGCATCATTTGATATCTCTTTAATAGCGTCTTTATTCGCCACAATATCGATTGCATCACAATCTTCAATACAATCCTGTGGTAAAGAGGACGGTTTTAAGTCATTAAAGGGAGTTTCGAAGTTACTGTTTAGGTCGTCCTGAGTGACAGACGTTAAATTAGGGTTATGAGTTTGTGCCGCATTTGAAGCACTCGACATACTAAATATTAAAAGAGTGAATAAAAGTGTCGTCTTAAAAGACTTCATAGTATATAAAAGTGTAGCATTCATAAAAGGTAAATGATTCTTATCGGTATTACTCCCGTTATCACAACCACTGCACGTAGGGTGATTCAAATGTTTCTTTGATATCGATTTATGGATCATCCGAAGTCCTATTCATAGGCTTAATTTATGATATTTACATTGAGCACACTTTAACTTAGTTACTATTTATAAAGTAGATGTCGCTAAAGTAGATAAATCTATAGCATTTATATCTATAATATTATTCTGAAATCAATAAATTTTTACCAGTCATCTCTTCTGGAACATCAAGACCCATCAACTCCAAAATAGTAGGCGCAACATCGCTTAATTTACCGCCCTCACGAACCGTTACTTCATTATTACCTATGTAAATTAAAGGCACATGTTCTGTCGTATGCTGTGTATGCACCTGTCCGCTGTCGTAGTCTTGCATTTGTTCACAGTTACCATGATCTGCTGTAATAAGCATGTGCCCTTTTTCTTCAATTACCGCAGTAGCGACTTCACCAATGGCAACATCTAAAGCTTCAACGGCTTGAATAGCAGCTTCGAAATCACCCGTGTGTCCAACCATATCACCATTAGCATAGTTTACGATAAGTACATCGTACTTACCCGAATGTATGGCTTTAACTAAGTTTTTAGTAACTTCAGGCGCGCTCATTTCGGGCTTTAAATCGTAAGTTTCTACATCTGGTGAGGGTATTAATATACGTGATTCACCTTCATACTCATCCTCTTTTCCGCCACTAAAAAAGAATGTGACATGCGCAAATTTTTCTGTTTCTGCAATTCGTAATTGGGTTTTATTCTGATTTTGTAAGTATTCACCTAACGTATTTTGAAGTTGTGTCGGCTTATAGGCGACTGAAGTTTTAGGATTGGCTGCAAGCTCATCTGAATAATGTGTCATCATGACAAAAGCTGAAAGTAGCGGTTGTTTTTTTCGTGCAAAACCTGAGAACTCATGATCTGGTAATATGAAAGCTTGACTAATTTCACGCGCTCTATCTGCTCTAAAGTTCATGAAGAATACAGCATCATGATCATTAATAGTAATGGGTGTCTCTCCGTGTTCTATAACATTTGTAGGGCTGACAAATTCATCTGTTTCACGTGACTTATAGGCTGCTTGCACCGCACCATCAGCTCGGGTTGCCATACGCTCAGCCTCACCAAGTGTCATCAAGTTATATGCTTTTTCGACGCGGTCCCAGCGGTTATCTCTATCCATAGCGAAATAACGACCGACAATACTAACAATTTGTACATCGCTTTCATAATATGAATTAAGATTGTTTAAATAGTCTTTTAGACGTTTTATATATTTGTCAGCTGATTTTGGAGGGGTATCACGTCCATCTAAAAAGCAATGTACATAGACATGCTTTGCACCGTAAACCACAGCAGCATGACACATCGCTTCAATATGATCTTGATGCGCATGAACGCCTCCATCTGATAAAAGACCAATAATATGAATATTGCCGCCAGCATCCAGTGCTGCTCTTAATCCTTCAACAATACTCTCGTTCTTATAAAAGTCTCTATTAATAATGTCTCGAGATATACGTGTAGAATCTTGGAATAAAACACGACCAGCACCAAGGTTCATATGACCCACTTCAGAGTTACCAAACTGTCCATCAGGCAGTCCTACATCTTCGCCCGAACCCGAGATGAGCCCATGCGGATACTGTTGATATATTCGATCAAGGTTGGGTGTATTAGCAGCAGCAACCGCATTATCACGCTCTTCCTCGCGGTAACCAAATCCATCTAATATCATAAGTACGTGAGGGGTTTTTTTACTAGGATTCGCAGCTGCCATTTATTCGTTCTCCAATTTTATTACTTAATCTATATAATTTGCTTCAAAGTGGCTATCGTATTTATAAGTATCTATTATGAAGGGTCATTATAAAAACGTATAAACGTATATTAGGTATTTAAGAAATTTAAGGAATTTAAAAAAATAAAACACACTAAGGTTTAATTTCGCCTCAAAGGTTTAACTTAATTAAATAAACGTAGCACAATTTTAACATATTAAGCTCTGTATCTATAATTTAGAGCGAAAAACACTTGAATTTAGCACATAAGCACTTGAAGTGATTTAGATTTTAAATTGTATTCTTATTTATGTATTAAGTTTAATATGTGGCTATAAGATTGAGATACGCATCGAATTTAGTAACGCATTAGTATTAGACTATTAAAAGATTGGTTCTAGAATGTATGATGGGGTTTTTGCGCAATAGTACTGAATAAACTTTAATATAGTAGTATTGCGTTAATCCTTAATATAGAAGTAGTTAGTAATTTTTATTCAGTTACAAACTTTTAAATATGTAATTTGCATAAGAAACCTATTTTAGATAAAATGTTTATATTCTGAAGTGTTCGCCAGTAGATGATATTCCCTGAGCCGATAACGCACTAAATGGATGTGGTACCTATTGCTTTACTGAGTATGCCTGCGCTGCTTGCAGTGTTTCAGGAAACCTTAAGAAGCAATGACGCATCCGCCCTGAACTTCACGGTTCATGGGTCCCCATCTTACAGCGGCACTTCGGTTCTAAACATAAACCCCATTTGCAATTTAAGCAGATGGGGTTTTTTATTGTTCTAATTATTTTTTTAATTTTTTACTCATTAGACAATTGGCTTCATTGGCTAATATATAGTACTACTTAACTCAAATTAATAGACTTACTCATCATTTGCAGGCTTTTTAAGCTTCTTCACATCTTTCACAACGGTCTTCGCAGATCCGTCAACTGTGGTGTTTTGTTTAAACACATCACCGAAAGGATTTTGATTTTGTGCGCCTTTTTTTGTATCAAATGGATTTTGATTACCAAAAGGATTTTGACCACCAAATGGGCTTTTACCCATGCCGCTGCTCATACCCCCAAATGGATTTGGTCCACCCATCTGACCACCCATTTGCTTAGCCATCATTTCCATCATTTTATCTTGATTGTTCAAGACATAATTGTTTGCCATTTCTTTAAGTTTTTTTTGTACTGGAGGAAGCACTACCAATAGTGCAAGCAAGTCTGATAACAAGCCAGGAATGAGTAGTAATAAACCACCTACAGCCATAGCAACTGTTTTGATCATTTTATTTTCAGGTGGTCGCATAGATGGATTCATCATGCCACCGGTTTTCATTTGTTGAGCCATAGGATTTAAGGTAGTTAGCCCTTTACGGATAAGCGTTATACCAATAACAGCCGCTACGATAAACCATATAAACACCCACCAACCGCTTATAAACTGAGCTACTAAATACCAAAGCAGCATTTCAATTATAAACCATACGATGGCAATACCAACCAACTGACCCATGATACGTCGTCCTTATTATCTTTTAATTTACTAAATGCGAATTTAAACTTATATATGTTATTTATATGGGGTTGGCTTGCTATACTATCAAATCTTAAATTATAAATTAACGTTTTATACTTTTCATTTAAAATTTTTTATTATTTTATTTTATGATGGTTTAAAAGTTAAAAGTTGGACGGTTACACATTTATGGCAATAATAATTGGTATAGACCCAGGTTCAAGAATGACGGGTTACGGAATCATTCATCAAAAAGGTGATACGCTTCGATATCTAGACGCGGGTACAATCCGAACCGAAACAAAAGAAATGCCAGAACGTTTAAAGCGTATTTTTAATGGTATAACGCGTATAACTCAATATCATTTAAAATATGCCGACGAACCCATTCATGCTGCTGTTGAGCAAGTATTTATGGCCGAAAACCCTGATTCCGCTTTGAAACTTGGTCAAGCACGTGGGGCTGCTATCGCCGCTTTAGTGGCGCTTGATCTTGAAGTTTCTGAATATACAGCACGGCAAATCAAACAATCCGTATGCGGCTATGGCGCTGCAAGTAAAGATCAAGTTCAAGAAATGGTGTGCCGTATTTTAAAATTAGATGTCGCTCCCCAGCAAGATGCTGCTGATGGACTGGCGTGTGCCATTTGTCATGCTCATTCAAGCCATTCCATGAATAAGATTTTAATGAATAGTACGGTTCGCGGACGGGGAACTTCAAAAAAGAAAGGAC
Source organism: Psychrobacter sp. CX21 (assembly GCF_057396255.1). Taxonomy (NCBI): domain Bacteria; kingdom Pseudomonadati; phylum Pseudomonadota; class Gammaproteobacteria; order Moraxellales; family Moraxellaceae; genus Psychrobacter; species Psychrobacter sp. CX21. Next base: position 2,276 of record NZ_JBXYJG010000034.1, on the reverse strand, counting down.
GATGGCGCCTTACTGAAGACGACTTAAATGGGTTAAGATAATTTAGGGTCTGTTGAACATTCAAATATTAGGACTGCTGATAGCTAAAATTGTTCCAAACTAGGCATAAACCGACGATAATGCCCGAAGCGTATTGGACCTTAGCTAGTTTTATAACAACGTTTGGGGCAATTTTAGCATCAGCCCTACGGGGCGGGTCTATTTTTTATCAATATATTGTGACTTTCAATAATTAGGGGTTCTAACTTAGAATAACTAAGTGTCTAAAATTTCCCTGCACATTGCCTAAAAAATAACCGCCGCCAGTTCCATATTTGAATGTTCAACAGACCCTAGTTTTATCCAATTATATTTCTTGGTATCGCAATACTATTTAAACATAAAGGTAGTTTGATATTACTATCTTTACGAATGAATATATATTACGTTTCCATGTTTAGAGCGCTACAGATTGTGTAAACTGATACGTTAAAAATTTTTTTATTATCTATATTTTTTAATTTGTAATATCTTTTAATCGCCAATAACTGAAGTTTCGACAACTTGGTCTAAAACATAAACAAATTGCTTACCTTTTACATCTACAGGATCGGCACTAAACCGTTTCAACCGTACAACTTGCTCTAAAGTTTTATCATGGGTATATCCTTCAATCTCTCCGACAAACATATCCCAATCGCCCTCACCCGTTTTGATACCTTGATCATAATATATTGGTTTTATTTTTAAACAGGTTTTCGTTAAGACATTGGGACAAGTTAATTCACTATTGTCTATTTTCCAAAATACAATGTCGGCAACTTGCGAATACTTAGCTTCTGGCGTTTCACTACCCTGCCAAATTATACTATAGCCGTTCTCGGTTATTTGATTGAGTATCGGATTATCACCCGTTTTATAAATCAACTGACTGCTGCCTTTCATTATATCTATAAGTAATTGTTCAGCCTCACTTAAGCCCTCGCAGTACATCTCAGTACTCATGACTTGATCTATATTTAGGGTATATTGATTTAATGTGTAGCGTCCACTTATCTGATTACACCCTTGTATCTTGACTGACCCCTTAACGCAATCAACGAGAGTTGATAAACTAAAGCGGTTAATCACGAGCATTGAGAGCATGAGCGCACCCTTAGTGCCTAGACACTGTAGCGTAGATAATGCCCAATGCTCATTTTTATCATCTTAATACTCTGAATGGTATCCAAGTGCCTCAATACGAGTGACACTGCATGAACAAGGGAAGATGACAAGATGACTCATTATATTGGTATCGATGTTAGTAAAGCAAAGCTTGATGTTGCATGGCTTAAAGATGCAGACAAGCTAAAGGTTAAAACCAAAGTATTTAAAAACAACAAAGACGACTTTGATAATCTTATCAACTGGCTAAAAACAAACGTCAGCGATAATTTAAGTGATATACACGTAACCCTTGAAGCAACAGGTGTCTATCATGAGAATGTGGCTTATTTTCTACATGATAAAGGTATTGCTCTAAGTATCGTAAATCCAGCCTATGTCAGAAGCTATGCAAACTCTCTTGGTAGTCGCAATAAAACTGACAAAAAGGATAGCGTCTTACTGGCTCGTTATGCTAATAGTGCTAAGCCAGAACAGTGGACACCGCCACCAGTAGAAGCAAGACAATTAAAGTCATTATTGACTCGTTTAGATGCACTACAGCAAGACTTGCAACGTGAGCTTAACCGTCAAGAAAAAGCATATGCTACTGATACTGCGCCTATTGTGAAGCAATCCATTGGCACTATGATTGATGCTTTAGAAGTTGCTATTGCAAAGCTTAACGATGATATTGATGATCATATCGATAAACATCCTAAGTTAAAGCATGACCAAGAGCTACTACAAACTATCAAAGGTGTAGGCCCTGCCACATCAAGACAGATGCTATCGCTGATGCACAATAAGCAGTTTACTAAAGCGTCACAGGTTGCAGCCTTTATTGGTCTTGTTCCTAGACATATTGAGTCAGGACAGTTTAAAGGCAAATCACGTTTAGCTAAGAATGGTTCAAGTGCTATTAGAGCTAAACTGTATATGGCTGCAGTGGTATCCACTAAATGGAATCCTGATATTAAGGCACAGTACGAGAGGCTGTTAGCCAATGGTAAGTGCAAGATGCAGGCGATTTGCGCTGCTATGCGTAAGCTTGTGCATATCTGCTATGGTGTATTGAAACATCAATCTCCTTATCAGGCAAAAGTTGAATTTATTTCTGCTTGATATTTATTTTTTAAGATGGTATCTAC
>NZ_JBXYJG010000033.1:0-11712 GCF_057396255.1 Psychrobacter sp. CX21 | reverse complement strand
CTAAAACTAAAGAACAACTTGTTGTGAATTCTTGCTGACCGAATGCCGTTTATAAGGAGGTGATCCAGCCGCAGGTTCCCCTACGGCTACCTTGTTACGACTTCACCCCAGTCATCGACCACACCGTGGTGAGCGCCATCCTAAAAGGTTAGGCTACCCACTTCTGGTGCAATCAACTCCCATGGTGTGACGGGCGGTGTGTACAAGGCCCGGGAACGTATTCACCGCGGCATTCTGATCCGCGATTACTAGCGATTCCGACTTCATGGAGTCGAGTTGCAGACTCCAATCTGGACTACGATAGGCTTTTTGAGATTCGCATCACATCGCTGTGTAGCTGCCCTCTGTACCTACCATTGTAGCACGTGTGTAGCCCTGGTCGTAAGGGCCATGATGACTTGACGTCGTCCCCGCCTTCCTCCAGTTTGTCACTGGCAGTATCCTTAGAGTCCCCGGCATAACCCGCTGGTAACTAAGGAAAAGGGTTGCGCTCGTTGCGGGACTTAACCCAACATCTCACGACACGAGCTGACGACAGCCATGCAGCACCTGTATTCTAATTCCCGAAGGCACTCTCGTATCTCTACAAGATTCTAGATATGTCAAGACCAGGTAAGGTTCTTCGCGTTGCATCGAATTAAACCACATGCTCCACCGCTTGTGCGGGCCCCCGTCAATTCATTTGAGTTTTAACCTTGCGGCCGTACTCCCCAGGCGGTCTACTTAGTGCGTTAGCTGCGTCACTAAGGGATCAAGTCCCCCAACGACTAGTAGACATCGTTTACGGCGTGGACTACCAGGGTATCTAATCCTGTTTGCTACCCACGCTTTCGAACCTCAGTGTCAGTATGATGCCAGGAGGCTGCCTTCGCCATCGGTATTCCTTCAGATCTCTACGCATTTCACCGCTACACCTGAAATTCTACCTCCCTCTCACCTACTCTAGCCTAACAGTATCAGATGCAGTTCCCAGGTTAAGCCCGGGGATTTCACATCTGACTTATTAAGCCACCTACGCTCGCTTTACGCCCAGTAATTCCGATTAACGCTTGCACCCTCTGTATTACCGCGGCTGCTGGCACAGAGTTAGCCGGTGCTTATTCTGCAGCTAATGTCATCGCTTATGGGTATTAACCATAAGGTCTTCTTCACTGCTTAAAGTGCTTTACAACCAAAAGGCCTTCTTCACACACGCGGCATGGCTGGATCAGGGTTGCCCCCATTGTCCAATATTCCCCACTGCTGCCTCCCGTAGGAGTCCGGGCCGTGTCTCAGTCCCGGTGTGGCTGATCATCCTCTCAGACCAGCTACAGATCGTCGCCTTGGTAGGCCTTTACCCCACCAACTAGCTAATCCGACTTAGGCTCATCCAATAGCGAGAGCGCAAGCGCCCCCTTTTCCCCGTAGGGTGTATGCGGTATTAATACGAGTTTCCCCGTGCTATCCCCCACTACTGGGCAGATTCCTAAGTATTACTCACCCGTCCGCCGCTCGACGCCTGATAGCAAGCTATCATCGTTTCCGCTCGACTTGCATGTGTTAAGCCTGCCGCCAGCGTTCAATCTGAGCCATGATCAAACTCTTCAGTTTAATCTTGCTTGTAACCTTTCACTTAATTAAAAGTAAGATAGATTACTAATCTTGGCTCATTTAATACTAGCAAATTGCTTTTCGTATGTTTCATATAATGAATTAACTTCGAGTTTTTCTGCTGTATTAAATGATAATTTTTTATAGTTAGTCATTATCCATACCTATTAATAGATACAAACAATCCCAACTTCATTTTTAGCATTCTTAATCAGCAAAAATCCACACAAGTTGTTCTTTAGTTCTAGCTTTTAAATAATGACTAGCTTGTCGTCCAAGACTAGTTGTGCTATAAAGTTATTAGCCTCTTCAATTTGAAGTGCTGTAAGCTTTAGTAGCGAGCCGTCTAGTATATAAATTATTATATATTCTGTCAAGCTTTATTTTATTCTTTATCAAAACATTTTTCTCTATGTCTATCTGACTTAGTTCATGTTGTCCTGATGAGGTGCGTATTATAGACACTTTATTTTTAGTGTCAACTGTTTATTTTATTTTTCTTTAAGTTTTTCGCATGCTAATTTCAAATAGAGAATTCTGTTTGGATTTAAAGGATTCTTGTCGTCATAAAACTAAATATATTGACATATAAGTTTCTTGTTCTTGCCTAATACTTCATTTAAACCATACTAATTTTAATCTATATCCTATTATAATTAAGTTTCAATAAATTCCTGCTTCTAACCCTGCTGCTAATGTCATCGCTAGCTCCTCCACCTGATCAATAAACCTATCTTTCCATTCCCCTTTTAATATTAAAGCTTCGTGTATCCACTCCCAGCGTAGTCCTGTTGTAATGGTCTTCATAGCTCGCTCGGTTCCTGTCCCATCTTGGCCCGCTCGAATATAGACAGCAAATGGCATCCCTTGCTTCTTTTCTAATATGGGGTAATAGCAACGATCAAAAAAGTCTTTAATCAGTCCTGCCATATACGCAAAATTCTCTGTAGTGCCTAATAATAGCGCATCTGCTGCTAATACATCTTCAGGCTGCGTATCTTGTGGGGACTTTAAAATAACCTCTACTTCTAAGTCTGGGTGATCGGCCCCTCTTGCAGCGGCCTCAGCCAGTTTTTTAGTATTAGGCGATGGCGCATGAGCAACGATAAGTAACGTTTTATTAGACATAGTATTCCCTTTATATTAGATAGCTATTATTAGAGAACTTTTACTGAACAGCTTTTATTAAATACTGTCTGGGTACTTGAAAGTTATATCTTGATTAATATCTGGATGAATACTTTTTGCTACAGGGCAAGTTAATGCAGCGGCTTCAAGAACTTTACGCGTTCGCTTATCAAACTCTTTATAAAACTCAATACTTACTTTGATTTCACTAACTCGGCGTGGTTCAGCAGCCATAACTTTTGTTACATCAGCTTTTGTACCAATCACGTTTACTTCCATATCCGCAGCTTTAATACCAATAATAGTCAGCATACAACTTGCCAAACTGGTCGCTAATAAATCAGTAGGTGAAAACGCTTCACCTTTACCATGATTATCGGTTGGCGCGTCAGTAATAATTTGATTATTAGATTGTAGATGCAGCGCTTGAGTACGCAAATTGCCTTGGTATTCTACCGTTGAAGTCGTCATGGAGCTATCCTTTTTGCTTGTCTTTATTTTATGACTGTATGTCATGGTTATTAAATAATTTTCAGTTCTAATAATCGAGTGTTTACTTAATGAGCTCCATCATATAGGCAATGTTTTCAGTTGTGCCTATCAGCGCGCTGTCGGCTTGAAGTATATTGTCAGGCAAAGTGTTTTGCAGTGTTTCTAGGATGATGTTGATATCAATAATAAGACGATACATGCGCTCATAAACATATTGAGTCGGTTTTTAAATATTGGAATATAAGGCGTAGGCTATTAGAAGTAGGGTTTCGTTTGACCTATTTATTACCTTATTGTAGTTCTATATTGCACCTCTATCCGCGAGGAGCAATAGGTGGCAATGATTTAAGATGTTCATAGGTACCCTTAACTAAGATATTAGAATCTACTTTATCAATATGCGTATGCCCAGTGAACGCCATTGTAATATCACACTCTTTATATAATATTTCTAAAGCACGGCGAACGCCATCTTCTCCATAAGCGCCCAAACCATACAAAAAAGCACGACCTATCATCGTCCCTTTAGCACCCAATGCCATAGCTTTTAAAATATCTTGTCCTGATCGTACCCCACTGTCTAGCCATATCTCAATATCGCTACTCTCACTTTGTATTGCTTGTACAATATCGCTAAGACTGGCAATAGAGGATGGGGCACCATCTAATTGGCGTCCGCCATGATTCGAGACGACCATCGCATCAGCGCCACTACGGGCAGCCATAATGGCATCTTCGGGTTCCATAATGCCCTTAATAATAAGCTTACCGCCCCACATCTCTTTGATTCTAGCCACATCATCCCAACTTAATGCAGGGTCAAATTGTTCGGCAGTCCATGACGACAAGGAGGACAAATCTCCCACACCTTTTGCATGTCCAACAATATTACCAAAGGTGCGCCGTTTAGCACTGAGCATATTTAAGCACCATTCTGGCTTAGCCATAAGATTAAGGATATTTGCAGGGGTAGGTTTGGGCGGCGCGGATAGACCGTTTTTGATATCTTTGTGACGCTGACCAAGGACTTGTAAGTCTGCAGTCAATATCAAGGCAGAACAATTGGCCTGCTTAGCACGGCGTATAAGGTTTGACATAAATTCTTTGTCACGCATGACGTATAGCTGAAACCAAAAGGGGCGATTGGTATATTCAGCCACGTCTTCAATAGAACAAATACTCATGGTCGACAATGAAAAAGGGATGCCAAATTTCTCGGCCGCGCGGGCAGCGTGCATCTCACCATTTGCCCACATCATCCCTGTAAAACCCGTCGGAGCTATCGCAACGGGCATGGTTACCTTCTCACCGATCATTGTCGTAGCTAAGCTGCGATTTTCCATATCGACAAGCACTCGCTGGCGTAATTTAATACGATCAAAATCCGTCTCGTTGTTGCGATATGTTGTTTGTGTCCAAGAACCTGAATCCACATAATCGTAAAACATACGCGGAACTTTACGCTCAGCGACTCTGCGTAAGTCTTCTATTTCAGTCATCTTAATTAAGTTTTTCATACGACTACTCTCGTTATGCACTAACATCCATGTAGGTTTTCATAAACGTCCATTATAGTCTATATTCATAAAAACAATACAACTATGTCAATTCTTTATGCGCCATTATTTGTGCGATAGCTATGACCTAAATCCATCTAAATCACGATACCAAACTTTAATCCGCTCTATACTGAATACAAATATACCCAATACAAAGCGTTTTAATTTTAATATAAGCAATTCTCAAGCGATTGTATTCCCACTAAGCTTTAGCAAAGTTACTGAGCGAAGTTACTGAGCAAAGTTAGTAAGTAAAGTTAGCGCCTTTAGCAATCGGGTGCGACTCGTTAGCAAACGGTAATATTTGATACGACACAAGATTGTCCATACGATTTTCCTTATGATGCACCATTATATGGCTAATGCACTGTTTTATTGCATCAGGCTTTAAATAATTGCTCCTCCTTACGAACTATCAACGCCATCAGCATGGCATAGATATTGTAACGATAAAGCACTGTTCATACTAAAACAGTAGCGTGCAAGTTACGATACGGATCTTGAAAATGGATATGCAGAAATTTCTATCACAACATGAGCTACCAGATAACTATATAAAAACCGCACAACAATGGTTCTTGCCGCTATGTGAACGGATAATAGAGCACCATAATAGGTCACCCCATCCCTTTATTGTAGGCATTAGTGGTTGCCAAGGCTCTGGTAAAACAACACTTACTAGCTATCTAGCAGAGTATTTATCGGCCCAACATGATAAAAAAATCGTCTCTTTATCAATAGATGATTTTTATTTCAGTCAAGCTGAGAGATTGGCATTAGCAAAAAACATTCATCCTTTATTAAAAATACGAGGGGTACCCGGTACTCATGATATAACGCTGGCCATCGAGACATTTGATCGACTACAAAATGGCGCTTATACCTTGATACCACGCTTTAACAAAGCCTCTGACAATCCTTACCCTACCGATAAATGGGCTACAATAAATTATCGACCAGACATCATTTTATTAGAGGGTTGGTGCGTTAACTTAACGCCACAGCCAGTTGAAGCATTATCAGAGGCAGTTAATGAATTAGAAAAAGAACATGATGCTAAGAGGATATGGCGTACTTATGTTAATAAGCAGCTTAGTCAGGATTATCAAACTTTGTTTGAAATGGTCAACTACAAAGTATTCTTAAAGGCGCCGTCGTTTGATTGTGTTTTCAAATGGCGAGGCGAGCAGGAACATAAGCTTGCAAACACTAATACAAAAGATAAGGCAATTATGACTGATGAACAAATAGCAATTTTTATTCAGCATTATCAAAGACTGACCGAACACACCTTGAAGACACTACCCAATGAATCAGATACCGTATTTTTTCTTGATGAATCCAGAACTATCACCAATCAAAAAGTAGTTAAATAATTAGAATATTATGATTAAAACCTTAGTTTTCACAGATATGGATGGTACTTTACTTGATCACCACACCTATTCATACACAGCGGCAATACCAACATTAAATAAACTTCGAAAAAAAGAAATACCGGTCATACCAACAACCAGTAAGACTTATGCCGAGATGCAGACACTTCGACATCGTATCGGACTAAATGGCCCGTTCATTATAGAAAATGGTGCTGCTATTTATATCCCCCTATTCTTTTTGAAGCATAAACCCATTGATACCACTGTAATAGACGGCTTTTGGTGTAAGTCCTTTATAGCAGATAAATCACATTGGATAAGTTTGCTTGAACAGTTAAATGATGAGTTCTCAGATCAGTATAAGCAATTTTCAAAAATGAGCGTATCCGATATCCAAGAGTGTACCGGCTTAGACGCTCAGTCCGCTGCCTCAGCCGCCAAACGTCAATTTGGAGAACCCATTTTATGGTTAGGAGATGACGCTGACAAAGCTAAATTTATCAAAGCTATAAAAGACAAAGGGGCCTACCCTTTAGAAGGTGGACGTTTTATCCATATTTCGGGAGATTGCAATAAAGGACAAGCGTTACAGTGGCTGGCGGCTGAATATGAAAAGCAATTCAAAGTCGATACCCATACTATTGCTCTTGGTGATGGTCAAAATGATGTTGCCATGCTTGAAGCCGCTGATATAGCAGTACGTATTGTCTCCCCTACTAACCCGCCGCCTGACGTTAATAAAGAAGAGGTTTATACCAGCTCGCTGACAGGTCCTGAAGGCTGGGACGAGATGCTAACCACACTATTAAAACTATAGATTACAAATGATATATTAAAAACTTAACTATTATAGTCAGGAGGACTTATGGCTGATTTTTTTCAAAACGGCGTTATTACTACTTTACACAACTTGACGCGTCGACCTTATGAAGATATCGAAGCTGAACTTGTTCAGTTTTCAAAAAAACGTCCGATGGGTCTTATACTGCCCTCTTTATTTTCAGAGCTTGAAGGTGATGCCTTACCTCATATTGTTAGTGAACTTCAAGAGGTTCCTTATTTATCAGAAATTGTGATTGGTTTGGATAGGGCCGATGAGACTCAATACCGACAGGCATTGAAATTTTTTGATAAGTTGCCGCAGCATCACCGAGTCTTATGGAATGATGGTCCTCGGCTTAAGGCGCTTGATCAAGAACTTCAAACTCATGGATTAGCGCCGAAGGAGATGGGGAAAGGTCGCAATGTTTGGTATTGTATGGGTTATATTTTAGCCTCAGAACGTTCAGAATCAATCGCATTGCATGATTGCGACATCACTACTTATGAAAAAGATCTTCTTGCCAAACTGATCTACCCTGTTGCTAATCCTATGTTCAACTACGAATTTAGTAAAGGCTACTATGCACGTGTTGCCAATGGCAAAATCAATGGCCGAGTCTCTCGTCTGCTAGTGACGCCGCTTATACGCGCTCTCAAACGCACCATAGGAGATAATGATTATTTAGAATTTATGGACAGCTTTAGATATCCATTAGCTGGTGAGTTTTCGTTTAGACGTGATGTGTTAAACGACATTCGTATCCCTAGTGATTGGGGACTAGAGATTGGCGTTCTCTCTGAAATGCATCGTAATTACGCTCGCAACCATCTGTGCCAAGTAGATATTTGTGATATCTATGATCACAAGCATCAAGATTTGTCACAGCACAATGATCAAGGCGGTCTATCAAAAATGTCTATTGACATCACCAAAGCTTTGTTTCGTAAACTGGCCACACAAGGCTACATTCTGAGTAACGAGACATTTCGATCCATTAAAGCCACCTATTACCGAATTGCTTTAGACTTTGTCGAGACCTATCACAATGATGCGGTCATGAATGGATTAAAGCTTGATATTCATAATGAAGAAAAAGCGGTCGAAATGTTCGCCAGTAATATTATGAAAGCCGGTCAAAGCTTTTTAGATAATCCTATGGAGACACCGTTTATACCAAGCTGGAATCGGGTAGCAAGTGCCATACCCGATATTAGTGAACGACTCATTGCAGCAGTAGAAGCGGATACCGCTGAGTTCAGGGCGTAGGAGTAAGCAATATGGCACTACAAACTCTTCGTGACAAGATCATACACCATTTGGATAGTATTTACGCCGATGTTGAGATGGATATTAGCTATCAGGCACTGGCTACTAAACTGCTGGAAACCATTGGTATTAAGTCTGAAGACGATATCGCCTCTCCACAGGCTCATCACAATTACTGGAATGAAAGCGATATTGTGATGATTACCTATGGAGATAGTGTCGTTAAAGAAGGCGAGAAACCCTTAGTTACTCTGCATACTATTTTAGATGACTACTTCAAAGACACTGTTAATAATGTGCATATCTTGCCATTTTATCCTTTTAGTTCCGACGATGGTTTTGCGGTTATTGATTATAAAGCGGTCAATCCGAGCTTAGGTTCTTGGGGTGACGTTACTGCCATTGGCAAAGATTATGACTTAATGTTTGACTTGGTCATCAATCACTGCTCAGTACAAAGTGAATGGTTTCAAAACTTTATAAAAGGTAGTGGTACAGGCCATGACTTTTTTTTCACAGCAAGTCCTAGCGATGATTTATCGGATGTGACCCGTCCTAGAGTCACTCCTTTACTACGAGAAACACAAACGGTAAACGGGGATGACTATGTATGGTGTACCTTTGGGCATGATCAAGCAGATTTGGACTTTAGCAATCCCAATGTACTGCTTAAATTTGTCGAAATTATCCGCTTTTACATCGACAATGAAGCCAAGTTATTCAGACTAGATGCAGTGGCTTTTTTATGGAAAATCATTGGAACAACCTGTATTAATCTACCGCAAACCCACGAGGTAGTGCGGTTATTGCGCACATTAATTGAACATGTCGATCCATCAATTATCATTATTACTGAGACAAATATACCCAACCAAGAAAACTTAACCTACTTCGGTAATGCTAACGAAGCACACGGCATATATAACTTCTCCTTACCACCATTATTATTGTATACGCTAGCTTCTGGCAACTGCACTTACTTAAACAGTTGGATGATTAGTATGCCACCAACTCAGAGTGGTACCGTATATTTCAATTTTATTGCCTCCCACGACGGTATCGGTCTACGACCTGCCGAAGGATTGCTGGCGGACGAAGAGATTGGCGCTTTGGTTAATAAAATGCGGGAGTTTGGTGGACAGGTTTCGAGTCGTGCGTTAGCAGATGGTAGTCAAAAACCGTATGAAATTAATATCACTTTGTTCGATGCACTACAAGGCACTTTTGCTGGACCCGACGAGTATCAAATTGAGCGCTTTATTTGTGCCCAAGCTATTATGTTAGGTATCGAAGGTATTCCAGGTATCTATATTCATAGCCTGCTAGCCACATCGAATGATTACGAAGGTGTTAATCGCACGGGGCGTAACCGCTCAATCAATCGTCATCGCTGGGAATTTGATAAGTTGGAAGGCTTATTGAATACGCCTGACTCTAATCAATATATCGTACACGAAGTGCTGACTAAACTTATCAAAATACGCAAGGCACAACCTGCATTTCATCCGAATGCCCAGCAGTTCACCCTACAATTGGGTCCCCATGTTTTTGGCTATTGGCGTCAAAATCTAAAACGCAAGCAAAGTATTTTCTGTTTAAATAATATTACTGATAAAAAACAATCCATCTTGCTGTCTGATATTAATTTAATGGAAACTGACGACTGGAATGAGCTGATCACCAATCAAAAAATAGATTTATCTACTGAGTTTTTAGAATTGCAACCGTATCAGACCATGTGGATTAGTAACTCATAAATAGCCACTTAAACCAACGCTAGCCAATATACAATTTGGAAGCTGAGTTATAGGGCACAAGCGCTGAGGGTACAAAGTTTTTTACTGAGTTTATATGTTTGATTGAGTCATCGAAGAAGATATGCGGTGCAAAAGTTTTTAAAACCGCTGTCTTCTCTAGTCCCCCCAAAAAGAATGCCATATCAACATTAACATCCCATTCACGTAGAGTTTTTATTGCTCTTAAATCTGCAGGCGCGTTACGCGCTGTCACCAGTGCAATTTGTATAGGCGCGGGCTCAAGATTACTAGGAATATTGTTTTGTAGCTTCGATAATTTGATGAGTAAATCTGCGTAGGGTCCTTTCTCAATAGGTAAGTCAGCCATACTGGCTTCTCTATCATGAAACGCCTTTAAGCCTTTTTGTCTGTATAGCAGTTCACCAGAGTCATCAAACAATACCGCATCACCATCAAAGGCAATGCGCAGTTGTTGGACGTCCAACTCATAAGTATTAACAGGTGTTGCACTTAATATGGGGAAATACCCCCATATTTAAAACACTAAATAAGTAGAACTAAGCTGCCATATTAAGTTTCTGAATCGGCGTAAAGCCACCATTACCCATATTGGGTCTCTCGTTATTATAGTGATTGAGCCAAGCCTCAGCCTGCTGTCTCACTTGCTCTAAACTATTAAACAACTCCTGATTAAGCCAATCATAACGAACTGTTTTATTAAAGCGCTCTACATAAGCATTTTGCTGAGGATTGCCAGGCTCAATGTATTCGATAACAATACCTTGCTCAGTTGCCCAGTCTTTTAAATCATTGCTGATATATTCAGGGCCATTATCACACCTGATTTGATCAGGTTTGCCACGGCATTCTATTAGCTGATTTAAACTGCGTATGACTCTTTGAGCTGGTAGTGAGAAGTCGACCTCTATGGTTAATGCTTCACGATTAAAGTCATCAATGACGTTAAAGAGTCTAATGGCTCTACCATCGGTTAAAGCATCGTGCATAAAGTCCATGCTCCAGCTTTGATTGATATGAGTTGGTACAGCAAGCTTTTGTGGTTTGTCTCGCTTAATACGGCGTTTAGGCTTTATTCTTAAGTTTAATTCAAGCTCACGGTAGATACGATAAACACGCTTATGGTTGTAAGGTAGTCTGAGTACATTTCTTAAGTATAGAAAGCATAGCTTAAAGCCCCAGTTTTTATGGTCGTTTGTCAGATTAATCAACAGCTTGGCTATTTGCTCATTATCATCCGCTGTCTTTGGCTGATAGTAATAGCAGGTTATGCTGATGTTAAAGATCAGACAGGCCAAGCGTACGCTAATGGCTCTGGCTTTGATGTAATGCTCAGCAAGCTCTTTGCGCCTAGACGGCGCTACCACTTTTTTGACATGGCATCCTGTAAGATGTCTGATTTTAGACGCTCTTCAGCGTACATCTTCTTTAAGCGAGCGTTCTCAGCTTCTAATTCTTTAAGACGGGTAATGAGTGAGGCATCCATACCACCGTATTTGCTCCTCCATTTATAGAAGGTGCTCTGACTTATATTGTGTTCACGTAATATGTCACTGACGGGTACGCCTTGTTCTGCTTGTTTGAGTATGTTAACAATCTGTGTGTCGGTAAATCTTGATTTTTTCATGTCGAAATCTCCTGCTAGTATTTTAGCAGTTAGTTTCTACTTTTAGGTGTTATTATTTTTTGGGAGGATTACC
>NZ_JBXYJG010000032.1:0-12816 GCF_057396255.1 Psychrobacter sp. CX21 | reverse complement strand
GTAGATACCATCTTAAAAAATAAATATCAAGCAGAAATAAATTCAACTTTTGCCTGATAAGGAGATTGATGTTTCAATACACCATAGCAGATATGCACAAGCTTACGCATAGCAGCGCAAATCGCCTGCATCTTGCACTTACCATTGGCTAACAGCCTCTCGTACTGTGCCTTAATATCAGGATTCCATTTAGTGGATACCACTGCAGCCATATACAGTTTAGCTCTAATAGCACTTGAACCATTCTTAGCTAAACGTGATTTGCCTTTAAACTGTCCTGACTCAATATGTCTAGGAACAAGACCAATAAAGGCTGCAACCTGTGACGCTTTAGTAAACTGCTTATTGTGCATCAGCGATAGCATCTGTCTTGATGTGGCAGGGCCTACACCTTTGATAGTTTGTAGTAGCTCTTGGTCATGCTTTAACTTAGGATGTTTATCGATATGATCATCAATATCATCGTTAAGCTTTGCAATAGCAACTTCTAAAGCATCAATCATAGTGCCAATGGATTGCTTCACAATAGGCGCAGTATCAGTAGCATATGCTTTTTCTTGACGGTTAAGCTCACGTTGCAAGTCTTGCTGTAGTGCATCTAAACGAGTCAATAATGACTTTAATTGTCTTGCTTCTACTGGTGGCGGTGTCCACTGTTCTGGCTTAGCACTATTAGCATAACGAGCCAGTAAGACGCTATCCTTTTTGTCAGTTTTATTGCGACTACCAAGAGAGTTTGCATAGCTTCTGACATAGGCTGGATTTACGATACTTAGAGCAATACCTTTATCATGTAGAAAATAAGCCACATTCTCATGATAGACACCTGTTGCTTCAAGGGTTACGTGTATATCACTTAAATTATCGCTGACGTTTGTTTTTAGCCAGTTGATAAGATTATCAAAGTCGTCTTTGTTGTTTTTAAATACTTTGGTTTTAACCTTTAGCTTGTCTGCATCTTTAAGCCATGCAACATCAAGCTTTGCTTTACTAACATCGATACCAATATAATGAGTCATCTTGTCATCTTCCCTTGTTCATGCAGTGTCACTCGTATTGAGGCACTTGGATACCATTCAGAGTATTAAGATGATAAAAATGAGCATTGGGCATTATCTACGCTACAGTGTCTAGGCACTAAGGGTGCGCTCATGCTCTCAATGCTCGTGATTAACCGCTTTAGTTTATCAACTCTCGTTGATTGCGTTAAGGGGTCAGTCAAGATACAAGGGTGCGCCTCGCGCACCATTTATTTACCCATTTATAAGAACAAACCAGACAGCTAAACAGTTATAGAACTTTGCCTTAGGTGCGGTTTAGCCCTGATAGTAGCGGATATACTTGGTGTAGCACGGCGATGCAGGCGCTTAGTAAGTGACAGTATCGTAACGCAGGAATGGCACTTACTTTAGCGACTGCTGCCGTGTCAACCAAGATAGAAGCGGATAGCAGGAATTGCTACATAACCAACTGATAAATAGAGCGCTAATACCTCTTATTAACCAACGCTTGAACCTTGGCGCATCCTGCTTCATATTGAATATCACACGTTTTTTGATACATCGCTTTAGCTAGCTTATAATCTTGCTGTAGACCAATACCCTGCTCGTACATCTCACCGAGTCTATACATCGCTTCAAGATACTCATCATCGGCAGCTTTTTGATAATAGCGAATAGCCGTCTCATAGTTTTGCGGCACGCCCAACCCTTGATCAAATAACTCACCTAATTTATATTGAGCACCGACAAAACCTATCGTGTCTGATTTTTCAAACCAGTCAATGGCATGGTCATAATTTTGGGCGACCCCTTTACCCTTTAAATACATCAAACCAAGGTTGTATAAAGAGATGCCTTCGTTTTGCATAGCCGCTTTGTAGTACCACTCCCTTGCCTTACTATAGTCCTGAGGAACGCCCTTCCCTTCTTCATACATTACACCAAGAAAATGTTGCGCACCTGCATCGCCTTGATCGGCAGCTTTGTTCAGCCAGTTTAGCGCTTTGGCGTAATCTTGCTCGACCCCACTGCCCGATTCGTACATCATACCAAGCGCAAATTGCATGCCAGCATCGCCTTCATTGGCAAGCTTTGTGTACATCTCTACACCCGTATCGACATGGGCGGTTGTGCCTGAATGGAAGATTTGATGGGTAGCCACGTATTGCTGGGCAAGTGGATAACCCATGTCTGCAGCTTGTTGTATCCACCTTAGTGCTTCTTTATTATCTACGTTACCGTTTTGACTACTTAAAATAAACATGCCTTGTTTATAGAACTGTTCAGCCGTTATATTATCGGTTATAGCGCAATAACAGTCGGTATGGGCATTGACTTGAGCATTAGCTTGGTGCGGCGTTGTAAACAAAGCGAAAATGACCGTAGCTATTGTTAAATAAGATGGCGAACTAAAAGCGGCCTTTTGCTTCTTTTTCTGATTTAAGGTTTGATTTGGGCGGATATTTAAGGCGTTTTTAAAGGGCATCGTCACTCTCTAATAGGATTATGAAAGTCATCATAGCAAAAATAAGACGACGTTAGGGTGTTTCAGAGTAGCTCTTAAGATAGGTTTGGCACACATTCAATCGGGAAGCAGCTGTCGCAAATTTTGCGACAGTTGCTTTTTCATCTAATTCGCCATCTTTAAACACATTATTAATTTGCTTACCAATTGTTTTGATATCACGGTCAAACAGGTCATCCAATTGCTGACGATTTAGCCATACGCTATAGTCAAAGAACTTTAAAGTAGTCACAAGGCAACCGAGTACGAGTACTACTTCAGTAGGCTTAGCGAGGTTAACACCGTGACTCTTTATAAGTTCGCCGACTATATCATCCTCAAACTGTACTCGAATGTCAGCCTGTCCATCTTCATTTTGATAGATTTCTATGTTTGCGGTGTTGTTTTGTGTTTAAGGCTTGGTCATCTCCTATCCTTATATTTTGCTTGTTTATATATGGGATGTTTGCTGATAATTGTGTTAACCCTTTTATCTTTAGCTATGTAGAATGTTAAAGCTCAATTGACACAGCTTAGCATTCAAGTGACTTTTTTACATGCAAATCGTATTATCATTAAGCTAAGATAATCGATGAATTCTCAAATCGCATTATTTCCCTATCAAACTCTTTAACCTATCAAAGCTTAATCTTTCTTAATACTGCTAATACTGACAACTCTCTTGTCTTATCAAAACTTAAATAACTCAATCACCAGATACACGTATGCCCGTTTAATCACTTGGCACGAATATTGCTTCATTATTATTAATATCAGTTTTTAATAAATATTTGTTATTTTTTTAGGAGATAGACAGTGTCATATATTGATCCGAGTGAGTTTGCAACTAAAATGGTCGATTCGGGCGTCTCGAAGATGACCATGTCGACCCGCGATACCTTTGTTCGTGCCTTTATGGCAGGTGCGGTATTGGCATTGGCTGCCTTTTTTGCTATTAACGTCGCCACCAATACGGGCAATCCATTATTAGGCGCGCTACTCTTCCCGGTTGGCTTTATCATGCTTTATCTCATGAAGTTTGACCTGTTGACTGGCGTATTTACCTTAGTACCATTAGCAGTTATCGATAAACGACCAGGGGCAACGATGGGTCAATTATGGCGTAACTGGGGCTTGGTGTTTATAGGTAATTTTTGCGGTGCGATCACCGTTGCCTTCTTAGCTTCGTTTATTTTAACCTACGGTTATCAAACCGATGGCGGCGCAATTGCAGCTAAAGTAGGTACGATTGGTGAATCTCGTACTTTAGGGTATCAGTCGCACGGTTGGGGCGGTTGGCTCTCTATCTTTATTCGTGGCATGCTTTGTAACTGGATGGTGTCGATGGGCGTAGTGGGTGCAATGATTTCTACCTCTGCTACGGGTAAAATGCTTGCCATGTATATGCCTATCATGCTGTTCTTTTATATGGGTTTTGAGCACTCGATTGTTAATATGTTCTTATTCCCGTTCTCTATGATTATGGGTGGCGACTTTACGGTTATGGACTATTTAGTCTGGAACGAAATTCCTACCGCTTTGGGTAACTTGGTAGGCGGTTTGGTATTTGTTGGTTTACCGCTATATCTTACTCACGTTCGTACCCGCCCAGAACGCAATATTAATCCTATGACTTAAAATGCAGTACGTTAAATAACCGAATAGTTTGTGTAAAAGCAACTATAAGCAGACTTTAGATGCTTTGGTAATTGCAAATAGAGTTAATGAACCTCACCTGATCAATATTTAGGTGAGGTTTTTTAGAAAGAATAGTTTGATTGTGCTAGGGCGTATCATCATTTTAAAAATGGAGATAAAAATAAGATAAATCGCAGTCAGACAAGGAAAATAAAGCATTAAATATCGCGATATTTACCAATTATTTGACGAAGTATGTCAAGATTTAGCTATTTTTAGCCCAATTAAATGAAATTGTACGAATTGATGAAACGCCCTAGGTGGATATAAATTATGACTGAATCAAAATTAGACGAGATTATTGCTAATGATGACCATGATAGTAACGGTATAGATTCGTTCAATAATACACCGAACCATACTAATTTAACCCCAACGCTTACTTTAACTCACTATACGCAGACAGGTACTAATAAAAGTGAGAATCAAGATGCTTTGCTTGCCTATATACCACCACATGCTAAGCCTTCTTTATTTAGCAGTTACGGCGCTATATTTGCGTTAGCCGATGGTATTAGTAGCAGTGTATTTGGCAAAGAAGCCAGTCAAATTGCGGTCAATGGCTTTATTAACGATTACCTTGCTACTCCTGAAACGTGGTCAGTTAAAACGGCTGGGGTTCGAGTACTTTATGCATTAAATTCGTGGTTAGTTAGCCAAAGCCGTCAAGGCGGGCACAGCTTTAATAAGGACAAAGGCTATGTGTGCGCGTTAACTGTCATGATTGTACAATCACGTACTATACATATTTTTAGTACCGGCGATGTACGCGCCGTGGTGGTGCAAGATAACGAAGTAACTCAGCTCACTCAAGAGCATCGCCAAATATATGATGACGATAAGGTCTATTTAAGTGCAGGTTTAGGACTCGATGACCATTTACGTTTGGATTACATCAGTTATGAAGCGGTAGAGGGAGCATCTTATTGCTTGTTAACCGATGGTGTGCATGAGTTTATTACCGACGACACCTTGTTTGATACTGTTAATACCAGTGCAATCAATACAAGCTCTACTGATATAAACTTCGAAGATAATCTACAGGCTAACCGTGCCCAACAGTTGTGTCGGCTCGCAGTAGATGCTGGTTCCAACGACGATGTTAGTGCGTTAATAGTGGATATCCACACCCTACCTGAAGCGTTATTAAGCGAGCTCTATACTCAGAACCGTCACCTACCTGCTGTAGAGGGTTTACGTAAAGATGATGTGATAGATGGTCTGCGGGTTATCAGAACCTTGAGTATAACCCCACGTAGTCATACTTATTTGGTAACTACTCATAACGATAATGAAATCAACTCAAACAATAATGGCGACTCACCTATTTATGTGCTAAAAACGCCCTCGGTCGAAAAGCAGAACGATCAAGCTCACATAGATGCCATGCTGATGGAGGAATGGATAGCAAGACGTTTGGACAACGACCATTTAATGCGGGCACCACATGTGTCTCTACCACGAACTAAATGTTATACCCTTAGTAACTATGTTAAAGGACAAAGCTTAGACCAGTGGATGCACGAACATCCGCAGCCCAGCCTTAACCAAGTTCGCGGCATTATCGAACAAATAGCCAACGGACTACAGGCATTGCACCGTAGCGAGATTATTCATCGTGATTTACGCCCAAAAAATATACTTATTGACGAACATGGTACAGTGACAATTATCGACTTTGGTGAAGCGTTACTAATCGGGTTAACAAATGACACCAATATGGCAAACTCTGCGTTTGATATCCCTGGTAGCTTACAATATAGTGCGCCCGAATACATGCTTGGCAGTCTGGGTAGCGAGCGAAGTGATATCTTCAGTTTAGGTGTGATCACTTACCAGATGCTAAGCGGTCATCTGCCTTATGGGATGTCATTAACCAGTGCCTACACAAAAAAAGCGCAACAACAATTGTCGGTGCGCCCTTTAAGTGAGTATGCTGTTGACGTGCCACAGTGGATAACTTATGCAATCAATAAAGCCCTTGCTATTGAGCCCAAGCGACGTTATGGCGAAGTGTCTGAATTTATTTATGAGTTAAATCATCCCAGTCAGAACTTCAGACCTCAAGCAAGCTTGCCCTTTATTGAGCGTGATCCATTACGATTTTGGCAAGCACTTTGCGGTGTATTGATGCTAATAGTCATCGGACTGATAACTCATCAATATCTTTAGTTTAACGTGATAGTTGTAGTGCCCGTTTTTTGTTATTGAAACATCATAAACATCTATCAGGTATCAACACTAACTCAACTTTACCACGTTTTATAAGGTAAGAACTTACCATTAAACACAATCACGACTCTATCGCCTTTTGGATCTTCTTCCTTATCAACATCGATAGAGAAATCAATCGCACTCATGATGCCATCGCCAAATTGCTCTTGTACCACCTCTTTAATGCTGGGACCATATATTGCTACCGCTTCATATAAACGATAAATAAGCGGGTCTTGAGGTACATCCTTGCCCCAGCTTTTGGTCGGATATTCCATCAAAACTGTTTTTGCCTCGTCGGTTAAGTCCAGCACCTCACACAGTTTTTGAGCAGGCTCCTCTGGCATACTATTATTGCCAAAACATGCTGAGGTTACCCACACCACGCCCATGCCTACCGCATCGGCAATTTCTTGCCAACTTAACCCTTTGTCTTTTTTAGCCAAGATAATCGTTTCTGTTAACTCATCGCGTGTCATCATCTGCTCCAATAGTGGTCTGTTTAAAGCGCAACTTATTGATTAAAGTAGTCCGTTGCTTTAAATGTGCTGCAAATGCTATTCCAATTTACCTCTAAAATTAAAATCTGTCTCACTTATATAAGTTAATTAAAAAGCATATGTCTACTAAGGTAATACACCGCTTATATTTGGGCATATTTTGTATCATTAAACGATTTAAATTAGTGCGCTTTCGTCCTACCGCTCTAACCAACCTTCTGTTAAGCTTTAAAAATCGATATATAATAATGGCACCGACTGTTCTATACGGCATTAGGATATAAATATGTCTTTACTCATAAACTTACTCATACTATCTGCTATTGCCTTCACTCAAGTGAGTTGCAGTTATGAATCAAAGAATTATCCAGCACAAAGCGAACACATTGCCATGGATAACGGGAACTCTAAATATTTGTCATACTTAGGGAATTGGAATAAGGACAGGTATGACGAAGACAATCAATTAATATCAACCCTATCTCTTACTATTAACCATATATCTGAAATAAAAATCGGCGGTGAATACTGTTACATAAGTAGATATGGTGCAAAAATCGATTGTGAAAGTGATTTTGGAGGAGAGGCTCTAGGTAATAATCAGTATCTGATCAATTTCACCAGCTCTTTTGGCAATTTAGAAGGTAAAGCAATCCTCACGCTTGCTCCCGATCAAATAAAATGGGAGTTAAAGGAGTTTCCAGCTGATTTAGGCGTTTCTGTTCTTAAAAAAGCCACTTTAGTAAAGCAAACGAGTAGACAATGCCTAGATTTAGAAAATAAAAACGGTAGCAAAACGAGTTATCAATTTAAGCTGCGAAAAGAATGTGATGATCTGAATAGAGCTTCTCAGCTAGAGATTACTAATCTGCCCATCACACTTAGAGATTTTGCTACATGTTATGAGGATTACTGCGCCGCTAGATATCCCATTCATGATATGGAAGATGTAACAGCTAACTTACGTGAAGATTTTGATTTAGTTTATGAGCCCGAAACAGTGCTTCGACTACCAAATATCAATGATATTGAGGTTTATATCTTAGCTAGAAATTATACAGATGTAGAGGAATATGGGCTGGTTACTTTCAACGGTCATATCATTGACAGTATGATCATTGGTAGAGTTGGTACAGAGGACTATCTTTCAGAATTTGGCTTCGCTATTTCCAATGATTATCAGCAAATTGAGTTAACCTATAACGATCCACATACCCCAAAACTGTATAGAATCGATGATAGTGGAAAGATACAGACACTTGAATGATGCCTACACGCTATACTCTGATTGTTTAAGCGTACTGATCGTTTAAGCATTGTTGAATTCGTCCTAAGTACTGTTTCGAGATCTATGCATCGCGTAAAGACTGGGATATAAAAGTGGCGAAGAAATGGTTAAATCTGAGTTTGTAGCTAAAACTTTTGAGATGTTTCCGGTAGCGTGGGTGTTAACCCACGACTTGCATTATTGGTACTAGGGTGTAAACACGCTAACATTACTTCGAAAAAGTGGTTTCGCCCCGATAGTAGTACTCAACCTACTATTTTAATTCATCTGCTGCTACTCCAAATTTCTCTTATAACATTACCAAATTTATCAATATGCCTTGTATGGTTATTCACCTCATCCGCCATACAAGAAATAGTATTGTCTTCATCATCAGTGCACATGTTTGTATAAAGGGTACCGTTCTCAAAAGGTGGGGATACTTCATCAAATTGATAGGGCATCACTAAATCATTATTTTGAGACATAAACCCCCACTTATTTTCATTTTTTATACCTATCATCCCTTCATAAACTTGAGTAACGTTGTCAAACCTGATTGGAAGCACCACCTTACCTTGGGTATTTATTAATCCATATTTCATATTTGACTGCTCTCTATTATCATAAGAGTTTATATAAAGAGGGGTTTCACAGTCTATCTGCGTGTCTATCAAACTATCGACTTCAAGCATCGTCTCTTCTTCAACATCTTCTACAAAAGATAAAGAAGGATTGGTTTGGGTTGGACAAATAGGCTTATCTACCTTTCTTTTTGAAACGATTGCGTATCCGTTTTCAAATTGACTTATACCATCATACTTAAAGGGCGCGACCTTATAATTTTGAAAGTCTATAACACCCCATTTACCTTTAAGTTTGACAGGCGCTAACCCTTCCTTAAATGGTCTAACTTCCTCATATTCTAAAGGGATTACTTCTTCTCCTAACGTATTAATATAGCCCCATAATAGATTATCGTTACTGCTTTGTGATGAAGTTGAATTACCCACAGAGGCAAGTCCTTCGTGGAAGTCATAGGCCTCATTATAGTCGATAGTTATGAGTGAATTAGAATTATCTAAATACCCCCATTTATCATTATATTCAACTCTAGTCATAAAATTAGAGATTTGAGCGATAGAATCGAACATCATTGGAACTTCTAGGTCGCCCTTGGTGTATATTCCATATTTATTATTTTTAGAAACTTTAAATCGATCATGGCTTATGACATCAACCTTATCAAACTCTACAGGAACAACCATACTACCTTTTCGATTTACGGCACCTACTTTATCGTCTCTTACAACAATCATTCCGTTTTCGTCTGGCCATATAGAGTCTGAATAAAATCCTATACCAGGTTCAAACTCGACGGGTTGAATCATTTGTCCATCATAACCATAAATACCCATTTTTTCGTTTTTATAAACCAACATCACGTTTTCATGAGGCTGAATATCATCAAATATAGGTTCTACAATGATGATGCCCGTCCTATTGATTACACCTTGTTTACCATCTAATTCGAATATAGCAACGACTTCTTCATTCAGGCTCGGATAGCCAAAACCATTGACGAAGCTGTCGAATTTTGGCTCTACAATCTTTTCACCTTTAGTATTAATAACGCCCCACTTGCCATTTTCTTTGAACAGTCCCAATCCTATGGATCTAAAATTATGAGCATCTTGAAAGTCGAATGTAGCTATCTCATTGTTATTGGTGTCAATAATTAACCATTTATCACCTTTTTGAACGAGCGACCTACCATGGCTAAAACTGACAGGAGAATCATATTCGAAAGGTATCACGGGAATACCTTGACGGTTAACCGCTCCATATTTGTTTGTGGGTACATGCACTGCTGAAGCCAATTCATGCGTAAAAGTACAAAACCATGTCAATGATACGTTTTCAGGAAGCTCATGACCTTTATTAAGATGACAACCCATAAAAGCTTGAGCCTCTGGCAGCAGTATAATAGTAAGTACAATAAGGGCTTTTTGATACATTTTATTTATAAAGCCAAAGGGTTTATTTAGAGTTTGCATCATGTTGTCAACTTTGTCTCTGTATTCTTAAAAGAAGGGTTTGGGTGATATACAATATGTTTTGTTTGGATCTTAACATTTACTATATCAGTTATCTAAATAATTGGTTTGATGATTTTTGACTCATATCTTGTCAATTTTAAAGCGCTTTCATCAACGAAGCGTCCAAATTCAAGCTATATGATAGTATGGAGACTGACTATAACGCGCTATTATTTCTAGCAGATACTATTTAAGGATCTTAAATGGCTATATTGAACCGTTTGTTGAATAAAAAATTTGCACTTGCTGCCATTCCCGTAGCGTTAGGCTTGTCAGCTTTGCGTTCTACCTCATCTAACGCTGTCACTAGAGTCGCTACCAATAAACTAATGGATCTAGCGCGTCATCAAGCAAATTTAGAGCTCAAGTCGTTTAAGCTCACATCCGGAGACACCTTAGTTTATGCCGAAAGTCGCTCCGATTTAGGTAAAGCAGGCAAGCCCAAAGGTGAGCCGCTGCTACTGATACATGGCTTTGGCGGAAGTATGTTTAACTTTATCCGAATCTCCAAAAAATTTGATGAGTATCATGTGATTATTCCTGATTTATTAGGCTTTGGGGACTCGGATAAGCCAATGGATGCAGACTATCATTCCGATGCACAAGCTAAGCGACTGCATGAGTTGATGCACGCGAAGGGATTAACCTCAGATTTGCATATTGGTGGTAATTCGATGGGCGGTGCTATCGCTGTGGCGTATGGGGCGATGTATCCAGATGAGGTGGGTAGTGTGTGGTTGATAGATAGCGCAGGATTTTGGACGGTAAGACCTCAAAGCACTGTAGAGAATACAACATTAGAAAATGCAACGCTTGATAACAATCCGCTCTTGGTGAGTAGCTATAAAGATATCGATAAACTGCTTAAATTAACCATGCATAAAACGCCTTATATGCCGCGATTTATAAAAGTGGTAATGGCAGATCAGAGGCAGGCAAACAGAGCACTTGAGACAATAATTCTTGAGCAAATCACTAATGATAACGTTGAGAAGCGGGCAAAAGTCATCGCTGAGCATAATATTCCGACGTTAGTGACTTGGGGTGATAAGGATGCCATTATTAAGCCTGAAACCGCAGAGCATATTAAGACCATTATTCCACAAGCCAAAGTCATTATGATGCAAGACATTGGTCATGTACCTGTTATAGAGGCAGTCAAAAAAGTTGCGGAGGATTATAAATCTTTTCGAACATGGATAGAGTAAAGTTTATTTCAATACATTTTTCGAGACTTTCCCAAACTTTGTGTAACTGCTTATAATCCATAGTAAAGGAGAATAAGCAATGACAAAACAAACAGAACTAAAAAAACTAGCCGAACAAATGGCCAAACACGTTGGCAGCTTTGAAGACATCAAAGCATTTCAAAAAGAGCTCATGCAGTCATTTATTGACACTGCATTAGAAGCCGAGATGGAAGAGCATCTAGGCTATCCTAAGCATGAAAAGGCGGATACCCCAAACAAGCGCAACGGTCACACCAAAAAGACAGTGCGCAGTGACACAGGTGAGATTGAAGTATCTACACCCAGAGACCGTGAAGGAAGCTTTGATCCTGTATTGGTTGCAAAGCATCAAACTCGTATCACTGGGCTCGATGATAAAATCATCATGTTTTACGCCAAAGGCCAGACAACCACTGAGATTGTTGAGAGTATCAAAGATATCTATGACGTTGATATCTCAACCAGTCTCGTATCAAGGGTTACTGACAACATCATAGATGACATCACAGCATGGCAGAATCGTCCACTAAGTAGCTTATATCCTATCGTATATTTAGACTGCATTGTCGTTAAAGTACGTCAAGACAAGCAAATCATTAATAAAGCCATCTATCTGGCCTTAGGCGTCAATCTTGAGGGCAAAAAGGAGCTACTGGGTATGTGGCTATCGGAGAATGAAGGCGCTAAGTTCTGGCTAGGTATTCTCACTGAACTACAAAACCGTGGGGTTCAAGATATTCTTATTGCCTGTGTGGATGGTTTAAAAGGCTTTAGCGAGGCAATTAATACGGTATATCCAAACACACAGGTTCAGCTATGTATTGTGCATATGGTACGTTACTCTATGAAGTTTGTACCATGGAAAGATAGAAAAAAAGTAGCGGCTGGTTTAAAGGCGGTTTATGGTGCTGATACGCTTGAGCTGGCAGAGGCTAGCCTTGAGCAGTTTAATGAGATCTGGGGCGATAAATACCCGCATGTGGTTACCTCTTGGCGCAATAATTGGGAGGGCTTAACCGTGTTCTTTGATTACCCGAAAGACATTAGAAAAGCCATTTATACGACCAATGCTATCGAGTCATTAAATAGCGTGATTCGTACCGCTGTGAATAAGCGTAAGATATTCCCATCTGATCAAGCGGCGTTAAAGGTTGTTTATCTAGCGACTCAGCAGGCGTCTAAAAAGTGGTCGATGCCCATCCGTAACTGGACGTCTGCTCTTAATCGATTTATGATTATGTTCGATGAGCGTGTTAGTAAGCATTTAATCTAAATTGCAGTTACACAGAATTCAGGATGGGCTC
>NZ_JBXYJG010000031.1:0-14384 GCF_057396255.1 Psychrobacter sp. CX21 | reverse complement strand
GGAAATACCCCCATATTTAAAACACTAAATAAGTAGAACTAAGCTGCCATATTAAGTTTCTGAATCGGCGTAAAGCCACCATTACCCATATTGGGTCTCTCGTTATTATAGTGATTGAGCCAAGCCTCAGCCTGCTGTCTCACTTGCTCTAAACTATTAAACAACTCCTGATTAAGCCAATCATAACGAACTGTTTTATTAAAGCGCTCTACATAAGCATTTTGCTGAGGATTGCCAGGCTCAATGTATTCGATAACAATACCTTGCTCAGTTGCCCAGTCTTTTAAATCATTGCTGATATATTCAGGGCCATTATCACACCTGATTTGATCAGGTTTGCCACGGCATTCTATTAGCTGATTTAAACTGCGTATGACTCTTTGAGCTGGTAGTGAGAAGTCGACCTCTATGGTTAATGCTTCACGATTAAAGTCATCAATGACGTTAAAGAGTCTAATGGCTCTACCATCGGTTAAAGCATCGTGCATAAAGTCCATGCTCCAGCTTTGATTGATATGAGTTGGTACAGCAAGCTTTTGTGGTTTGTCTCGCTTAATACGGCGTTTAGGCTTTATTCTTAAGTTTAATTCAAGCTCACGGTAGATACGATAAACACGCTTATGGTTGTAAGGTAGTCTGAGTACATTTCTTAAGTATAGAAAGCATAGCTTAAAGCCCCAGTTTTTATGGTCGTTTGTCAGATTAATCAACAGCTTGGCTATTTGCTCATTATCATCCGCTGTCTTTGGCTGATAGTAATAGCAGGTTATGCTGATGTTAAAGATCAGACAGGCCAAGCGTACGCTAATGGCTCTGGCTTTGATGTAATGCTCAGCAAGCTCTTTGCGCCTAGACGGCGCTACCACTTTTTTGACATGGCATCCTGTAAGATGTCTGATTTTAGACGCTCTTCAGCGTACATCTTCTTTAAGCGAGCGTTCTCAGCTTCTAATTCTTTAAGACGGGTAATGAGTGAGGCATCCATACCACCGTATTTGCTCCTCCATTTATAGAAGGTGCTCTGACTTATATTGTGTTCACGTAATATGTCACTGACGGGTACGCCTTGTTCTGCTTGTTTGAGTATGTTAACAATCTGTGTGTCGGTAAATCTTGATTTTTTCATGTCGAAATCTCCTGCTAGTATTTTAGCAGTTAGTTTCTACTTTTAGGTGTTATTATTTTTTGGGAGGATTACCATGGCACAAGCACAGACATTGGCGTCGGTCACTTTTTGTGCATCGGTTTTGTTGGTGGTTAAAAATAAATCTACTTTAAAGTCTCTAATATAATCCGTCACATCATTACCTGAAATAAAGGCAGAACG
This sequence comes from Psychrobacter sp. CX21, assembly GCF_057396255.1. NCBI lineage: Bacteria > Pseudomonadati > Pseudomonadota > Gammaproteobacteria > Moraxellales > Moraxellaceae > Psychrobacter > Psychrobacter sp. CX21. The sequence continues at coordinate 13,057 of NZ_JBXYJG010000031.1, read as the reverse complement.
GGTTATATTTAGTTTGCGCTCACGAATGGCATTCAATACCCTAATACCAGTGTCAGGTGATGTTTTAGATACGATAACGACTTCAACAAGTGGCGATTCGACCTCGTACGTTTTGTTGTCGACATGATATTGGTTTAGGTTTAATATAGCTTGAATGAGCGGAAACCCTGCGCCCGTCTCTAGGGGTTCGTTTTCCCTCTGCTGCATATACTCACGAAACTTCTGCGCTGCTGTAGTAGGATCCTGTTCAATTAGTCTTTTACGATAAATTTCTGTTTCGCTTAAATCAAACAATGCCGTTGCCGATATTGCAACGATTAATGTATTAGAAAAATCAACAGCCATAGCCCCAACCTATAAGTACATTTGACTCACTTTTGAACAGTTATGTTGTTATTTACTATATTTGGCGTTTGAGTATGTTTAGCAAGCTAACTCGCACATCGTCTTAAACTACATAACTATTTTAAAATCTATTCAACGCAGTCTAACATTACTCCTATAAGTAGCGCTATTCATAGACTACGATAAATATATTAAAAGAATGGCTTGCGTACGTAGCTTGCATTAGAAAGTTACTTCTAAGTGGGTATGGGGGTCTTTTTATAGTTTAAAGTTAATATATTGCGATGAAGAATATCTATTTAAATAGTCTAAGTATGATTTTTAAGGCTATGTAGGTCTATTGTATTCAATTAAATACCTTTAATAAGGCTCTGAACGACTATTATCATCTCGACTAAAAAACTCGTAAAATTCACCCGAATGCTCAGGCATTATATTCTGTGCTACTGACAAAGCTCTTATAGACACATAATCATTAAAAATTCTATTCCGTTCTCCTCTTATCAACTCCTGTGTACTACTATCTATGATTTTAACTTCTCTATCTAAATTAAACCTAAACTTCATCATCGTTTCTTCAAATAACATTGCCATATCTTCTCTTTCATTCACATAATTATACAAATCGTTAGCACCGTCATTCATAAAAGCATCAGCAATAGTTTGAGGGTGTTCATTTAGAACATTCGCTGATATTGTTTGTCCTTGGAAGCTATGCTTAGCTAAAGATTCGATCGTTTGAGAATTTAAAGGATATTGCTGACTCAGCATATAAGAGGTCATTAAACTATAATTATCAATATTATCGATAAGAGCTTTACTTTCATCCATATTATTAAGCTGAATATACGGATAAAAGTCATTAGCATGGGCTAATTCGTGATATAACAAGGTCGCCAAATTTAGGTATATATGTTTTATATCTCTATTCGCTTTATCAGATAGCGATATATCTACGTTATCCTGCTTATAGCGCCATAAGAAACTTGTAGACGTGTCCCGTGCTATATAGGCATGATAGTCGTAAGAATCTGCTAGACTAAGGTACTCTAGTTGTCCCTGATATAAGTCGTAAGGTGATAAATAAATAGCACCAGTCAATGCCCAATAAAAAGGTACTTCAATATTATCCGATATAACCACCGAAGTGACTGAACCGAAAAGCTTCTTGAAATCCCCGCTTTTATCCATCTCTGCTAAAAAACTTTCAAACCTTTTACCCATCCATTCTTCATTTACTACTAACCTATCTAGAATATCAGAATGAGTGACTTCCTGATCATAGGTACCTAAAGGCGGTAATGTACCTACTGTACATAAGTCTTTTCTATTGAGCGTATTTGAAAATGTACATTTTTCTAAAACTGAAGCGTAGGCGCTATTAGGCTTATAAACTAACACTCTACTCAATGGCTCAGTTGTCGCACAATATACCCCTGTACCATCACAGAAATATGAACTCGTTATAGGATCGTTTTTTTCTATTAGGACATAAGCTTGATCGACTATATTTTGATTTTGCTTAAGCTGTAATGTAACTAGCTTAGTCGATGTGACCTTAGGCACTCTTATATAGGCCTTCCGTTCATCTTTGTCTATATTAATAGCGATACTTAATTCGTTGTCGCTTGACTCAATACTAATGTCATCTAACTCTACATCTTCTGGCAGATGCATGACAAAGTTCCGTCCTCCACGTATGGTTCTATCCCGTAATAGCTCAAGTTTATGTGTTGAAGCTTGATTGATAGTTACAAATACATTTTTTTCAAACTGTTCTCCTGTAGTAGATATTACCGTTACTTTAAACTCGTAATCGCCAATTTTTTCGGGTACAAAGGTAGCTACCCCTTGCCTGTAAGAAGAGAGTTTTACTGAAGGACCCAAAATTTGTTGCCACCGATAACTTTCAACTTCGTCATCATCTAGATACGCCACTATCGCAACTTGCTTACCTATCCTAGAAGTAGTATCGCCATCTATTATTAAAGACGACTCTATATGATTAGTTTGTTCAGGTTTTGGAATAGTAATGTCGATTATAGGTATTTCGACATAAGATTTTTTATCGGTAGTGACTGGATTAGACGTATTTACTGCTAATTGTGGTAATACATCATTTCCACAAGCGAAAATCATCGTACTGAAAGTCAGTATTATAATAAGTCGTAATTGTAATGAAAGCATAAGTATTACACCTAGTTTGATATACATGACTTAAAAGCTTCAGATTGAATCAATCAACCTGAAGCTATTGAAAGGAACAAACTTATAGCAAGCTTACCTAGTAACCACACTCTACTTTTAATGAACCATATGACCAATTATGCATATTCGATTCACTCCACGTTCTGACTGTTTGAGGAAACTCTAACTGTAATTCTTGCTTCCAGTCTCTTTCAACAATTGGAGCGTATCTATAATCGTTCTGCCACAATTGATTGTTAATGACTGCAGGTCCGACTTGTTCATATAATATATTTCCTTCAAAGCTTTTATTCTCCCAAATAGTCACTTTAGTTCCCTTGGCTATAGCAATCCCATCAAAAGTACTGGCGACTGCTTTTGGAAACGCTTGTTCATTGTTTGGATATAAACCTGCTCCAACATATTCACTGTTATCATCTACGACGTATGCCTCTGAAATACCTACCCTATCATACTTATCCGCTACTACCAGGCCTGTAAAATACGCTTGACAATCACCCTCAGGCTCAATATAAGGAACATTTAAATCTACTATAACTGGTTCAGAAACTATATGATCCGTAACGGCATCAATAGCAACTTGATAATTCGTATTAGTTAAGAGATTTGGAATAAGTAGCTCTCCAATCTTGATATCATTGATACCCCTGAGAATTTCCCATTCAGTATTTAAATCAGTATTTCTAATATACACATTAAAACCTTTGATATCCTTCACAAACTTTGAATCTGTAGGGTAGCCCCATACTAATTTTGCGATTGTCGGCTTAACCAAATCAATACTGACATTTTCCGGCGTATCTACATCAGATTGTTCTGGTAGAGAAACAACTTTTATATCTCTTGAAGTATTACCAGTGATGAGGTCATTAAACCATTCAAAACCACCAAATAGATATGACTTAACACTGTCAGAATAGTTGACAAATTCTAATTGATTTTCGTAAACATCAAACTCTTTAATAACCGAAGTGTCAATTTCAACTGTAATTTTTTCACTTTCGCCATTCTTTAAAGTACCATTTTCCTTAGATACCTTTATTGCCTCATTAGGTTTGTAATTAACTCTCCAGCTTAAAGGCTCGCCACCTGTATTTGATATAGTATAGTCTTGATTTACCACATACCCTCTTGTTACCTCTTCGTTTATAAATCCTCCATTTACCGATATTCTAGCTGGAGACTTAACCTCCTCACAACTTCCTCCAAAATTCTTACTATAAAACGGAATGTCAAAAAGCTGTATTTTAAAATTTAAAGTTTTAAATATATCGTTTATCTTAGATGACAGCTTATTATGTTTTTTACCATCACCACCAAAAACAAACTGAGGATGGGCTGATGCACCTACCGAAGCAGTAAAGTTAGTACCACCCCTACACATTTTACCATCTTTAAAGAGTACATTATCTATACTAGATTTTGCTGTTCCTCTGACATACAGTTTTTTGGGTATGGCTAATCCAGGATAGCCATAAAATTTCATACTTGAATCGACTGTCACGAATGGTATTAACTCTCCAGTGTAGTCGATGCTATTTGGAATAATATCCAAGCTCTCTTCGTGACTTGCGCCTATCACTTCTTTAAAGCCATATCCTTTGTTCCACATAAATCCTGCGCGTAATTTTTGCTCCATAGTCAGACCATTAGTAATTGATGCACTAATCTTACCGTCTAATCCTACCCACAAATCAATTTGATTGACAATAACAACAGGAAGTACTCCAGCCATATAGACTGTTTTCTTAGATATTGAACCTATCATTATCTTGTTACAGTTAGGAGAGTCTTTCAAAGCTTTACATATTTCTTTAATATCATGCGCCCCCTCTACAGTAATAGTAAGGGCTTCGTTGGCTGACAACTCTACTACATCGCTTAAACCCTCAATACCACCAAAGCCATAACTCATACCAAAAAGATTCTCTAAAGAAAAACCTATCTCTCCTTTGGCTTTGATAGAAATATTTTTCTCCTTATTTTCATAAATAGTTACTTCTGCTACAGGTTTTAAAAAGTCAATTTTATGATCACTATTTCTCGCATAGTTTATATTAGCTTCTTCTTCAATAGGTCTACCTATCTGAATTTTAAAATCTGTCTGTGTTGTACTTTCTGGTTTAATTAACGTAACACCCTCAATATTACTAAATTTCTCACCTTCAATAACTTTATTGCTTCCAAAAGTACTGTTTTGTGTCTCATTTCGAGTATAGTTTACATCTACACCCGATAATTCACTATTCCCAAACAAACTTTCAGGAACATTCTGTGGAGTTATTGGTTCTGAAATAAATGCAGTACCTTGCAGTATCACATCATCCAGTCCAGCTTCAGTTGTTTGTAAGGTGTATTTATAGTCACTTACAACTTCAACATTAATAACTTCACGTAGAAAACCATCTCCACTTGACCCAACAACATAATCTCCAGCTTTGAGGTTTTGCATTCTATTTACTAAGTCTTCGTCCTTGTAATTTACAGTAACGTATATTGTACTATCACCTTCTAAGGCTGCTTCTGCTAAACTCAAGTCTACAAGGTTATCAACTATTTTAGTTTCCTTATAACCAAAAGCGGGTATAACTTGATGACTTTCATTTTTACTTACTTGACACTCTGTCTTGTCAGCAGAAACTATTTCGCAACCATCCCAATCAAGAATTTCAGTATCTGAATCAGGCATAGCAGTAATAGTTATCATGTCATCGCTTTTTTCATAAAACTCATATAGATCTTGAATTGACCCATCAGACTTAAATTCAATTTTTTTATCAGATGTTGAAACATTCCCTTTACCTAAGGGTAAGACCTCAATTTTAACTTGATTACTACGTGAGTCTCTATCAGGATAACGTGTTATAACACTGCCTAAAGAGCTTTCAAGAAGCTCAACTAGTTTTTCATTATCACCTTCTGCATAAGCATCTATAATGGAAGACTCATCTTCTTGCTTAGTGAATAAATATTTGTAATCAATAGCCAATGCTTCTAAATGAGTAGTATTAGTGGGATCAAAAGATAAGATATCCTCATTATCTATCAATCCGTCATTAGTAATATCAGCCAAAAAAAGTATGTTAGCAATATCTGCTAGCCTCCTTTCAATATCCTCATCTGAGAAATCATCATAGCTTTGTTTTACATACTCCCATGCAATATTGGACAATATGCTTACATTAACACCTGCTTGCTTAAGCTTATCTCCTCTAACTAAGGCATTTAAAGCTCCTTCAACTGGCAGGTTTGCGTTATCTGATACGCCATCTCCGTCAATATCTTGAAGCATACCTTTTGTAGCTGAAACTAAATAAAACTCTTCAGTGTTTACGCTGTCTAAGTTCTTAAATTGAAACTTACCATCTTCATCAGTAAGAAGATTCATAGGTTCTAATTGAGCAGACTTTGAGCGTGCATCAGTTAGACTTATCTGTGCATTACTAACTGGACCTACAACTTTATGAGAGGCAACAACTTCAGTTACATCACTATAACTAGTCACAGTTTCATCAGAATCTTTGTCAAACCAACACCCTGTCATACCTATTAGTACAGCACAAGACAATGCTGTAAGTCTTAATTTATTATTCATTATAAAAACCCTTGTGTTATTAAAGTTAAACAATAAACATCTAAATCTTTTATATCACATAAACAAACAATAGTTTGTCCCAAATCTGGGACAAACTATAAGAAAGAACGCCAGTAACTAAAGTTTCAACCCTTAATATGTAAACTAATGATTGCTTAAAGTAGTTTGATAAAGCTATGATAAGTACACGCGTGAAAATATTTGGTTTAATGATGATCGACTATTTTGAAGGTATAGGAATAAAAGATGGATTTAGCCCAATACGTAGCACAATTTTGTAACCAACATAATATAACCAAAGATAAGTTGGCAAAAAGTGCGGATATGTCACGTAGTACGCTTTATCGAATTCTAGACAAGGATGCAACACCGACGTTAATCAACCTAACTAAGTTGGCAATTGCCATGCAGGTGCATCCGCAATATTTGGTTGAGCTGGAATGGGAGAAGTATCGATTAAGAGAGTGTCATGCCAAACCTGTTGATTCCTTAAAGGAACCAAAGCGTTGGTTTCATAAACAAAAAGATTGCTCTCATTTTATATCTGAGACAATTGCGGACGGTAGCCTTGTGTGTACCAATGAGCGGTTTACTAAAACTTGGCGATTACAGAATACGGGACAAACGGTATGGGAAAATCGTAGGCTACAATGTCAAGACGATACGGACATATTTCAAGCCCACTCTGAGCAAAAACCGTTTACTAGAAATCGTTGTTTCCAGCTCATACCAACAACAACCAGTATTAGTATACCTACCACAAAAACTGGAGAAATCGTTGATTTATCAGTAGAGTTTATTGCTCCATCCGTACCTGCGTCTGTATTTTCATATTGGAAGATGGTCGATAAAGATGGCGCTTTGTGCTTTTTAGACTCAATAGGTGTTTATATTTCTGTACAAGTTATCTCAGCAGGCTCAGCTTGTACTATTAACTAACATAACTAAAGTTTTTGTGTTCTATATCAATTTACCGCCGTCTCCTACTTGCCCACAAACCTATACACAATGACAATGCCTACACGCTTTAAAAGCTCTAATAATACTCTTCAAAATACTCAACATTTATTGTCGCAAACACTAGCAATTTGGCTGATTCAAATGTCTCTTATTGCGGCACCTGCTATTGATGCCTATATGCTTGCCAAACTATCCACTAACGATGTGGCTGCAATGGCGCTAGGTGGTTCGTTTTACTTTATGGTACTGTTAACCTGTAAAGGCGTATTACAAGGATTATGCTATGCTGTCGCAGAGGCAATAGGCAGTCAAAACATAACAAAAGCTTATCGATTATTGATACAAAGTGGCTGGCTAATGCTCTTAATTACTGCCATTGCTTGGGTAGCGTTGGCTATAAGTGTCTTAATTATCGGTAACATAGATATCAGTCCAGAACTAAAGACGGCAGCAACCAGTTACACTATTATTATAGCTTTAGGCGTACCGGCTTCGTTGGCATTGAGAGTTTTAGGCGCATTTTATCAAGGCATATCCAAACCTATTGTTATAACCTTTTGGCTATGGATTGGACTGACGATTAAAGTCTTAATTAACTATGCATTACTAGCAGGATGGGCAGGTACGCAATGGCAAAACGTTAATGCTACTGCTGTTTCAACAGTTTTTATGCACTGGTTTGTTGTGGTTTGCGTCTTGATGGCAGTAGGGTCAAAGTTAAAAAAGCATCTATTTAATGCGTCTAACCCATACTCATATATACCTAATAAAACTGATTTTAAAATACTCTTATCTTACGGGATACCTATTGGTATCAGTTATTTTGTTGAAGTATCTGTAGGTCCGGCACTGATATCAATGATTGCTATTGTTTCTGAAGATATGTTAGCTGCTCATCAGATCCTATTGACGGTTAGTGATTTGTTATTTTCAATCCCTATCGCTTTTATGATTGCCAGTAGCGTAATGGTTGGACAACACGTTAAAAACTATCTCAGCCAAACACGAGACTTTAGTAAAAAATGCGAATTGAGTATGGCTGTTTTTATGGTAATAGGCAGTTTGGGTTTATGGTTATCGGGTAATGCTTGGGTGACTAACTATACAGATAATGTTGTACTCATCGGTATGATGTTACCAGTGCTATTAATAATGGGGTTCAAGAATAGTATTGAAGGTGTGCAAAGTTTAATAGCTTTTAATTTGAGAGCGATTGACAAGGGATGGGTTGTTGTTTTTATCAATGCTATTTGCTTATGGCTAATTGCTGTAGGAGGCACAAAGTTAGTTATCGAATACTTTGAAATAAGTTTAAATTGGATATGGGGTCTGTTAGGCTTAGCTTATTTTTTAGCTTGGACAGCATTACGCATCAGCTACTTTAGGATTATATCTAAAGACTTTAGAAGCTAACCTATTTAGCTATTTATGGGCAAATAATTTAATTATTTATATCAATAAAAAGATGATATGAATTTGCTAGGGCGTGTTATCAATTGAGTCAAATGATACAAGAAACTGAGTGAATCGCACTGAGGAAATGACTGGCTAGCTTAACATAGCGAGATGCAATCGCATGTTACGTACTGCTTTGTCTTAGAATAGAGGTTCTCGATTAAGTTCTATGATTGATAGAGCGCTTTATCGAAGTCGCTCTGCTGCATATACTCACGAAACTTCTGCGCTGCTGTAGCAGGATCCTGTTCAATTAGTTTTTTACGATAAATTTCTGTTTCGCTTAAATCAAACAATGCCGTTGCCGATATTGCAACGATTAATGTATTAGAAAAATCAACAGCCATAGCCCCAACCTTTATGCCTCTAAATCGAATTCGAACCCTCTTTAAACCGTTTTAGCGATAAGCCCTTTAAGGCTTGTCACCTACTAGGGCAAGTCTTGATTTCAAAAATGAAGACTCGCCCTAGTTATAATATAGTCGATTCAATTTAATTCTGCTACAAGGCGACCGACCGCAGATAGTACAAGTAGTACATCTAGGGCGGTTAACACCGTAGCAGGTTTAAAGTGGATTGACTATACCTGCTTTATTGTAACTTTAAAGAGGTTGAACTCTAGTCTAACATTACCAGTTAGCACAGTGCTATTGATGGGTTGTATAGAATCATAATAGTTATAGTCACTGAACTATAGTTCAGCTCATATGTTTTTAGTAGAAATGAGTTTAAATAGAAATGAATTAAGAAATTTATTTGTACTAATATTTCCTTTAAGCTCTCGGTAAAACAAAAAGCGTTGCATTAAATAAATGCAACGCTTGTCAAAGTCTAGGGCGTGTCCCTAATTAATAGCACCGTCAGTTTAATTAAATTGCAAGTATCAATCACTGTCGATTAAACCTGTAAAAAGCTTATTTCATACTAGCGTTTTGAATAACAGCTTATAAATGAATGACTTTCAATCAATCTTACTGATGGGCGGTTACTTCCTCTTCACTCCATTTTATAAACCCATATCACGTTTACCCATAGGACGTTCTCCATTTCCAGCGCGCACGCCGCGCTGTTCATGTTGCTGCTCTAGCTGTGCTCTTTGCTCTGCAGTTAACACCTGAGCAATGGCATGTTTAGTTTGTGCTTGTTCTATAAAACGCTCTTTCGCTTGCTCGGCATGCTCATTTGCAAGTCTATTAAGGGCTGCTGTATTCAAGGTTTTGCTATTCATTAAAGTTTGCATTCGGGCACGATACTGTTGACGCTCAGCTTGACGGGTTGCACGTTCGTTTTGACGCTTAGTACGCTGTGCTTGTTTGATGGTATCAATTTGCTGTTGTTGAGCATCGGTCAAGTCAAGCTGTGCCATGACACCTCGTTGCTTACCAAAACCTTTATGTCCGTGGTGGTGACGCAAGTCTTTACCTTTCACATTTTCTTGCTGCATCGTACTAGCTATAGCTGTTGAGTAATCAACAACATTTGCTTGACTTATGCCGACAACTGCTAGGGTGCTTGATAACGCCAATAGTGAACTCATTGCAAATTTCTTCATGTTTGTCTTCCTATTCTTTACTAGATTTATTTTAAAGTTGATTCGATAAGCAGATAAGCGCTTCCGCTGTATCCACATAACAAATAATAGCGAAGACAAACATTGCATACTTTGATGAAACATTAAGAAAGGTAACAATTGCTTCTAGGTCTACCGATTTGGTTGCTTGCTTACTCATACCTCGTTATGATTTAAACAAGTAATTATAATAGATTTTACTGACTCGAATGAGTGACTTATGACATATGTTTTATTGGGTGATGACGATAAAGAGTTAACCGACTTACTACAGGAGTATTTAACCAATCATGGGATAACTTGCGATTGCGCTTATGATGGTGAAGAAGTATTACAGAAATTACATAATACGTCTCATCAACCCAAATATGATTTGTTGGTGTTAGATATAATGATGCCAAAAATTGACGGCCTAAGTGTTTTGCGTCAACTGCCGTCTATTATCCAAATACCAGTAATTATGCTCACCGCAAAAGGCGATGAAATCGATAGAATTATTGGTCTTGAGCTTGGCGCAGACGATTATATCTCTAAACCTTGTAACCCTCGTGAGTTACTTGCTCGTATCAATGCAGTGATTAAACGTAATAAAACACCTACCGTCGACGCCCTGCCGCTTAGCCACGATAGGTTACATCTTGATCAATCACACCGTATCTGCCGAATCGATGGCAATGAACTGGCAGTAACGGGTACTGAGTTTGATTTATTAGTAGCGTTGGTACGGATGCAGAGTAATGTAGCCAGTAAAGAGTGGCTGTCACAGACGGTATTGCAACGAGAGCTACAACCCTTTGACCGCAGTTTAGATGTGCATATTTCGCGTTTGCGCAAAAAGTTACAACCTTATCATGACGAGCCAATTAAGGCCATTCGCGGTAAAGGGTATCAGTTAGTATTATGACAATATCTATTCCACGGTTTACCCTTTTTTGGCGTTTATTTTTAAGTTTATTACTGATGTTGCTGATTACCTCAACGCTCTCAGTAGGTATTGAGCGATGGTTAAATAACAAACAAATTAATAACCTTATGCAAGAACAGGTGACGCATTTATTAACGGTACGTGAGGAAATTAGTGCTTTAATAGAAAAAGGAGAGTTTAATAGCATCCGTCAACGTTATCATCAAGATAGAATGTTAATGGAGCAAGTTCGTATTCTTGATGATCAAGGTAATCTGATACCATTTAGACGTCCAAGACCGTTAAACTATCAACCTTTACCACCTCCAGATAAGATAACTAATAAAAGTAATAGACAAGATAATCGCCATACTGAAGTTTCAAGAGTGTGGCAACAAATTAGTGTTAATGAAGACAGCTATCCACAACTTGCTGACACGACAGCGCTTGCACCAAATGGTCGAAGCTATACTGTTCAATTACAACCAAGATTACCATTACGTGAAATTAGATCATCTCAGCGCAATTATACTGGACTACGTATAACGCTTACTTTATTACTCAGTATGCTCGCATGTTATTGGTTAAGCCGGACGTTGACCAATCGTATTCGTAAGTTGCAGCACGCAGTACATCATATAAGTGAGGGTAGTTATGAGAATAATACTGAGTTAACCCAATTTGGTGATGACGAATTGGGTGTGCTTGCAAGAGAAGTGGCGCAGCTATCTGAACGCTTAGATAAAAGTGAAAAGGCACGTAAGCGGATACTAAGTGATATTTCGCATGAACTTCGTTCACCCCTAGCCCGTTTAGATGTTGCTACCGAATTGGCTCTTGATTTTGCGCCTGAAGCGAAACGCTATTTAGAACGTATTGATAAAGAATCTGGGCGCATGAATCACCTGATAGACCAAATCATTCATATTCAGTCACTACAGATGGACGATAAACGTCTAAATAAAGATGATATTGAAAATATTGATATTCTTGAAATATTGGAAAGTATTAGGAAGGATGTTAGCTTCGAGTTTCAGCATAAACAAGTGAATTGGCGTTGGATACTGAATGTAGACGAGAGCAGACCTAGTACATTTAGCGTGATTGGTAATTATGAACAGCTATATAGCGCATTTGAAAATATTATACGCAACGCCTTCGAACACACCAGATTAAATAGTGAAGTAGGTATATCTGTAGATAATGTATCTATCCGCGACAATAAGAACACTTTAAAAGTTACCGTCACTGATACGGGTTCAGGTATCAATGATTCAACAGACTTAGAGCGTATTTTTCAGCCCTTTGTTCGTTTAGACAATGCACGTAGTCGCAATTCAGTTAAAAGTGGTAGTTCTGAACCTATAGAGACGAAATCTACAGGCTATGGACTCGGACTGTCAATTGCGCATGCCGTCATCTCTGCGCATCATGGACAAATTCTGGCATTTAATCGTATAGATAATAGTGACGGATTAAGTATTGAAGTTGTTTTACCATTGAGTGAATAGTAGATTTTTACCTATAGTCCATTCACTTTAAACCTACTACGGTGTGACCGCCCTAGACGTACTGAGTGTACTTTCTGGGTTCGGTCGCCTTGTAGCAGAATTAAATTCAACCGACTATATGAAGGTATAAAAAGCCATTAATTCTCGTTTGTAATACCAGACATAGAGAACTATTAGAGTAATAAAAAGATAACAATACTTAAAGTCAAAGTATATTCGTTAAACCCCAGCCAAAAAAAAGCCCCCTATACATAAGTACAGGGGGCTTTTAGGGTATAGGGAGCTGACGATGACCTACTCTCACATGGGCGGACCCACACTACCATTGGCGCAACGATGTTTCACTTCTGAGTTCGAGAAGGGATCAGGTGGTTCCAACGTGCTATTGTCGTCAGCAAAGGGGGTATAGATATGAGTTATTGTAATGAACCTGAATCAATTCACTGTATATAAGTGATATAAATAATCAAATATATAAGTAATTATCAGGTGATATCGAAATAATTGGC
>NZ_JBXYJG010000030.1:0-14538 GCF_057396255.1 Psychrobacter sp. CX21 | reverse complement strand
TCACCTCCTTATAAACGGCATTCGGTCAGCAAGAATTCACAACAAGTTGTTCTTTAGTTTTAGCAAGCTCTTCAGGGTCTGTAGCTCAGCTGGTTAGAGCACCGTGTTGATAACGCGGGGGTCATAAGTTCAAGTCTTATCAGACCCACCATATGAGATCTTGGAAAGTACAAGGCTTCTAGAAATTTCCCTTTAAGGAAATTTCTCTTGCGAAGCTAAAAAAGCGGTGCTTTTTTTACACGCTTCTCAGGGGCCATAGCTCAGTTGGTAGAGCGCCTGCCTTGCACGCAGGAGGTCAACGGTTCGACTCCGTTTGGCTCCACCACTTATTAGAGCATCGATAGATAAACCAGAACTAAGCGATCAGTAAAGCGATTCCTTACTTCTGTTTTATACAGAAACAACATGACACTCTGATGAAGAGGTCATTATTATTTAAAAACATAGATATGAGTTGTAATATCCGGTTAGCAGGTGAATCATCACTGAGCCATCTGCTAGCCTTTAATCACCCTCTTTAACGTCAATAGCTAGTATAGTATTGCTGTTATCCCAAGGGGTTGGTTATAAACGTAATAAAGTAATAAGAGAACTGAATCAAGCGTAAATTATCAAGGTGATATCGTTATAATTGCTGACAAAGACCCTTTGGGGTTGTATGGTCAAGTAATTAAGCGCACATGGTGGATGCCTTGGCAGTCAGAGGCGAAGAAAGACGTGACAGCCTGCGATAAGCTTCGGGGAGGCGGCAATATCCTGTGATCCGGAGATTTCTGAATGGGGAAACCCACTTAGCGTAAGCTAGGTATACCAGTTTACTGGTAGGCGAACGAGGGGAAGTGAAACATCTCAGTACCCTTAGGAAAAGACATCAAAAGAGATTCCCCTAGTAGCGGCGAGCGAACGGGGAGGAGCCGACGGATTTTAGAATAGACGAACAGAGTGGGAAATCTGACCATAGTGGGTGATAGTCCCGTAGTCGAAATTCTAGATGAAGCATATTAAGTAGTGCGGGACACGAGAAATCCTGTATGAAGATGGGGGGACCATCCTCCAAGGCTAAATACTCCTGACTGACCGATAGTGAACCAGTACCGTGAGGGAAAGGCGAAAAGAACCCCTGTGAGGGGAGTGAAATAGAACCTGAAACCGTGTGCGTACAAGCAGTGGGAGCCTCCTTGTGGGGTGACCGCGTACCTTTTGTATAATGGGTCAGCGACTTATATTCTGTAGCGAGGTTAACCAATTAGGGGAGCCGTAGGGAAACCGAGTCTTAATAGGGCGTTTAGTTGCGGGGTATAGACCCGAAACCGAGTGATCTATCCATGAGCAGGTTGAAAGTGCCGTAACAGGCACCGGAGGACCGAACCCACTGTCGTTGAAAAGCCAGGGGATGACTTGTGGATAGGGGTGAAAGGCTAATCAAACTCGGTGATAGCTGGTTCTCCCCGAAAGCTATTTAGGTAGCGCCTCGGACGAACACCATTGGGGGTAGAGCACTGTTTCGGCTAGGGGGTCATACCGACTTACCAAACCGATGCAAACTCCGAATACCGATGAGTGATATCCGGGAGACACACGGTGGGTGCTAACGTCCATCGTGGAGAGGGAAACAACCCAGACCGCCAGCTAAGGCCCCAAATTCCTAGTTAAGTGGGAAACGAAGTGGGAAGGCATAGACAGCTAGGAGGTTGGCTTAGAAGCAGCCATCCTTTAAAGAAAGCGTAATAGCTCACTAGTCGAGTCGGCCCGCGCGGAAGATGTAACGGGGCTCAAACTAGGAGCCGAAGCTGCGGATTTGAAAATTGTTTCAAGTGGTAGGGGAGCGTTGTGTAAGCCTGAGAAGGTGTGTTGTAAGGCATGCTGGAGGTATCACAAGAGCGAATGCTGACGTGAGTAACGATAATGGGTGTGAAAAGCATCCACGCCGGAAGATCAAGGGTTCCAGTCCAACGTTAATCGGGGCTGGGTGAGTCGACCCCTAAGGCGAGGCCGAAAGGCGTAGTCGATGGGAAATCGGTTAATATTCCGATACTTGTTTATGATGTGATGGAGGGACGGAGAAGGTTATACCGGCCTGGCGATGGTTGTCCAGGTGAAAGGATGTAGGCAGATGGCTTAGGTAAATCCGGGCTATTAATGCTGAGATCTGATAGCAAGCTGTACTTGTACAGCGAAGCGGTCTATACCATGCTTCCAGGAAAAGCTTCTAAACTTAGTCATAAACGAATCGTACCCTAAACCGACACAGGTGATCAGGTAGAGAATACCAAGGCGCTTGAGAGAACTCTGCTGAAGGAACTAGGCAAAATGGTACCGTAACTTCGGGAGAAGGTACGCTGCTGATGGTGAAGGGCTTGCCCCGTAAGCTATTAGCAGTCGCAGATACCAGGCTGCTGCAACTGTTTATTAAAAACACAGCACTCTGCAAACACGAAAGTGGACGTATAGGGTGTGATGCCTGCCCGGTGCTGGAAGGTTAATTGATGGGGTAAGCCGTAAGGCGAAGCTCTTGATCGAAGCCCCAGTAAACGGCGGCCGTAACTATAACGGTCCTAAGGTAGCGAAATTCCTTGTCGGGTAAGTTCCGACCTGCACGAATGGCATAATGATGGCAGCGCTGTCTCCAGCAGAGACTCAGTGAAATCGAAATCGCAGTGAAGATGCTGTGTACCCGCGGCTAGACGGAAAGACCCCGTGAACCTTTACTACAGCTTTACATTGAACTTTGACCTGACTTGTGCAGGATAGGTGGGAGGCTTTGAAGCAGATACGCCAGTATTTGTGGAGCCAACCTTGAAATACCACCCTGGTCATGTTGAGGTTCTAACTCAGGTATAACAATACCGAGGACAATGTATGGTGGGTAGTTTGACTGGGGCGGTCTCCTCCTAAAGAGTAACGGAGGAGTACGAAGGTGCGCTCAGAACGGTCGGAAATCGTTCAAAGAGTATAAAGGCAAAAGCGCGCTTAACTGCGAGACCCACAAGTCGAGCAGGTACGAAAGTAGGTCTTAGTGATCCGGTGGTTCTGTATGGAAGGGCCATCGCTCAACGGATAAAAGGTACTCTGGGGATAACAGGCTGATACCGCCCAAGAGTTCATATCGACGGCGGTGTTTGGCACCTCGATGTCGGCTCATCTCATCCTAGGGCTGAAGCAGGTCCTAAGGGTATGGCTGTTCGCCATTTAAAGAGGTACGCGAGCTGGGTTTAGAACGTCGTGAGACAGTTCGGTCCCTATCTACCGTGGGCGTTGGAAATTTGAGAGGATCTGCTCCTAGTACGAGAGGACCAGAGTGGACGAACCGCTGGTGTTCGGGTTGTCATGCCAATGGCATTGCCCGGTAGCTACGTTCGGATTGGATAACCGCTGAAAGCATCTAAGCGGGAAGCCAACCTCAAGATTAGATTTCCCTTAAGAGTCGTTGTAGACTACAACGTTGATAGGCAGGGTGTGGAAGCGCAGTGATGTGTGTAGCTAACCTGTACTAATTGCTCGATCGGCTTGACCATACAACACCCAAGTGGTTTTAAAGTTGTATATCAGCCAATTATTTCGATATCACCTGATAATTATTTATATATTTGATTATTTATATCACTTATATAAGTGACTTGATTCAGGTTCAATACAATAACTCATATCTATACCCCCTTTGCTGACGACAATAGCACGATGGAACCACCTGATCCCTTCTCGAACTCAGAAGTGAAACATCGTAGCGCCAATGGTAGTGTGGGTCCGCCCATGTGAGAGTAGGTCATCGTCAGCTCCCTATTCCTTAAAAACCCCCTGTACGCATGTGCAGGGGGCTTTTGTTTGTATCAAATATTATTTAAATTTAACTACTGAACGAATTTAACTTCGCGATTTTGAAGAGGTTGTACAGGTCTATAGTTACCATCATAAAGTTTCTTCATCATTCTTATTTCATTTTGCGATACAGCAATAGGTTGTGAAGCTACAAACCATTTGACCTTTTCAGAGCAAGGCGGGGTAGTTAATGAACCTTCATAGCTAAAATATGAGGCATCATTTGGCAATAGAGATGATACTTGAAAACCCTGTTGCAAATATAATGTGTTTTTATCAGTGGCTGCGGCACTATTTATTAATAGTTGACCTAAAGTAGTTTCAACAGGAGAACTAGGGTTTAGCATAACGCCTAATACTGCTAACTCACCTTTTGAATTGGCATGCACAAAATGTAATTCACCTGGGTAGTTTAATCCAGATATTTGATGTTCGCTTGGGGTATGAAAGTGGAACTGTTTTAGCGTATATTTTTCATTATCAATTACAGTAACATTCAAATTATTTTGTGGTGTATATACAACTGTATGCCCATTATTCAAAATTTCAATGTTTGATGGTACAAACCTAGACATAGGCGCTGTCATTTCAGATTTCTTGGCAGTTGTAATATTGATAGGTGATTGTTCAACACCTGCTTTACATAGCTCATTACCGTGTATATCACCCCAATAATCTGGTGCTGTACTACCTGTATAAGACCAGGCAGGATGAGCATCGTTCGTCATTGAAGTGGTATGATTTGGGGTATGTTGAATTGTACTTGTACAAGCACCGATCATAGTGATTGTTGCTAATCCTAAAGCAGCTTTTACAAATGTATTTTTGATCATAGATTTGTCTCCATTTAAATTTATTAAGTTATTATTGTTAGTGTCGAACCTTTCTCATTCACTCAAACTTGTTTAAGCAAACGCTTCTATATATTACGCATTAAAATTATAGTTTAAAACCCTAATATTTAAATTTGTTTAATGCAAGTCGATGACTGTCGTCAATTAAGTTAGATTTTATCAACAGAAATACAATGCTGCTTTTTAAACGATAAAAGTAAATTTAATTCTACTAAATACAAGTAATGTGCAAAAGAGGTGGTACTAACACCATAATTAGAGGCGGTTATTATACATTGGTTACGACTATAACCAATCCAGTTGTTTGACTCGAGTGTTAGATGTTTTGTAGGCTTTATAAAGTAATAAGAATTGGTTTGATTAAAATTTATTAAGTTATTAGATGAAGCAGAGGGTTCTTTAACTTGTGAAAGGGTAGTTAATTGTTCAGATATATACATCATATCTCCTTTGTAAAATGAGTGATCTTTAAGGCTTGTTTGAGCCATCACTTTGTTTAAATATATATAGTGACAGCTCACAACGAATTATTCTTTAAATTAAATATAAGTTAGGCAATCTTGTACCAATCAATTTTACGAGTCATGATCATTACACTTGCTAGTATAACGAAGCAGAATACTGCACCCAGTAAGAGATTTAAGTCTTTGGTCGTCAATATGCCGTAGAATGCTGCATACAGACCTCCAAGTATGGCAGTAAATAGTAAGGCACGTTTTGCGCTACCTAATAGATAATAAGAATACCAACCTATTAAACCCACACATGCAGATGCAGCAGCAGTATATGCCATCCAAAAAGCGATTTGCTCAGCTAAAGGTAGGAGTAACACATAAAAAGTGACGAGTGCGCTTCCGACTAGTAAGTATTGAATGGGATGAATTCGACTAGATTTGATGACTTCAAATAAGAAGAAAGTGCCAAAAGATACCAATATCAATAGTAATGCATACTTCATAGTACGTTCAGTTTGCAAATACACGTCGTTTGGCTCTGCGAAATTAACGCTAAACCCGCTCAAGTTAATGAGTTTGCCATCATTTTGATTAGCTGCACTTGCTTCATCCGTGTAGCGTAAATCCTCTTTATATTTGATTGAGCTTAGCGGTGCGTCAACATTTATATAACAGCTATTAATGCTCAGCTCTTCAAAACAAGCCGATAAATGTTGATTGTTGGCTATAGTTAAATATTGATTTTGCCAGTTTGCTGTAAAGCCGTTATTCGAAATCTTTTTTGTATTAGGCAAAGCTTGTCCGATAAAATTAGGGGAATGCCAGTTACTCACGACAGCAAGTTCGAAGTTTTCTCCCGTAGGTATGGTATTTAATGTACTAATACCCGCTAAAGGCAATTCAATCGAAACTTTAAAGGTCGGATTAATATTACTGTCCCTGTTGGCTAAACGGCCCGATTCCAGAGGCGTTTGTAATGAGGTAGTATTAGTAGCATCAGTATCAGTATCAGTATCAGTATATGTATTCATTATGGCATCAGGAATAATGCTTAAATTACCGTTTTTAATCTTGTTTGTTATCGTTGAGGGTAGGGCCACTTCGACATAGTTAAGATTGTTTAATAAGTTGGACTGTGGGTAGGTCGCTTTTATTTTAGTATCGTCAATTGTCACTGTTGGTAATGTCGCTACACCGCGCAAATCTGACACCGGTATGATTAATTTGGCTTGATTCCAATGAATGGCTTTACTTTTAGAGGTTGAATCTTGTGGAGAGGGTAGCAAAGATGCTTTATTTGAAGTGTTTGAATCTAATGCCCTTGGAGTATTTTGGCCATAAGATTGGTTGAACTTTAAATCGCCTGTATAGCTGATGGCGTTATATATACCCCGCTTATAGGTATCTGTACTAACCTCTAGATGTTGTTTAGCGGTAGTTTGAGAGGCAAATAAAGTCACGATACTGGTATAAGGAGACTGGCATTTGTAGGTAGGGGTAGTCTCGACATTACTAGTATTTTGTGCTGCGTTGATTATGGGGCCTGGGTTATTCGTATTACATAATGGCGTTATGGTAATTGGTACTGCAATAAAAGGATTGATTACTTGTTGGGGGTTAACATGTTGTTCGGCTATTTCGGTTATAACACTTTCTGAATAGTTCTGTCTTTCTAATATCAATGATCGGATCATGGTCAATCCGACCGCAAAGATAAGACACAATCCTGCGATAATCGATAATTTGATAAATAGTGTTTTTTGCATTGTACATTCCTCTTGCTGATTTAATTCTGACTAATTTATTAATGCTTTTAAACATGTTAAATCAGTTAAGAGGAAGAGATATGTGCTAACAATGAAAAGATAGTGAAGATTGTATAAACGAATGAATAATAAATAAGTAAGACAATCTGATAAGATTCGCAATTAAGGCGACTCAGAAGTACAGGGTATTTTTAGATAAAATGTATCAAATCAGAGTTTTCGAACACGCTTTAATTGACGATTTTGTACCCAAATGAGCAGTATGTAGGTAATGAGACCAAGCGCAACCAGATGGTATAAATAATAACTGACTTGACTTAATGACGCTCCCATCTGATTGAGTTGTACCGATGCATTCATACCTGAGGTGGATGGAAACAGCCAGCGTATATACTGCAAAGGTTCTGGAAGCTGACTAACTGGCCAAGGATAACCGCTCAAAAAGAACATAGGCAAGGAGCTAAATATCAAAATTTGCATGCTACGTTCACGCTGTTTGAACCACATACCAAATAAGCTGCCAGCAGTAGCAACAGTTACGGTATATATACCCATAAATAATAAACTACCTAGCATATTGTGACCTCGAGGATAGTTTTGTATTGAAAACACCCAGCCATAATAAAAGCAGCCCATTATGAACGTACACATACTAAGGGCTAGTATGCGCCCAAGCCATCCCGTCGCACTGGCATTTTGGCGTCTTTTTTCGTACCAAGTACCAATTAATAAAGCCGTACCGATTAATAGCGTTTGCTGCAATATTAAAATGGCTACTGCTGGAACAACGTACGCCCCATAACCTTCTGAACGATTAAAAAGGCGGTCGATACGCAGAGGTACAGCTTGGGTACTATTTTTAGCAATATCAATGTAGGCGCCTTGTGCCACATCTCTTTTTATTTCTACACCTGCAGAAACGGTTCCTACCGCTGCGGTGAATCCAGTTTGTAACTGTTTATTCAATAGAAAATAACTGTTATTTCCTATTATAGATACATAGGTCGGTTTGTTCGATAGGACATCTTTTTCAAGATTATTAGGAATGATTAAGTAGCCTGCGATATCATTATGATACATCGCATTAACCGCCGCTTGCTGAGTGCTATATGTCCGTATTGATAAATTTGGACTGGCATCACTATACCTAATGATAGTTTGGGAAAGCTCACTACGATCTTGGTCAACAATTCCAGCAGGTATCTCATTGACCACTTCGCCACGATAAGGCCAGGGATAAAAAAATCCATACAGTAGAGGAGCTATGATGAGCATCAAGAGCACCCCTTTATCTGAAAAGATCATTTTAAGCGTGCCTAAAAAGCCCTCTAAAAAGGTTTTATGATAAATATAAGTTTTATCACGTGTATGAGATTCGGGTCTATTTTTTGGTATAAACATTAGCGCGCTCCCCATTTTTCTGGGTTTTTAAATGCACGAACACTAAGCGCCGCAGTAATAATGAGTAGTACTATCACAGCAACAACTAGTCCAATAACAGTTGGTATAGAAATCTCAATCGGTGCTAGCATTTGTAGCTGTGCAATATGTACCTTTAAATAATGTGTCAAAGGAAGAATATTTGCCCAAAGTCGCGCCCCATCACTCATTGCTAATAGTGGAAAAGTGACACCCGCAAAAGCAAACGCGGGAGCAGACACAAAAGCAGTACTTGACAACCCCATTCGTAAGGAGTAAGACGTTAAGCTAAAAATAGCACCCATCCACAGTGATATCATTACCAATGCAACATAGGCGATGAATACTGTCAAAATTGATAACCAATCTGCTGGATGCACCCATACGGCTAGGGAGATGGCTAATGCGCCCCATAGCATATAAAATAGTAGCGTCCATATAAGCTTACCATTAAGACCTACCACCAATGCTAAAATCGACACCTTGTTAGGCATACGCGGTTTGGCGCTTTTATTAAAATTTATTTCATATCGATATAAGGGAGACATCAAACTAAACCTATTGAAACCAATTGGGGTAAACGTTTGAGTTATAAGGCTTTGATAGTCTATGGGCAACTGCCAGCTATCGTGTAGGCTTGAGTGCAAGTAAGCTAGTTTTTTATCAGGGGGTATATGTTTTAGCGTTTGAAAGTCTGGATAGGGCATCTCTGGATATACCATATTGTGATACCAAAGTGAGAAGGTTTTGTCCCTAATCTCACGCCCAATTGTCGTTGCGCCAATAATCATGGCCAATATGTGGAGCAGGGCAGGAATAACTGTAGACGCTAAAAACTGCTGGTAGTTGGCGCCAATATTAAATAAACTGACACGCTCAACAGCAATAGGCGAATAATCAATAAATGCCTGATCGGGATAGCTGCCTCGCTTTATCTTTTGCTTAATTTCAACACCCGCTGATAATGTTCCGACAACGGTTTGCATCCCTTTTTGAATAATTCCAGAATGCGTACCGTATTGGGCATTTACTTTTAGGATAATAGGCGCTGGAGCTGAATTATTTATTTGATCTGCGAAGTCCTCTGGAATAATAACGACGCCATATATTTGTTGATCTAAGATGGCTTTTTGCGCTTCTTTTGCACTGGCATAGAAACCTTCAACCTTGATATCTGGACTTGCATCTATAAAACGCGTTAACGTTCTTGAGTAGCTGCTATTACTATTATCAACGACGCCAAGCGGTAAATTCACAATATATGGGTTTGAAAAAGTCCACCACACACTCAGTATGGTAAGCAGTGGTAGCCAAAACATAATGACATAGTCCCACGAATTATGAAGGAGGAACCGACCTTCATAACCTGCGCTGCGCTTAAAAACAGACAGCAGTGATGAGCGTTTGGCATCTTTATTGCCAAAGACAAACTTTGGAGTATCACTCTTAGACTGCGACATAATCTAGCCTATTTATAGCAATCTTAGTTAACTTTATTTGGATTCTCATTCTTAATATTTAGCTCAACCACCACGCTCATCCCTGAACGCACTTTTGGATCAGGTTTGATAGGGCGCGCTTTAACCTCAAAAGTTCTCACATCAAAGTTATCTTCGGTATTTGTAGCTCGCCATGTCGCAAAATCTGACATTGCCGCTGTATTAAATACTTTAAACCGCATTTCATAAGTGTCATCTGCAGTGGACAATGCAGGTAATTTACCAATGAACTCCGTACCGATACTAAACTGACCTAAGTTATTTTCGGTAACATTTAAGACAGCCCATTGATCTTTAGGTTCAACAAGCGTCATTATGGGTACACCTTGACCAATCACCTCACCTGGGTTGATGATTACGTCATCAACAATACCAGATACCGGGCTCTTTAGATTGGCTTCATTTTGCGCCGCTTGTGCTTCTTGCAGCTTACCTTCAACTTGCGCCAATTGCGCCTCTACTACTTGTATGTCCTCAGAGCGGTTGCCTTCTGTTGCCAGCTCAAATTGCAGTCTAGCGGCCGCCGCTTTATCATTACTGGCAAGATATTGCGTATAAGCTTCATCACGCTTTTGTCGTGACATAAGCCCTTCTTGATATAGGCGTTCAATACGTCTATACGTACTTTCAGCCAATTCTGCCGCCGCTTTATTGGCTTGATAATTGGCTTTGGCTTGACCGACTTCTTGAGGGCGAGCACCATTTTTAGCTTTATCAAGTTGACTTTGTGCTGCTTTACGTCCTGCTAAAGCTTGCTGAATTTTGGCGTTGATCTCTGGTGAGTCCATTTCAATCAACTGCTGACCTTGTTCGACGTAATCACCCTCAGTGACGTATATTTTTGAGATGCGTCCTGGAACTTTGGCTGCTATGTAGGTTGACTGCATCTCCATTTGACCTTGTATTGTACTTGGCTTCTCAGCGCTCGCTTTACTTTTCATCAAACCATAAACAATCGCCCCTAATACCATAAGGACGACGACAGTAATCACGATGTTTCTGATAGTGATTGAGTTGGGCTTTTTGGAGGATGTCATGAATTTATCCTAACGATAAAGTTTTAAATAAGATTTATAAAGTTTTAAATATGATTTATAAAGTATGCTGAATAGCCGCTATTAGACAACTTTTGTAAGCTACTAATTTTTATATAACGTTATAGTGTCTATCAATCTGTTTATAGACTCACTTACTTAAGTGCAATGAGCTTAACGTATTGTACTAAACGAAAGCGCGCTAATAATTTTAAAATACGCTGGCAAGTTTGATGTCTGCCGACGCTTGATATTCGTGAAACATTTCTGGAGAGCCTATACTTTCACTTAATGCTGCTAATGCTTGAACATAATCGTAAGCAGCCGCAGTTTGCTCGGTGCGTGCTTTGAAGAATTTTGTCTGTGCGGTAGTCACATCTAGTGTGGTGTTTACCCCTTCTTGTAGACCGAGCCGTCTTAGACGCAGCAACTCTTTTGCTAAGCGCACATTGCTCTCTAAAGATTGGTAACGAATACGTGCGTTTTCTACAGACTGCCAGTTTTTTTCTACCAATAATAATATATTGTCACTAACCTCAATTTTACTCAACAACGCTTGACGCATTGAGGCTTCACCCGATGCCAATTGCGCTTCTTTATTAAGCCCGCCCCATAGCTTCCAACTTGCCGAAACTCCCGCAATCCAGCTTGGGTCACTTTTAAGCTGATGGTAACCAAATACAGAAATCGTAGGCTTATAGCCTGTGTCTGATAGGCTGCGTAATGACTGCGCTTGCAAGTACTTTGCATCTACCTTTTTAAGACCTGGATGATTAGCAAGTGCCAATTCCTGAAAATGTTTTAAAGACGGTAGAGGCTTTGATGAGACAAATAAAGGAGTAGTCGGTTTGACTGGTTTTTGAGTTCGTAACAAACGTTGTAAAGCGGTTAATGCCAATTGGGCATCGTTACGCGCTTTAATAGACTCACTTTGGGCGTCAGCTAATGAAGTTTGAGCTTCCAAAAGCTCTACGCGTGCAACGAACCCTTCTTCGTACAACCGCTGTACCATATGATTGGTTTGTTCAACGGTGTCCAAAGCATCATCTCGAAGATATGACACAATTAAGGCTAATTGCGCTTTAAAATACCGTTCAATCAACGTAGTTTGCAATGAGTCATTATCGAGTAGAGCATCCGCTTCACTTTCATCAGTACGGGCATCTGCTAACGAGGTTATCGCTTCGGTACGTCCCGCAGTATAAACAGGCCATAACATAGCGACGCCTGCACCTATTGTGCTAGATTCTTGTTTTAATTCATAATTATCTGGAATCGCGCTATCAACTATTAAAGGTAAGTCAATATTAGACAGTGCTGGGCCGTTACCTAAAGCACCACTTTGCGCCAATTGCGTTAAGTCAGTAGCGACCTTGGACTTAAAGTCTGTTAAGTTTACGTCTGTATCCACCCTATAGCGAGTAGCGCCGGCACGCAAAAATACCAAAGGTTTGTTCAAGTCTTTTGTGGCATCTGATCTTAGCTCACTGGCAGCAATCGCCGCATTATTACTCGCAAGCTTGGGAGACACTTGTAACAAAGTATGCCGTGCTTCTTGCAAACTAATTCGTTCTGGAACATCAACGACATACGTATTATCAATCAAAACACCTGTGATTGGATCGACAATTTTATTTAAAGGAAAAGTTTGATAAGTGCCGGCTTCAAGATTGTCCGCAACTTCGTTAACTGTCGGTATGTTATTGGTCAAATTTGAATTTGCAAAGTACGTATTCGCACCCATCGTCTCTATAGATGCGTCAGTTGGATATGGGTTTGTTATATAAGCATCTACGCTGTAAGTGTCTTCGGTAGAGTTATTCGTTGTTAAAGCTTGAGCTTGTGACGCTATGATTGATACGCTGAGTGTCATTAGCGCTTTGCTTAAACCCACTTTGGTAGGTAGGGGATATACTAGGGAATGGTCGCGTTTAATACGGTTTTTTCCAATACAGTGTTGCTGAGTAGATTCAGAACTATCAAAAGGTTTGGAAGCTTTCATAACAGGTAATAAATAACGTTGAAAATGACATCTACTTTTTATTAAAGACAAAGCTTTATAAGGTAAGATCAGCGGAGGAAAGGTTTTTATATAAGTCAAAGGTTTAAAAGATGGCTGGTCTTTTAAATATAGTAAGGATAAATAAGGCTTTCTTATTAAAGAATTATCTCCATAAGCGTTATGATTAAGTGTATTGTTACTATTCATCTTAGATAATGACATATAGGCGACTGATTAATTGAGGAAAAAGACGTTTTATATTATACATTCGTAGCATAAATAAAGATAAGCTTTAATTATATGCATCAGCTTTTTAATCTGGTCGAAAAAATAGGGGAGTTAGATAGAGCATCATAATTAAAGATAAAGACACTTTAAGGTTTGATAATTGAGACTTTCCCAAACTTTGTGTAACTGCTTATAATCCATAGTAAAGGAGAATAAGCAATGACAAAACAAACAGAACTAAAAAAACTAGCCGAACAAATGGCCAAACACGTTGGCAGCTTTGAAGACATCAAAGCATTTCAAAAAGAGCTCATGCAGTCATTTATTGACACTGCATTAGAAGCCGAGATGGAAGAGCATCTAGGCTATCCTAAGCATGAAAAGGCGGATACCCCAAACAAGCGCAACGGTCACACCAAAAAGACAGTGCGCAGTGACACAGGTGAGATTGAAGTATCTACACCCAGAGACCGTGAAGGAAGCTTTGATCCTGTATTGGTTGCAAAGCATCAAACTCGTATCACTGGGCTCGATGATAAAATCATCATGTTTTACGCCAAAGGCCAGACAACCACTGAGATTGTTGAGAGTATCAAAGATATCTATGACGTTGATATCTCAACCAGTCTCGTATCAAGGGTTACTGACAACATCATAGATGACATCACAGCATGGCAGAATCGTCCACTAAGTAGCTTATATCCTATCGTATATTTAGACTGCATTGTCGTTAAAGTACGTCAAGACAAGCAAATCATTAATAAAGCCATCTATCTGGCCTTAGGCGTCAATCTTGAGGGCAAAAAGGAGCTACTGGGTATGTGGCTATCGGAGAATGAAGGCGCTAAGTTCTGGCTAGGTATTCTCACTGAACTACAAAACCGTGGGGTTCAAGATATTCTTATTGCCTGTGTGGATGGTTTAAAAGGCTTTAGCGAGGCAATTAATACGGTATATCCAAACACACAGGTTCAGCTATGTATTGTGCATATGGTACGTTACTCTATGAAGTTTGTACCATGGAAAGATAGAAAAAAAGT
Source organism: Psychrobacter sp. CX21 (assembly GCF_057396255.1). Classification (NCBI taxonomy): domain Bacteria; kingdom Pseudomonadati; phylum Pseudomonadota; class Gammaproteobacteria; order Moraxellales; family Moraxellaceae; genus Psychrobacter; species Psychrobacter sp. CX21. Next base: position 425 of record NZ_JBXYJG010000030.1, on the reverse strand, counting down.
AGCGGCTGGTTTAAAGGCGGTTTATGGTGCTGATACGCTTGAGCTGGCAGAGGCTAGCCTTGAGCAGTTTAATGAGATCTGGGGCGATAAATACCCGCATGTGGTTACCTCTTGGCGCAATAATTGGGAGGGCTTAACCGTGTTCTTTGATTACCCGAAAGACATTAGAAAAGCCATTTATACGACCAATGCTATCGAGTCATTAAATAGCGTGATTCGTACCGCTGTGAATAAGCGTAAGATATTCCCATCTGATCAAGCGGCGTTAAAGGTTGTTTATCTAGCGACTCAGCAGGCGTCTAAAAAGTGGTCGATGCCCATCCGTAACTGGACGTCTGCTCTTAATCGATTTATGATTATGTTCGATGAGCGTGTTAGTAAGCATTTAATCTAAATTGCAGTTACACAGAATTCAGGATGGGCTC
>NZ_JBXYJG010000002.1:0-290063 GCF_057396255.1 Psychrobacter sp. CX21 | reverse complement strand
CACCCTTGTATCTTGACTGACCCCTTAACGCAATCAACGAGAGTTGATAAACTAAAGCGGTTAATCACGAGCATTGAGAGCATGAGCGCACCCTTAGTGCCTAGACACTGTAGCGTAGATAATGCCCAATGCTCATTTTTATCATCTTAATACTCTGAATGGTATCCAAGTGCCTCAATACGAGTGACACTGCATGAACAAGGGAAGATGACAAGATGACTCATTATATTGGTATCGATGTTAGTAAAGCAAAGCTTGATGTTGCATGGCTTAAAGATGCAGACAAGCTAAAGGTTAAAACCAAAGTATTTAAAAACAACAAAGACGACTTTGATAATCTTATCAACTGGCTAAAAACAAACGTCAGCGATAATTTAAGTGATATACACGTAACCCTTGAAGCAACAGGTGTCTATCATGAGAATGTGGCTTATTTTCTACATGATAAAGGTATTGCTCTAAGTATCGTAAATCCAGCCTATGTCAGAAGCTATGCAAACTCTCTTGGTAGTCGCAATAAAACTGACAAAAAGGATAGCGTCTTACTGGCTCGTTATGCTAATAGTGCTAAGCCAGAACAGTGGACACCGCCACCAGTAGAAGCAAGACAATTAAAGTCATTATTGACTCGTTTAGATGCACTACAGCAAGACTTGCAACGTGAGCTTAACCGTCAAGAAAAAGCATATGCTACTGATACTGCGCCTATTGTGAAGCAATCCATTGGCACTATGATTGATGCTTTAGAAGTTGCTATTGCAAAGCTTAACGATGATATTGATGATCATATCGATAAACATCCTAAGTTAAAGCATGACCAAGAGCTACTACAAACTATCAAAGGTGTAGGCCCTGCCACATCAAGACAGATGCTATCGCTGATGCACAATAAGCAGTTTACTAAAGCGTCACAGGTTGCAGCCTTTATTGGTCTTGTTCCTAGACATATTGAGTCAGGACAGTTTAAAGGCAAATCACGTTTAGCTAAGAATGGTTCAAGTGCTATTAGAGCTAAACTGTATATGGCTGCAGTGGTATCCACTAAATGGAATCCTGATATTAAGGCACAGTACGAGAGGCTGTTAGCCAATGGTAAGTGCAAGATGCAGGCGATTTGCGCTGCTATACGTAAGCTTGTGCATATCTGCTATGGTGTATTGAAACATCAATCTCCTTATCAGGCAAAAGTTGAATTTATTTCTGCTTGATATTTATTTTTTAAGATGGTATCTACGCTAGATCCAAACCAATTTTTGTCATTCTCATCATTAAAATCAAGGGTTACTTTATCTGCAATTTCATTAAGAGTATTAATAGCATAATTGTCATTATAATTGGCGCTTACTAATTGCCAATTATAACTGTTTAAGTCAGGGTAGATTATATTGTTCTTAGTTTCAGCTTGTTGACTATTATTAGAGTTATCCATATCCGCGCTATGTGCACTATGTTGTTGATTTTGACAGCCTAACAGCCCTGTTAAACTTGCCGTAACTATCATGGTATAAATACTAAATTTCATCCCTTAACCCTAATTGAAATATTCAATAACTTAAAACCCAAATTGATCATTCATTCGGCTATAAAATACCGCCAATCCTTTGCCATGGGCAGTTGGATCTACTTTTAGCAGTCGTCCGAAATCTAAAGCGATATAGAGAACGATGTCCGCATAACTGAGCTGCCCGCCTATTAAAAACTCGTTATCTTTTAGAATTTTTTCAAAATATGGTAATGCTTTAAGTGCTCTTTCTATAAATTTAGGCGCAAATTCAGGTACTTGATCAACGCGATTGGCCTTAGATGGGTGACTGTGCTGAAACGCCAACATAAAATTATATAAAACCTCAAATTCTGCGGTGCGGCGTAGTGCGCACACTTGCGCTCTTTGAACGACATCATTACCCATATAAGAATGCTCGCCGTACACTCTGTCCATATATTCACATACAGCTTGAGAATCATTAATAATCGTACCATCACCTAGTACCAATACTGGAAGTAACTTTAGGGGATTGATATTAGCAAACTCTTCGGTTAGATTTTCACCAGTAGCCATATCAACGTCAATAACTTCTAAGTCATCAATATTATCGATATCAATTCCTTTAGCTTGCATCAAAACCACTACTTTACGAGGGTTGGGTGCTTTACGTTCTAAATATAGTTTTTTCATCTCAGACTCCATTATATATAGGCTATTTCAATTAACTGTCGAGTAATATCTGTTATTTAAACCGCTAAACTTATCTAATAATTTATCATATCAAACAATTTAATATAGCGATTAAATTATTTATTAGGTTAGTTAACTAATAATATGTTTAAAAAGTTATAAGAAAAACAGGATTTAAATAAAAAGCTCCCACAATTTGTATTGTGAGAGCTTTACTTATTTAAAATGATTTAAATCGATGATTTAAAAATTTTTAAACTACCAAATAAATCAGTCGCTATAAATAATTAAAAGATGATTTTCTTATTTATTTGGCTGCGGTGTGGTGCGTAAATAAGGTTTAATTTCAGTAAAGCCTTTTGGATAGTCTTTTTCAGAAATATCTTCGGTTTTAATGCTCGGTGGAATGATGACATCTTCGCCATCTTTCCAATCTACAGGAGTAGCAACGTTGTATTCATCTGTCAATTGCAGGGCATCAATTGCACGCAAGATTTCATCAAAGTTACGACCAACACTGGCAGGGTAAGTTAGAACTAAACGTACTTTTTTATCAGGATCAATGATATAAACACTACGCACAGTATGAGTGGTAGCCGCGTTAGGATGAATCATATCGTAAAGTTCAGCTACCTTTTTGTTTTCATCACCAATAATGGGGAAATTCAAATCTGTACCTTGAGTTTCGCCGATATCACAAGCCCATGCTTTATGATCTTCTACATTATCTACAGAAATACAGATTGGTTTAACACCGCGTTTTTGAAACTCACCATTTAAAGCGGCAGCACGACCTAATTCTGTGGTACAAACTGGGGTAAAATCAGCTGGATGTGAAAAAAGTACGACCCAGTTGTCGCCCGCCCAATCGTAGAAATTAATATCACCTTCCGTAGTCGGAGCATCGAAATTTGGAGCAGAATCACCTAAACGTAAATGAGCCATATTTAATTCCTTAAATTTTTAGTTAATTGTTCTTGGTGTTGAGTTAATGATTAATCGGTATTGCTGAATCGGTGTTGCTGAATCGAACTTGTAGAAAAGTTTATTGTAAATTATTAAAAAAACTTAAATAATTTATCAACTTTTACGCTTACTATGTTATTAAATTAAAATCATAAATAATTCGAATACTTTGATGACTTTGTATGTTTTAAATAACCTAAGATACTTTAAATAATATAGTATTAAATTATTTTATGAAAAATAACGAAGTCTGAAAACAGTTTTAGCGTTCAATTATTTGTTTATCTATTTATAGCTATTTAAAAATTGATAGCTATTTATAAGTTGACAGTTATTTCTGCACCCATTGACGTATTTTTTCGCGTTCCGTTGGGGTGGCTTGTAACCATAATTGCATAAATTGATCTAAAGTTGTGCTCGTACTATCTAATCGATTGCTATCCGAACTACTAATAGGAGCAGGCATACTTGTTGCTGGGACGCGCTGAGTCTGAACTGTCGTTGTAGGGGTTTGTTCAATAGCAGAAATAGTTTTTTTATTATCTATTTGAGCCGGACTATCTCCTATACCTAAGACGCTAGACAAACTTGAAAATATACCACCCTCTTTAGCAGCTGCAGTATCTTGAACAATTATATTTGTACCTTGAGTAATGGCTAAGGTTGGGTTCTTAGCGTATTTGCGCGCATCATCATAACGTTCTGGCTGATTCAACATAGCCAAGGTATACGTTTGATTGTCATTAAGATTGGCAGCGACGGTAATATTTGAAGATCTTAAATAGTCATGATCATCACCCCGTAAATCATACAATCTGTCGTATTTAGCAGTGATGGCATGCGTACCTGGTTCAAGGGTAAACTCACGTACTAAAGGTTTAAATAGGCTTTTATTTACCTCTTTTCCATTAATAGCGGTCACTTTGATATTTTCATCCACCAAAAGCTTTACTTCGGCGTAAGCTGAGGACAAACTGACTAATCCCAAACTTGCTACGACAGCCAACTGTTTAAACGATGATGTTATTTTTATTTCATTCATATTGAAACCTTGTCATTTAAATAAAATCGCTTTTATGATTAGAGCATGTCTTTAGTTTTAAAAATTAAAACTCATATTATCTCGGTAAGGACCATTTTCCTCAGATTTAGATATAAAATCTTCTTGCGCTTCTTGATGTATATCTTCAAGCTCAGCTAATAATGTATGCTCATCAATCATTAAAATGGCTTCATTTATAACCGCTTTTGAGACATGAGCTCGATTTAAATTAGAAAACAAGGGTTGAATGACCTTTAGAATATCGAGCATGCCGCCGATACGATGTGGCCCTTCCTTAAGAAGATGATCGATAATTTTTGAATCAAATTGCCAGCCTCGTCTACGCATAACGGATTCAAGCATTGCTTTTCTATCGGCTATATCATGACCCTCAGGGACTCTAAATGCAGGCGATTGAATAAGCCTTGTTAACAAATCAGGCAAATCAAAAGGGAGTTCACTGGCAGGGGTTTTAGCAGCAAAGACTAATTGACCTTGACCCTCACGGCTACGGTTAATCAAATGAAAGATAGCTTCTTGCCACGCTCGACTGTTTTTGATTGCTTCCAAGTCATCTATCGCAACCAAATCAAAGCTTTCTAATGAGGCTAGAACACCTACATCTGTATGAACCAATTCTTTAAGAGATAAGCAAATTGCAGTTTTACCCATCTCCATATAAGACTCGCTTATCGCAGATAGTAAGTGTGTTTTTCCTGTTGATGTACTCCCGTAAATATACATCTGACCAATCAGACCAACGTGAATTTGACGTACAGCATCTATTAAAGTCGACCAGCCTGGACCCGAAAAATCACTTAGGCTAGCATCTTTTTTGATTTCTAAATTTAAACTTAGTTGATTATTCATCAGGCTAGTATCTCGGCTCGATATTTCTCTATATACTTCTTTATATAGCGCTTATTTATAACACAAATTTAAACTTATTCATATGTTGATGGGTTTTATAAACGTTTTGTCCTCAGTAAGACAACGCTTTTAGATTTTGTGAAAAAATTAAACTACTTAAATAATTTATATTGCTTATTTCCTTTATGCCAATCACTCCCTAAGTAGGCATTATATGCATGCTGAAATAGAACATTGAGCACAGCGGAAACAGGTAGCGCAATGAGCATTCCTACAAATCCCATTAAACTTGCACCCGCTAAGACCGCAAATATAACCAATAATGGTGACAACCCTATCTTGTCGCCAAGTAATAAAGGCTGAAGGACATAACCTTCCACCGCTTGACCGACTAAAAAAGCACCTATAATTAAACTTATATAAAACCAATCCATACCAAACTGGAATAAGCCTGCAATAATAGCGGCAATAAAGCCTATTCCGAAACCTAAATAAGGTACAAAGCTAGCTATGCCTGCAATCATACCAATAATTAACCCAAGCTCCAATCCAATTAATTCTAATTGAATCGCGTATACCGCACCTAACAGAATCATGACTAAAAGCTGGCCTTTAACAAAGGCTAAAAGAGCTTCATCTGAATCTCTTGCAATTTCAATTATTTTATCTCGGCTAGAATATGGCAATGCTTTTTTCCATGTTTCTAATCGCTCATTCCAATTAAATAAAAAGTAGAATGTCAAAATAGGCACTAACACCACCAACCCAGCATTATTAATAAACCTCATTCCAGAGCTTAATATTTGCTGCACAAAGGATTGAGCATCTTCAACGTTATAATTTTCATTTAAGTATTCGATGAACGTATTTGAAACGATATGGGATTCTAGTGGCATTAAATCGAACTGGCTATTCTCATTAACCCAAACCCGAACATCTTCGTTATACCATTCTACTAACTGTGGCAAATATTCAAGGCCTGCTTGTATCTGTTGCCATATGGTAGGAAACAACCACCAAAGCAATATACCTAGACCAATAATGATCGCAGTATATACCACGATTATGGCGAGCCAGCGTGGCACATAACGTGCCATTCGAGCAACAATTGGGTTGATTAAATATGCAAGTATGAAGGCACTCGCAAAAGGAATTAAAACCGGTATTAATAGATACAATATATATAAAATAACTGCTATGGCGACAATGGTAGCGATTCGTTTAAAAAAAGGGTCTATGTAAGCAGTCTGCATATATACGTCTCTTTAGATTCTATGAACTAACATAAATTAATTAAACCTGATAGGTAAGTAAACTCTAAAGCCAATCAAGCTTAAAAAGCATTTAAACTAATTTAAATATTTGACTTAAAAACAGTTTTTTAAGCGCTATATTAATGCTTAATTATAAAATAATTATCAAATCGAAATAACTTTACTCAAATATTTAATAAAATTTTAAATAATATATATCAATTAAATAGTTACATCATATAAATAGTTACATCATACGAGTAAATCAGTTTATCAATAAGAATAATTTAGTCATTTTTTGTTGTATTATTCAATATGACCTATTTATATTTTGAGTGGAATAGGTTTTTGCGTATAATGCATCAGATATCTATTATTTTATAAAATATTTCGTAACTTAAAATATATTAAATAAATTAATAAGTTATTCAAGAGTTTAATATCATCTCAATATAATGACACCATTCATATATTAACCCAATAAATTTACATTCGCTTATTAAGGTCTATCCAAACCATGAGCCATCCGAATTCAAATGAATCCGCTACCCCATCAACCCGTGATAATTCTACGTCATTAAGCTATAAAGATGCTGGTGTCGATATTGATGCAGGTGACGCCCTTGTACAGCGCATTAAATCTGTTGCCAAATCAACCACGCGGCCAGAAGTCGTCGGTGGACTAGGTGGTTTTGGAGCATTATGCCGAATTCCAACAGGCTATAAGTCTCCGCTACTGGTATCTGGTACTGATGGTGTCGGAACAAAGCTTAAATTAGCATTACAACTCAATCGTCACGACACCATAGGTATTGATTTGGTGGCCATGTGTGTTAATGATTTATTGGTTTGTGGTGCAGAGCCCCTATTTTTCTTAGATTACTACGCTACTGGCAAGTTAGATGTCGATACCGCGGCAGATGTGGTAACTGGGATTGGCGAAGGCTGTAAGCAGTCAAACTGTGCATTAATTGGTGGCGAAACCGCTGAAATGCCAGGCATGTATCAAAAAGAAGACTATGACTTAGCTGGTTTTTGTGTGGGCGTGGTAGAAGAAAGCGAAGTCATTACTGGTGAAAATGTCGCTCAAGGTGACGTATTGATAGCTATCCCTTCTAGCGGTGCGCATTCAAACGGATATTCGTTAATCCGTAAAGTCATTGAAGTAAGTGGCGTAGATATTGCTAACTCTGACGAGACCCTTGATGGTCAGCCTATTGCAGATGCTTTAATGGCACCTACTAAGATTTATGTTAAATCTATTCAAACCCTACAAAATAAGCTGGGTAACGGCAAATTGCACGCGATGTCTCACATAACAGGGGGCGGTTTCACTGAAAACTTACCTCGTGTATTACCAGAACATTTAGCTGCTAAGATTGATACCTCAAGCTGGGAGATGCCTGAGTTATTTGAGTGGCTACAAAAGCATGGTAATATTGAGCAGTCAGAAATGTACCGTACCTTTAACTGTGGTGTCGGGTTTGTGATTGCTGTGGCTGCTGATGTCGCCGATCAAGCGATTAGCATATTAAATAATGACGCTGGTGAGAATGCCTTTAAGTTTGGTGAAATCATTGCTCGTGACACAAACGCGGTGGTTTACGCATAATATGGCTACTAATCAATCAACTTTCACTTCAAATACCCCACTTAAGATTGCAGTGCTTGTCTCTGGTAGTGGTAGCAATCTTCAGGTTCTTATTGATGCTATGAATTCGGGCAGTTTGCCGATTCAGATTGTGGGTGTTATCAGTAATAACAAAGATGCCTATGCGATTACCCGTGCCGAGCATGCTGGGATACCCGTCACTGTACTTTCGCATATTACTGCAGGTGAGAATGCCGGTAAGCGCATGGGTATCAAAACTTTTGAGCATCATGCCAGCAGTCAACTTAACGAATGGCAACCGGACTTGATCGTGCTTGCTGGGTTTATGCGTGTATTGAGTGGTGGCTTTATTGATGGTGCCCCTGCTCCAATGATCAATCTACATCCATCCTTATTACCTAAATACAAAGGCCTTAATACTCATCAACGCGTCTTACAATCTGGTGATAAGCATCATGGGTGTAGTGTGCATGTGGTCACGGCAGAACTTGATGCGGGTCAAGTACTGACGCAAGCTTTGTTAGCTGTAGACAAATCAAAAAGTGCTGATGAACTACAAAATAGAGTACAAAAGTTAGAGCATAAAATACTGCCTTGGACCATTTTATTGATTTCTAAAGGAGTATTAGACGTTAAATCCCTACCTTCTAAAGACTCAGAAATATACCTGCCTAGCATTCCTTATCAACTTTGGATGGACTAAACACTCTTTAATTAAACTTTTTATTTAAGTAAAGCCCAAGCTAAAATTGGGCTTTTCAAGTTAAAGGCTTTTTGGATTAATTTTTTATTAGATCACGGTTTAGATCGAAGCCAAATTAATCCTGAATTGCGTTAAGTATTTGTTTTTTAAGTTGTAGATACGCTTGGCTGTCCAAAAATCCTTCTTGTTTTGGAATTTCAAATTGCTCTGTAAAATGAGCGGGGCTACCTTTTAACACATAAAGATGATCAGATAAATAAATAGCTTCATCAATATCATGGGTGATAATTAAACAGGTTAAGCCCAAATTTTTTTGCAGTTTACTAAACCACTGATACATCTCGTCCTTAGTTACAAAATCCAATGCTGAAAAAGGTTCATCAAGTAACATTATAGGATTGTCACTCAAGTAAGTTCTAAGTAACGCCGCTCGCTGTCGTTGCCCCCCGGATAGCATTTGTGGGAAGTTGTGTTGTAATCCTTCTAACCCAAAATGAGCCAATTGTGGATTGACTATCTCAGCAATCTTAGACTTACTGTAGCCCTTAATGGTTAACGGTAAAGCGATGTTATCAAACACGGTTTTGAATGGCAGCAGCAAATCTCTTTGCAGCATATAGCCCACCGTACCCGCCTGCCCAGTCGTTTCAACTCCGTTAATAACCACTCTGCCGGAAGTAGGAATAAGTAGACCCGCGGCGATATTAAATAAAGTCGTTTTACCGACGCCACTTGCCCCAACGATACTTACCACATCATTCTCAACAACCGACATATTTAAATTTTCAAATATCGGTATTTGATCAAAAGCATGGGTGATGTCTTTTAGTACCAAAAGCTTATCCATTACCATTTTAATCCTCAACATGGCCCATAATGAACATGATGACCATGATGAAATCCATTACTTATAAAATAAGTTGGGTTTGAGCGCCTATAAATAATCATTAGTCACACCTGCTTGAGGTGGTAAAGGCTGTTCAAGTAATCCATTTTCGTAGACCCACTCATAGAATCTATCCCAACGATCATAATCAAATTTACCCCACTCATCATTTTCATCTAAATATTGAGTTGAAATATATTTTTGACTGGCTAGCGCAAGCTCTTTATTAGTCTCAGGTGCATGTTTAATCAAAATATCAGCACTCTCTTCTGGATTATTAGCCGCATAGATATAGCCTTTTTTCATAGCAACCAAGGCTTTCTTAACCATTTCTGGCTTGGTTTCTAATAGCTTATTATTAGTTATAATTACAGGTGCATAGTAATCGAATATGGGCTCATAGTCTTTTAGAAAGAAAAAATTGGTATCGACATCTTGCAGCTGTGCATGTATTCCATCCCAGCCGTAGTAAGCTAAAATGTAATCAAACTGATTCATACGTAAAGCGACCGTTGCATCGGTCGCCTCCCCTGGTATTTTAACCAAATCATCGCCCACAATATGAGCCACGGTAGCGTCATCGATAGGATCTTCCCAAGTAGAATAACGTTTACCATTAAGATCTTTAGGCGACTTTGCACCCAAAGATTTTAAACTTAAAAGACCTGCTGGGTTATGTTGTAATATTGCAGCGACCGCAGTTATGGGCATGCCTTTGGCCAATCTACTGGTCATATTAGGCTGAAAATAGATACCAAAGTCGGCTCTATTATTGGCTACCAAAGTAGACGCACTGTCTTCACTTGGCTGAACAATCTTTACGTCTAGTCCTTGATCTTTAAAATAGCCTTTTTCTTGTGCAACATACAAGCCTGTGTGATTGGTATTAGGTACCCAATCTAGCGATATAATAACTTCCGTGAGCTTGTCACCCGCTACTTCCGTACTGTCACTTGATTCATTATTAGGCTGGCATGCCATTAGGGTTATTGCAATCAAGCCTATAAGGGCTATCCAAGCTGACAGTACTATTTGATTATTTTTAAAGCTATCGAAACTACGCATATTTAAAATCAAAATAATTAATCCTTGTTAGGGCGTGATGAAGTATTCAAATATTAGGACTGCTGATAGTTCAACATTTGAATGTTCCACACGCCCTATATTATTTATAAATAATTATGTTTAAGCACTCTTTTTTCTATCCACTTCACTAGACCAATCAATAAGATAGTAAGAAAGCTAATCAAGAAGATAACCGCAAACATGCTATCTAGATCATATGATTTACGAACTCTGGTCATATAAACACCCAAACCATAATAACCGCCAAGCCATTCAGCAATGACTGCAGATATCAACGCATATGAAAGCGCCACTTTAAGTCCTGTAAAGAATGACCCCATTGCTGAAGGTATTTTTAAATGACGATATAGCTGATATTTAGATGCTCTCATTGATTTAAATAAATTCAAATGCTCTTTACTGACCGATTGATACCCATCCACTAGAGCAATAGTAATAGGAAAGAATACAGCCAATACAACCAAAACAACTTTTGGCGTGATCCCATACCCCAGCCAAATAATAAGTAAAGGCGCAATAGCAATAGTTGGAATGGTTTGGTTTAGTAATATAACAGGATATATAAGCTCTTTTACAGTTTTTGATAAATCCATCAAAATGGACAGCACAAAACTAATCAATAGACCTATCGCTGTACCAATAAATGCAGTGACTAAAGTGTATTTAGCATGCTGCATTAATAAACCAAAATCTTCTATAAAAGCTTCTACTATTTGAACTGGTGAAGGTAATAAATAATCAGGAATCACCTCCATCCACACAAAAAGTTGCCATAGGGCAAGAATTAGTATTACCAGAACATGACTCTTAATAAGACTGATGATTTTTCTATTTGTTGGTGGTTTTTTAGGTGAAATTATCATTATTAAGGACTCAATGATGCTTAACGGGGGCTAATGCCAACGCTTCAATGATAAGATTCTAACAAAATAAGACTGTTTTTTTTGATATTCTTGATTATAGCCATATTTTGCTAGACAGTCCTCAAAAAGTAGCCAATAAAAAAGTCCTTAGCTTTAAAGCCAAGGACTTTGATTAAATTTATACGCTTACAAGCTTTGAGGTTAATATAAACTTAAGCTTTTATGCAGGTGCTTGACCTACCACGTGCAATGCTTTGATATTTACAAATTCTTTAATACCAAAGCCGCCATGTTCACGGCCATAACCTGAATTTTTAACACCGCCAAATGGAAGACCCGGATGAACCAAGCTGTAGCCATTGATATAAACCATACCAGTGTCAAAGTATTTACTCACTAAGCGGATAGCATTATCTTCATCTTTAGAGAAGACACCACCGCCTAATCCATAACGGCTATCGTTAGCAATACGGAAAGCATCGTCTTCATCTTTAGCACGTATCAATGCTGCTGCTGGGCCAAATAATTCATCTTTATAAGCAGGCTGATCTTCAGAAATATTTTCTAAAAGAACAATAGATTGAAAAGCACCATCTTTAGATAAACTCTCATCTAACTCACTTTGATAGGCAATTGTAGCGCCTTTATCAATACTTTCTTGAATTTGTTCCTGTAAAGTCTCGCGCTGCTTGGTACTAGACATAGGACCCACATCAGTAGTTTTTTTCATTGGGTCGCCAACGGTATAACCTTTAAACTTCTCAATAAGAAGCTCACGGAACTCATCATAAACAGAATCTACAACGATGAAACGCTTAGCCGCAACACAGGTTTCACCATTATTATATAGTCTAGCATGAGCACAAGTTGTTGCAGCTAATTCAAGATCAGCATCATCAAGTACGATGAAAGCATCGTTAGAGCCTAATTCCATAACGGTTTTCTTAAGAACTTTAGCAGCTTGCTGTGCTACCACTGCACCAGCCTTATCGCTACCCGTTAGAGTGACACCACGTATTTTATCATTTTCGATCACTTGTTCAGATTGATCATGGCTTATTATTAAAGTACGGAATAAATCATTAGGTAGATCAGATTCATGAAGAATTTTTTCAATCAATAACCCTGAACCCGTTACGTTTGAAGCATGCTTTAATAAGATACTGTTACCCGCCATAAGGTTAGCAATCGTAAAACGAATAACTTGATAAGCCGGATAGTTCCAAGGCTGAATGCCATAAATGATACCGATAGGCTGATAAGTTACGATACCTTTTTTTAGTCCTTCAAGATCACGTTCTTCATCTGCTAAAGCTTCTACCCCTTTGTTAGCAGTGAAATCACAAATACTTTTACAAAGGTCGATTTCTTGCAAGCTATGCTCGTAAGTCTTACCACGCTCTTCGGTCATTAATTTAGCTAGCTCTTCTTTATACTCCATAAGTTTATCACCAATAGAGTTGATGACCTTAGCGCGTTCATCTGCTGATTTCTCTCTCCACTCAAGGAATGCTTCGTGAGATTTATTGATGATACGATCAACTTCATCGGCGCTCATATATGAGTACGATTTAATTTCTTCACCATTAGTAGGGTTTATTGTTGTAATATCTGACATAATTCATCCTTATATATTATTATCTATTTTTTTTGGGTGTCTTATTAACCGTTTTTTTAATTTAAAATTAGCTATTTAGCTATTTTTACTATTTAAAAACCTAGATACCTAAAGAAGCAGATTCACTAAAAAGTACATAAAACAGCATTGCTATTAGGTCTGTAGTTAGCTATACAGATATGTAAAAATGTACGGTTCTATAGGTTCTAATAATTATTTGACTATTAGAATAACAGGCAGAGACTTATAAACCTTTGTTAGGATGTAATTAACTGTGCAATAAGTGTTTAACTTATTTATTAACTAAGTAATTGTTTTTATTAGAATAAATGACTAATTACTTGGGTTTCATTTTTATCAGCTTCTTCATCAGCAACAACTTGACGCGCAACGTGCATAATTAGTTGACGTAGCCACCTATGGGCTGGGTGATGTTGTAATAAGGGAGACCACGCCATAGTTAATTCAAATTCTGGAATAAAAAATGGCGGCTCTTTTAATACGATACTGTCATTTGTTGCTTGCATTTTTGCAACTCGTGTCGGTAATGTTGCTATCAAATCTTTATTAGCGGCAAGCATAGCAGGCATTTGATAATGACGAGTAAAGACACTAATTTGACGTTTTTGACCTAAGCGTTGCAATGCTTGATCGATAGAACCTAAACCTCCTGACTTATCAGGATTCACGCCAAACCCTACCCCCATACCTGTTTTTGATACCCAGACATGCTGAGCTTTTAAATAATTTTTTAGATTAAAGCGGTTGGCGTAGGGGCTTTCTGCTGCTAAAAGGCAACTAAACGTGTCTCGCCATACTAAAACTTGGTGAAAGCTTTGTGGAATCTCATTAAATCTGTTAATAGCTAAATCAACTCTACCCTGCTCCATATCTCTATAAGAAACATCAGATGGCGTCAAAAAATCTAAAATGACATTAGGCGCTTCTGAACGTAATGCTTTAACTAATCTTGGAACCAGTGTGGCTTCGGCATAATCCGAGGTCATAATTCTAAATACACGAGAGGTACTATAGGGTCTAAACTCAGTGCGTGGCTCTAAAAGTTGAGTTAGCTCTGCTAGTATTTCACGTACACGAGGCTGTAGCTCTAAAGCTCTTTCAGTTGGTGTCATACCTTCTGAAGAACGTACTAATAAAGGGTCATTGAATAACTTACGTAAGCGCCTTAATATGTTACTCATTGCAGGCTGGGTAATGCCTAATTGTTCTGCTGCGCGGGTGACATTTTTTTCACGTAAAAGGACATCTAAGTTGACTAACAAATTTAAATCAACGCGTTGTAAGTTCATAAGTTTCTCGATACCCTATATTTAAAGTGAAGTATTAAAAGTGAAGTTTTAAAATTGAAGTATTAAAAGTGAAGTATTAGATATAAAATGATAAATATATTTAGCTATAATTTGTATTAAGTTGGTATTTAAAATTTATGGTATTTAAATTGGACTAGCATTTAAAGCGAGCTCATATTTAAAGTAGATTTACGTGACAGCGAATTAGCTCCGAATAGGGTTATTTAATAAGAGTTTTTTATGCCATTAATATACATAGGAAAAATAATTTAAAACCTTAGGGTCTGTTGAACATTCAAATATGGAACTGGCGGCGGTTATTTTTTAGGCAATATGCAGGGAAATTTTAGACACTTAGTTATTCTAAGTTAGAAAATTTCACAATATATTGACAAAAAATAGACCCGCCCCGTAGGGCTGATGCTAAAATTGCCCCAAACGTTGTTATAAACCTAGCTAAGGTCTAGACATTATCGTCGGTTTATGCCTAGTTTGGAACAATTTTAGCTATCAGCAGTCCTAATATTTGAATGTTCAACAGACCCTAGCTAAGATATATAGTTCAATAAAAAATTCTTTAATAGACTATATTGTGGCGATATAAATCAACTTATCTTAATTAAATAATGTGCGTCTGTATACTTCAAAAGGCCAAATTTCACGCGTCAAAGCATTGTAATAATTATACTATAAATTAAATAAATACCCAAGATAAGCCTCATAAACTAGATAAATTCTACGATTCTAGTTATAGTGCTTTACAGAAAAATAAATACGGTTAAGTTTTAAAACAAATTAAGTTTAATGTAATGTTTTACTTTGTTTTTTTATTTTGAATTCACAGTTTATATGTCATAACATCTATATTAAGATTAAATTGGTTTAAATCATATTAGTTTAATTGGAAAGTTAATGATTGAGTTCAAATTGAATAAGTATTCGTTTTTAGATAAGTATTAGTTTAAAAAATTATCAAAATACCAAGGAAAGTTATGTACTACCTTGTCTATGCAGTAAAATTAAGAAATTTATCATATATAAACATGAGCAAATTTTTTAAATAAATCATCCTCAAACCTGGAGACAATTAATGTCAAATTACCAATCAGCTATTGAACATATCCGCGCTGTTAAAGAAAAAGTCGGCAACATGGATAATATCAGTGCCGAAGATGCCGCTCGCATGAAAATGCAAAACCGTTTCAAAACGGGTCTTGATATCGCTAAATACACAGCTGGTATCATGCGTCAAGACATGGCAGAGTATGACGAAGACACCTCTAAGTACACTCAGTCTTTAGGGGCATGGCACGGTTTTATTGCACAACAAACAATGTATGCCAAGAAAAAGTACTTCGGTACCACGTCTAAAACATACATCTATCTTTCAGGATGGATGGTAGCTGCTCTACGTTCTGAGCTTGGTCCATTACCTGATCAATCAATGCATGAAAAAACGACAGTACCTAACCTTATCGAAGAGATCTACACTTTCTTACGTCAAGCTGATGCTAAAGTGTTAAATGATTACTTCCGTGAGTTAGACGCTGCTAAAGAAGCCGGTCAAGACACGTCTAAAATCATCGCTAAAATTGATAACTTTGATTCACACGTTGTGCCAATTATTGCTGATATCGATGCAGGTTTTGGTAACGAAGAAGCGACTTACTTACTTACTAAAGCAATGATCGAAGCAGGCGCTTGTGCTATCCAAGTAGAAAACCAAGTATCTGATGCTAAGCAGTGTGGTCACCAAGCTGGTAAAGTAACCGTACCACATGAAGATTTCATCGCAAAATTAAACGCTATTCGCTATGCTTTCTTAGAGCTAGGTGTTGACCAAGGTGTTATCGTTGCCCGTACTGACTCTGAAGGCGCATCTTTAACTCAAAAAATTCCAGTATCTGAAAAGCCTGGTGATTTAGCATCTAAGTACATTGACTTCATCGAAGCTGAAGAAGTTGATATCGCTGACGTTAATGAAAATGACGTACTTATCAAACGTGACGGTAAATTAGTTCGTCCAGTACGTATGCCTAACGGTTTATATCAGTTCCGTGAAGGTACTAACATTGACCGCGTTGTTCTAGACTGTGTTACTGCACTTGAAAACGGTGCTGATCTACTTTGGATCGAAACTCCGACGCCAAACGTTGAACACATCAAAATGATGGTTGATCGTATTAAAGAAGAGCAGCCTAAAGCGAAGCTGGTATATAACAACAGCCCATCGTTCAACTGGACACTTAACTTCCGTAAGCAAGTTATCGCTCAGTGGGAAGAAGAAGGTAAAGACATATCAGCATACGATAAGAACAACTTAATGAGTAGCGACTACGACGGTACTGAGTTAGATGCTGCTGCCGATGAAGCTGCGAAGAACTTCCAGAAAGACGCATCTCGTGAAGCGGGTGTATTCCATCACTTAATCACGCTACCAACTTATCACACCACTGCACTAAGTGTACATGAGTTAGCTCAAGGTTACTTCGGTGAAAAAGGTATGCTTGCTTATGCTGCAGGCGTACAACGTAAAGAAATCCGTGAAGGTATCTCTTGCGTTAAGCACCAAGCAATGGCGGGTTCTGACCTAGGTGATGATCATAAAGAGATCTTCTCTGGTGATAACGCGCTTAAAGCTGGCGGCGAAAAGAACACCATGAACCAGTTCTAAGATAGTTTATCAAATTTATTAATTTTTATTTTAAAATACCCTAACCTACGTTAGGGTATTTTTTATGCATATAAAACGTTTTTAAAGTTTTATTTTTATAAGGCTCGGGGCTGTATAAAATGCTTTAACAACTTGCATTAATTTATAAGTTTTATACGTTGTAAATAAAATTAAAAGTTTTAAGCTTGATAATTTTATACCTATTAAATAATTTATTAATTACTTTTTAACGTTTCCCTGCTTTAATAAAACTTTAATATATAAAGCCATTCAAATCCTTGCCTTTACCAACACTATCCAATACGATATGAGCTATTATAGTCATATAATATTACTCAAAATAATTTTTAATCACCTTTTTAATTTAGGATAGATAATGCTTGAAATAGAGCTAAAGTTTTTAGTACCCGTTTACAAGGTTGAGTCATTGTTACGTCAAATTAACATTAAGTCCTCAATAACCTCTCAGCTTGAAGCTCATTACTACGACACGTCTGAACATTTACTGGCTAAGTCAAATATGGCCCTTAGAATACGTAAAGAAGGTGATGACTGGGTACAAACTTTAAAAACGAGTGGTGATGGTATTGCGTCTCGTGGTGAACAAAATGATATTTTAGATAAAGGCAGCGTAGAAACTGCAATTGAGCAAGATGCCTTATATCCTGACCTTTCGCTTTATGATAAGCCTAAACTAAGTAAAACTTTAAATTACAAAACTTCAGACCTTAACTCTGTCCATAAAGACACTGAATATAAAGACACTGAACATAAAGATACTGAGCATGGTAATGCTGAGCAAAACCCGCTAATGCGCCAATATGTTACTGATGTAAAACGTACCACTCGATTGATTAAGAAAGAAGGAAGCATTATCGAAGTGGCTTACGATGAAGGCGAAGTTAGACATGGAGAAAACGAAAACATCACGCAACCTATTCATGAAATAGAGTTTGAGCTGTTACAAGGTGATGTCTCTTTCTTGTTAGAAACTGCTCGTACTTGGTGTAAACGATATCATCTTTGCATATCGACTGTGACTAAAGCTGAACGCGGAGGTCTTTTAATTAGCGGTAAAGATTATTCAAATGCAACAAAAGCTGACCTTAAGTCTCTTAAAATAAATAAGAAAACGAGTAAACCTAAGTTTATACGTGCTATGGTTCATAATTGTTTGCTACAAATACTGCCTAATGTTAGCGCAATTGCTGATGGAAGTACTGATGGTAATCATGTTCACCAGCTTCGTGTAGGTTTGCGTCGTTTGCGAACAGCTCTTAGATTCTTTGAAGAGTTTTCATCTGATATAAACCCCGAATGGATACCTGTTATCAAACAGACGTTTTCATTGTTAGGCGAGTATCGCGATTTAGAAGTACTAGAAACCAAAACCCAGCCTGCACTTGAAGTTTTGGGCGGACCAAAAGTAGATTGGAACAAAGAAAGAGAAGCTTTAAAAATAAAACCTCTGGATGCAGTCCGAGCAAATGATTTTCAAATTATTTTATTAGAGCTTATCGCATTTGCTATGAGCAATCCAAAGCTTGATAAAGTTTTTAATAAAACTGGCGCAAAAGAAGAAGCGACCAAAATTATTCAAAAGCTATATAAAAAGATTAGTAAGGCTACCAGCCACTTCGCATCATTAAGCTTGGAAGAGCAACATGATGTCCGTAAGCGATTAAAGAGCCTACGTTACGTATGTGAATTTGTAAGCCCTATGTATAAAAAGAAGAAAACAAAAGCATTCTTGAAATATTTAGAGCCTGCGCAAGACATACTTGGTGAATATAATGATGATATTGTTGGTCATGATTTTTATCTAGCCAAAACGCATGAAGATCCAAATGCTTGGTTCGCGGTAGGTTATTTCGGTGCACAGCAGGGTCATGCGGCAACTGAATGCGCACTATCTCTTAAATCTATAAAAAATGCACCTAAATTTTGGTAGCTGTTTTTGATAGTTGTGTAGGATTTATATATTTCGATGTAATAAATATATAGTCATCCCTATTGTATTAACGTTCAATTATATCTACTCTTGTGCCTTCTTCGACTAAATCAAACAACTCAATGACGTCGTCGTTACGCATACGAATACAACCATGCGATAGCGGCGTTCCCATAGGTTCTGTATCAGGGGTACCGTGAATATAGATATACCTTTCATAGGTATCACAGCACCCTTTATTATTAGACCCTTGATTGTATCCAAGCTCACAGCCTTTGAGCCACATTATTCGAGATAATATCCAGTCTCTATTTGGATGTTGATACCCTAGTTGATCATTATAAACTTCTCCAGTAGGTTTGCGCCCTACAAACACAGTCCCGCTTAGCATATTTGTACCAATTTTATTTTCTATAACATGATGACCTAAAGGCGTACAACCCGTACCTTCCAAACTGCCTATACCATTTTTAGCTGTTGAAATTTGATATTCATTGATTTGAATAGCACTATTATTATTTAATAAATTCTGAAGGTTTTGATTTGGTGCATCTTGAGTAGTATTTAGAGATTTTAATTTATTAGATTTGTATAAAGTTAAGGTTTGCTTTTCAATATTAACTACTATGTGCTTATTATCCATAACCGTATTATCTACCTTCTTATTTTTTAAAAAAGTACTACTTTTAAAACAAATATATATGTTAGCTTGACGTCAAATATATAAGTATTATAGCTAATTGCGATGTAAATATAACGATATATCTATATTAGCCTTGAAACCTATGCAGTTCGCCCTTATGATAATTAAAATTATAATTAATAAGATCTTATGACTGCTCTTTTACCTACCCGAATATCAATTTACGATTTTCTTTATCAAGATACTCAGCCTATTGATTCAATTTTTGCTGATTTTGGCAATACATCATTACCTCAGGCTAGACTAATTATTGAAAATGGTATTCAAGCCTATACATGCGGCATTATCGCTTATAATCAAAATTATGGTTCACAAGCGATTATGAAAAAGCTATTTAATCGCAGTCAGGTTAAAGAGATGCGTAAGCACAATGCATTTAACTCAGATGCCATGAAAACCGCTAACCTCTATGGGTCTAATACTATTGATGCCCTTTATCCGAATGATAAAGTACAAAATAATATCATAGCGCGTTTATCTCAACTGTCTGCTTTATCAAAAGATAAGGTTATTATTCTCTTTGGTGCATTAAATCTAATTTGTTTACGTGAATTGGCGATTCTGACAGACTTCGCACAACTTGATGCAAATGAAGTTGATCAATGGTTACACCTACAAGCACAGTTCATTAAATTACCTCGACATCCTAGTGAATCTAATAACGAAATTAATATAATTGATTTAGACACTGAATATAACGATTACTATCAGCAAGTGCCAGAATTTAATGAAGAATGGCTAAAACTTACTGGCTGTCATTTAAATGAAATCTCAGAAGATATTCAGAACTCGCAAATGCCTAATTACGCCAAAGTAATAGGGCGAGGTCAAAAACCTGCATCTGAAGTTGATTCTGAATACGTATCATCACCTATCGACTCAAACCCAACAAAACTAATAGTAGATAATGCCAATGAAAGTGATGTACTCACCTTTTGCTCAATCGACAACATTGCTTTACCTTATCAGCGCTGGTTACTACAGCTGGCTAAAATCTCTGACATATATTTAAGTAGAAATAGATTGAAGATTGCCCCCGAACCTATACAGGCACCGTCAAGACCTTTTGTTAATTTTGGCCTACTTGATAATAAAAATAAATCAGACAAACAACTTAAGCCCTATAAAGATACAACCAAATCTATTAGCAAACCAAAACCTTTTTGGAAGAACCCAGTCTTAATTTTATTAATCTTAGTGATTGGTCTGTTGAGTGCAATGGCCGTTGTCAAATATCTAAATAGTGATAAAGATAAAATGCTTACTAATACGATTGAACATCATGCATCTAATCAACAAATTAAAGATTTAAACTAATACTCTAATTCTTATTTAGTGACAGTAATTGAATGACAGTGATGATCTAGAAGATACTCATTTATTGAAGATATATTTTAAATAGAAAGTACTCTTATTATCTTAGATAAAATTAACTAACACGACCCATTCACCATTTCAGACAAATTAAAAGCGCAGAATAAAAATTTATTCTGCGCTTTTTTTCTTATTGGTTAATTATTTAAATTTGATCTATTGCCATTTGAGTTAATACACGACCTCGTGCAGTCCGTAGTACATATCCTTGCTGGATCAAGTAAGGTTCAATAACATCCTCTAAGGTACCTCTATCCTCGGCCATCGCAGCCGCAATCGACTCTACGCCTGCAGGCCCTCCATCAAACCTAGCATGCAGCATCTCAATATATCGCCTATCTAAATGGTCTAAACCACGTCTATCGACCGCTAACATGTCTAAGGCACTGTCAGCTATCGTTCCGGTTACTTCACCATTAGATTTAACTTCTGCATAATCTCGAACTCGTCTCAATAATCGGTTAGCGATACGAGGTGTACCTCGTGAACGCCGAGCTACTTCAACAGCACCGTTATCTTTCATCGTCACATTCATTAAACGAGCAGAACGACTCACGATAGTCGTTAAATCTTCAATATTATAAAACTCTAAGCGCTGAACAATACCAAAACGATCCCTTAACGGAGAGGTTAGCAAACCTGCCCGTGTTGTCGCAGCAACAAGCGTAAATCTAGGCAAATCAAGTTTAATTGATCGGGCTGCAGGGCCTTCTCCTATCATTATATCTAACTGAAAATCCTCCATCGCTGGGTATAATATCTCTTCAATTACCGGGCTGAGTCTATGGATTTCGTCAATGAATAGTACGTCACCCTCCTCAAGATTAGTGAGCATTGCTGCCAGGTCACCTGCTCTTTCTAAAACAGGCCCTGATGTGGAACGTAAATTGCCACCCATTTCACGCGCTATAATGTTGGCTAAAGTAGTTTTTCCGAGGCCGGGAGGCCCAAAGATTAACGTATGATCCAAAGATTCATTACGCCTGCGGGCGGCTTCTATAAATACTTCCATTTGTTCACGAACAACAGGCTGACCTATGTATTCAGCCAATGTGCTTGGGCGGATATTAGAATCGATAGAATCGTCGACGCGTTCTAAAGGATTTATAAGACGATTTTCCATATTGAGTTAACCAGTTTCAGACCACTTATAATAAACATAGCGTAATCGCTAAAAACTACACGAATTTTGTCATCGTTATACCTACTCATGTAATACTTGAACTCTTAAAGTTCTTAAAATTTTAATGTTCTTTTTTCAAAGACTTGTAGAAGATTTAAATCGAATTACTATGATAACTTATTAAATTATAAATCTCATTTTTAAATTTAAGTGAATTTAACATTTTCATATTTTAGATTTAGTACTTAAAAAATAAGTTCATAATTAAAAAAACTTATTAATTAATCATAATTAATAAGCTCTATTTATCGTAATTTATTGTTATTATTATTGTTATTTTTATTGGAACATTATTTGAAATTTAAATGCCAGAATGGAAATGTTTCTTTAATACCTCTAAACAACGCGTAATCTTAGCAGGTTGTTGATCACGGTCTAACGTTACGGCATACAGAATAAAATGCGGCAAAGAATATTCTGGTAATACTTCTACTAAGTTACCAGATTCAAGTTCTTTTTGTATATCTAAAGATAGGACTCGCGCTAAGCCATGACCTTCTTTAGCCAAAGTCGTTGCTAGGAAGACGTTATTAGTTTGTATTCGTGATGGAACTTTAATGCGATTCTTTTTACCAGTCTCAACATGCTTAAACTCTAATAATGTTGGATCTTTCATTAAATCAATAGCGATAAGCTGATGACTAGATAAATCTTTTGGTGCGGTTATTTTATCTCGCTGTCTTAAATAATCAGGAGAAGCAACCAATATCTGCTTAACATCAGACAAAGGATAAGTCTCAACCGAACTATCTTTGATGTTAGGACTCATACGTATGGCGATATCAGCACGCTCATCAATAAGGTCAATATAATGGTTGTCTGCAATAAAATTGATGTTTAAATCATCGTGAGCAGCCATCCACGTCGATAGCGCAGGTAAGATATGATTAACCCCTAACTCTGGCGTCGTGGCAATTCTTAGGCTACCTGCAAGCTCATCTCGTAGCTGATTGACACGTATACGCCCTTGATCAGCTGCAGATACAACATCTTTTGCTGACTCATAAAAACTCGCACCAGCTTCTGTTAAGCTTAGTTTACGGGTAGACCTGTGTAATAATACGACACCTAGGTCTCGTTCTAAAGATCTAATTTGTTGACTTACTGCACTGGTAGTAATGCCTAGCTGGCGTGCTGCGCCACTAAATGAACCGTGACCAACAACACTGGCAAAAACAGCCATTCCTCTAAGATTGTCTAACATTATTCAAATACTCAACTAAGTTATACCGGACAAGCATTATAACTCATTTTATTTGACAAATGTTGACTTTTTTAATCAATTGTTGGGATTCAGAGCGATAAATGAGAATTAATATTTAATGAAATTTAAAACTTAAAGTAAATGTATAATATTATTTTTTATATTCAATTTTTAAAATAATTACTTTAGATTAAATAAAAATATCTATCTTGGCTATCTAATTTTCAATTAACTTTAAATGGGTGACTTTACCATTAAAATTACTTTGCAAAGTTTGTAGAACTGGGCTGTTAAGAATAAGCTGCTTAGCATAGCTTTTAGCTTTATCTTCTCTTTGCTTTTGTCGATTTTGCGGTAACAGATCGGCACTTTTAGTGTTCAAACTACTATCTATTAATATAGCGACTGTAGAATTAAACTGTTGTTCAAGTTGGCTTGCAATATGCTTAAATATACTCTGCATGTTTTTGGTATCAAAGGCAACTTTGAATACAGCATTACCATGAATGTCTCCAGTCATGACACCTTGCCTAGCCAACGCCAACTGATCTTGGTGCAACCATCCTAATTCTCGGGCCGTTTGCAACCAATAGTCCCATTTGTCGGGTGTCCATTCACCCTCAAACTTGATGGGTTCACATTTCAATAGATGACGTGGGTCATCTGCATGATCTATCACGTTACTACTTTTTGAGATAGTCTGTTTTTCTTCTGTATTTAAATCAACATTAGTCTGCTGTAGTTCACTGTCTTTATTATCAACTACTGATAACTCTACTCTATTTTGTATTAAAGAATCCTGTTGTTCAGAATGTCGATGTTCATAGTCAGGCTTTGACGTTTTCAAGTCTTGTTGAACGCTAATATCTTCAGATTGAACGTCGTTTGGCTGCATTTCGCTTGGCTGCATTTCGCTTGGCTGCACTTCGTTTGGCTGCACTTCGCTTAGGTGTACGTCGTTTGTTTCGATATCATTGAAAGAGGATGTTATTTCTAGATGATCGAAAGACTCAATGATTGGTTCTAAATCATCGTCTGATTTAATAGTTTCATTAGAATATTCAGTCACTTTTTCATTAGCGACCGTGGCTCGAGTCTCAGCTGTTTTCAAAAGTGCGCCATCGTCAAAAACCTCTTCATTAGCTTGATTGACTGGTTGCGATATTGCCTCGGGTTCGACTTCAACTGGCGCTGTCACCTCATTGACAGCCAAAGGTCTAAATGCTAATAGACGTAATAGACACATTTCTAGCGCTTGCAGCGGTGTATTGGCTAATTTAATTTGCTCACGCCCTTGTATCACTATTTGATAATATAGCTGGAGGACGTCGGCATTAATTGTAGATGCAAGCTCATGAATTTTACTAGCATGAGTTTCATTAACATTTAAAGAAATATCAGGTAGAATCTGATGCATCGCAATTTGATGTAGTAACTCTGCCAAACCATCAAACATGCTACTGGCATCTACCATTTGAGCTCGCATTTGCTTAATATGCTGTGATACGGCTCCATTATTACCATGGTATATATCAAGTACAAGACTAACTAAATCTGAGCTGTCTATTAAACCTAACATATCATTAACCGTTTCATCAGTTAATTCGCCTTGACCAAACGCTATCGCTTGATCGGTTAGTGATAAAGCATCGCGTACAGAGCCTTTTGCTGCGTTAGCCAGCTGCCACAAAGAGGATTGGGTGAATTTAACATCTTCTTTAGAAAGTAGACTCTCCAAGTGCTCGCTAATTGCCTGCTGAGGTAAGGGGCGTAGTACAAATTGTAGACATCGGCTAATAATTGTAATCGGTAGCTTTTGTGGATCGGTAGTGGCTAGTAAGAACTTTACATGCTCTGGAGGCTCTTCTAAGGTTTTAAGCAAGGCATTAAAACTATGAGTAGACAGCATATGGACTTCATCAATAAGATAGACTTTATACCGACCTTGTGTCGGCGCATAAGGCACGTTATCGATAAGTTCACGCGTATCTTCTACTTTAGTACGTGATGCGGCGTCAATTTCAATAAGATCAATAAATCGACCCTCATCAATAGCCACACAGCTATGACATACCCCACATGGGGTACTGGTAATACCCGTTTCACAATTTAGACATTTCGACAAAATACGAGCAATCGTTGTCTTACCAACTCCGCGTGTACCTGTGAACAGATAAGCATGGTGCAGACGGTGGTGATCAATTGCATTGATTAACGCTTTAGAAACATGGGTTTGTCCAACCAGTTCATGAAAATTCTTTGGACGATATTTGCGTGCCAAAACTTGATACTGCTGTGACATAATGATGTCCAAACCTATATATATAGAATGGTAAATCGGAATTTTACTAAAGGGTATTCGAGTTAATAACTATTTAAGTTAAAAACAATTTTTAGTAGATGGATAATTTAGTAGATGGCTAATTTAGATTATAGCTATCCTGACTAATAGTTTATAGTTTATAAGCGTTTCAATTTAAAGCATTTTTATTAAATTGCTATAATGCTAAGCTGACAAATTAGTGATTAAGCCAATCCCTGTGTTTGTTCGAAATATTGGTGTTCTATTTCTGACATTTCAAATCCAGACTTATGGTATACATCCATTTGTACGGTCACATTACCTTTGCCATCATGGTTCGACATATCAAAACCTAGTATAAAAAACTCTGACATGGCTGGATCTTGAAGCTGTGCATTAATGTCTAGTAGCATACTATTATAGTTTTGTTCTACTGCTTCTTTAGAATATTCGGCATCTGGCCGTAAACCATAAACTATGAGTACGTAATGATGCCCAAATTCGTTATATGAGTGCTGATGACTTACATACCCCTCATAACACTCTTCTTGTGAACGATGTTCGTAAGCGACCATTTCTTCCATGATACTTAATCTGGTATACATAGATTCGTTTACTAATGATTGGACCTGCTCAATAGGAATTATATCATCTGACTCATGCCTACGCTCTGTCGCTTTATTAAGCAGCTTCTGATACATCGTTGAATAGCTTTTTAGTTTGGTACTAAGCTCTTGTCTCAACTTCTCCTTTTCTTTATCGCTTTCATCTGATTGAATCATTGTTAACAAGCGACTTTCCACATTGGACATTAAGCCGATATCTACTAGCTTCTCTTGTACCGTAACTGCTCTTTTAAAGAACTCTGGACTGACAATAAATAATTCGGCTAAAGCTATCTCATCTACATAGCTTTGATAATCCACCAATTGATTGAGATGAAAATCTATAAAACTTATAAAGTCGCTCGGTGTTTGCAGCAATTTAACAATTTTATAAAACCCATTTAAACTAAATAGTTGTAAGACTTTATTGTCATCATCTAAATCAAATACACAATCTTCTTGAAAAAACTTACTGCCGTATAAATGTTCAATCTGATAATTTTCACCTCGGAAGTTGACAGCAAGCGAGGTAATACCGATATATTTAATATCATCGTATTTTGAAAGATCAGCATCATTACTCTCAGCCGAACTATCTAATGCTTTTAATCTTTCTACTTTATTCATGATTTGATGATAACGTTTGTTAATGAACATTGCCGAGCTTTGTTTTAACTTTTCAAGTTTGTTGGCAGAAACTTCTGGGTTATTCGACTTGATGCCCTCTTCATTAACCAAAACGTATAGACGTTTGTCACCGATAACAAACAAATAGTCAAATAGTCCTTCCCCTACTAATGGATCTTCTTCATCTAGGTATAAAGACATAAACGTGCGATGGAACATGCCAAGCCAATCAAAATTTATCGGTTTGGTTGTTGGATTCTTCTTAACAGCAGGAGGCGCCCCTCCTTCTGACATAGGATTAATAAGTGGTCTATTGTTATTCGCTCTCGTATTAGATGTATTAGATGGTTTCATTGATTCTTCTTCATAGTTTGCAAAGCGTCGATCTTGGTTATTTAAAGAAACACTTTTGATTTTTTGGGCAGAGTAATTTGCCATATCATCCATTTAACCTAAATTGTGAATTTATTAATATGGTTGTCTATCGTATATTTATCAATATTAACACGAGTCATGCGGCATATTGACTATACAATAAATATTTCTTTTTCTAAATATTTATTTAAGTTTATATTACACTTATATATTAAACCTACTAAATAAATTTAGGACTGTATTGTTTATACAGTCCTATATCTTAAAAACAGCATTCACCGACCGTATAAAATCAATAATTGATGATTCGGGGTTATAATTAGTTTTTTTGGCGCATATGCGGGAATAAAATGACATCACGAATGCTGGCCGCATCAGTGAATAACATTACTAATCGGTCAATACCAATACCCTCTCCCGCGGTTGGTGGTAAGCCGTACGATAAGGCTTCAATATATTCTGCATCAAAATGCATGGCTTCATCATCGCCTGCATCTTTTTCAGCAACTTGGTTATAAAAACGTTCCGCTTGATCTGCAGGATCATTAAGCTCGCTAAAGCCATTTGCAATTTCACGACCACCAATAAACAGTTCAAAACGATCAGTGATTTCTGGATTTTCATCATTACGACGAGCCAGTGGTGAGGTTTCAGCAGGATATTCGGTAATAAAGGTCGGCTGACGTAATTTATGCTCAGCGGTTTCTTCAAAGATAATGGTTTGAAGTTTACCGACACCAAAGCCTTGTTTGACTTGCTGCTTGAGTACATTTTGAGCGTAATCAGCCAAATAATCCCTATCATCTACTTTAGATATATCAAAGTCTTCGGCATATTTTGCAATCGCATCTTTCATACTTAAACGCTCAAAAGGCGCTTTTAAGCTAATGCTCTCTTCTTGGTAGGTGAGCTCTGTTGTAGCTAAAATATCAGTCGCCAATTCGTTGAACATTCGCTCAGTTAAATCCATCAAATCTTTATAATCAGCATAAGCTTCATAGAATTCGATCATCGTAAATTCAGGATTATGACGTGTGGATACCCCCTCATTACGAAAGCTTCGGTTAATTTCGAACACCCGCTCGAATCCGCCAACTACCAAACGCTTTAAGTATAATTCTGGAGCGATACGCAAATACAGTGGCATGTCTAACGCATTGTGATGCGTGATAAATGGACGTGCAACAGCACCCCCTGGGATGGGGTGCATCATTGGCGTTTCAACTTCCATAAAACGCTCATTGAGCATAAATTTACGAATTCCGCTAATCACTTGACTACGAACCATAAAAGTATGACGACTGTCTTCGTTGGTCATCAAGTCCAAATGGCGATTACGATAGCGTGCTTCGGTGTCTGCTAGACCATGAAACTTGTTTGGTATGGGTCGTAATGACTTAGTTAATAAAGTAATCTCTTCGATGTGTACGTACAAATCGCCTTTACCTGAACGACCAATAAACCCTGATACGCCAACGATATCCCCTAAGTCTAACGACTTAATTAACGCTTTAGTATCGTCATCAAGCTCTTTACGAGCGACATATAACTGAATGCGACCCGTCATATCTTGAATGACCATAAATGAGCCACGGTTTAACATCAAACGACCGGCTACATTAACTGAGGTCTTATTGCCATTTGAGACTTTTTCTTCTATTTGTTGCTTATCAATACCCTCGAACTGCTGTTGTAAGTCATCTGCGTAATCTGTACGTTTGAACTGATTAGGATAAGCAATTTCGCCTGAGGCTGAAATTTCATCTAACTTAGCTTGACGTTGAGCGATTAGATCATTTGTTTCATCGACTGATGGGGCTTGTTCAGGTTTATTATTAGACATAAGACTCTCAAATTTATAAATTTTAAATTATTTAAATAGTTTGTGTAAAATATCAATCAACACATATAGCAGGTTGTAACACACCCTGTTCTATAGTTTGATAACATCCAAAGGGACTGTTGGTGCTTTGGCATGTACCTATATGATTGTTAGTCCCAGCAGGCTTGAATTCGCCCTGAGAAGTCAAACAAGCACCTTCACAGTCACTAGCGTCTTGACATGATTGACCGGCATCTTTAAAAGTGATGACGCACATATAGCACCCCATCATCCCTTCTCTTTGAAGCATACCATTTTGTTCTCTACATTCTAAAACATCATTTTTAGTAACTTTTGGACATGCTTCAAACTGGTCGCTAAATTTAGTTAAATCTATAGGTAATGGTTGGTTTGTATTATTGTTATCAGCTATACCGTCCGCTGTGCAACCTGATAGTATCAATGCACTTGAAGTTAAAACACCCAACAAGCTTGATTTAATGTATTTAATCATAATTAAAACCTATCGTTTAATAAATTCGAGCATCATAATAAAAGGATTAGCAATCCTGCTGAATATAAGTATTACATGTATAACTAATAAGATAATAAATATCCTAAATAGTTAGTCATTTTAAAAAGATGACATATAAACGATCATTCGTTACCTATGATTTCAATAACTATAACGTGTTGAGTATTTAACTATTAATTTACTAAGTATTAATCAGAAAATTGCCCAGCTAAAAGCTTACTATGAGAAATGATAAATAGTAAATATTAATAAATAGTAATTATTCACCACTTACAGAAGCCATCAAATCTGCTTGATGTTCACGCGTTAATGCATCTAGTAGCTCATCTAGATCACCTTCCATAATGGCATCTAACTTGTAAAGCGTTAAGTTGATTCGATGATCCGTCATGCGTCCTTGCGGAAAGTTATAGGTACGGATGCGCTCACTACGATCGCCACTACCGACCAAATCACGTCTAAGCGCATCAGCAGTGTCAACTTGTTCTTGAACCTTGGCTTGTTGAATACGAGAAACAAGCATTTGCATCGCTTTTGCACGGTTCTTATGTTGACTGCGTTCTTGCTGACATTCTGCGACGACACCTGTTGGTATATGCGTTAAACGTACCGCCGAATCTGTCGTATTAACGTGCTGTCCACCTGCACCACTAGAGCGAAATGTATCCATTCTAATATCAGCTGGATTTAAATCTACCGTATCGTCAATTTTGACCTCGGGCATAACAGCGACCGTACATGCCGAGGTATGCACGCGACCTTGGCTTTCTGTTTCTGGCACGCGCTGAACACGATGCGCGCCCGATTCAAATTTTAAACGGCCGTATACATCATTGCCTGATACGCGTGTAATGATTTCTTTATAGCCGCCATGCTCGCCTTCATTGGTAGACAATATCTCAATGGTCCAGCCTTGTGAGGACGCATAGCGCTCATACATGCGAAACAAATCACCTGAGAATATAGCTGCTTCATCGCCGCCAGTACCTGCACGAATCTCTAAAAAGGCAGGCACTTTATCGTTAGGATCTTTTGGTAGCATCATAACGTTTAGGGCTTCTTCCATATCTTTAATATCATCTGTGGCAGTGTCAATCTCTTCTTGCATCATGGCTTTCATATCAGGATCACTGGCCTCACCAATCATCTCTTCTGCATCTTTTTTATCAGCTTCAGCTTGTAAGTATCGTTGCCACAATGATGTTATTTCGCTGAGATCGCTGTGCTCCATTGACAGTTCGCGGAATTTATTATTATCACTAATGACATCGGGGTCAGATAAAAGAGCCGTCACCTCTTCGTAGCGATCTACCATCTGATCTAGGCGTTCTCTTAATGAGTCTTTCATAAATTAACTTTTTTTGATAGAGAATTAATAGTCTTTAAGGCGCCGTATTAGACTGTCCTAAAGTTCAATAAAATTTAAGCCGGTAATTATAGCAAATTCTGTAATAAATACCGACACTTAACATGTTTGAATTCAAAGATTTTAGATTTAGGGTCTGTTGAAAATTATAATGGTTTAAAACTATGCTTTTCTTACCAGTATTGAGCCAATTGAGTACCCCGCCCCAAACGAACACATTACCCCCAAATCACCTGACTCAAGCTGGTCTTTATATCGATGGAACACGATGATAGGACTGGCCGAGCTGGTATTGGCAAACTCAGCAATTACTGAAGGCGCTATTGCAGGGTCGGCATCTTTACCAACAACACTCCGAAGGATCAAACTGATCATGTTTGCATTTGCTTGATGTAACCACATCATTTTAACTGTCTTTGGATCAAACTCATTTTCTTGCAAATGGGTTTTGATTAATTCAGATACTTTTGGACATACTTCACGAAATACTTTGCGCCCATTTTGTAAAAATAACTTGTCATTAACGGGGTCGTCAATATCATGATACATCTCAGCCTCTTCGGCTAGATACTGCGCTCTATCTAAAAAGCCGTATTCATTCTTGATATTGGTTGAAAACTGAGTAAATAGTTTAGCGTCTATAATCTCATAACCTTTAGGGCTATCGGAGTGCTCGGTATCAAGCTTTTCTACAATAGTTGCTGTTGCTACGTCACCAAAAATAAAATGACTGTCACGATTTCTCCAATTCAAATGAGCAGAAGTGATCTCAACATTCACGACTGCAATACGTTTACCTAAACCAGTTTGGATAGAACCTACTGCTTGTGAGATACCAAACGTAGCGGCACTACACGCCACATTCATATCATAAGCAAACCCTCCATCCATACCAATTGCCTGTTGAATCTCAATAGACAATGCAGGATAGGCACGAGGAAGGTTAGAACACGCTACAATAATGCCATCTAGTTGACTCGCCTCTATACCCGCTTCATCCATTGCTTGCTGTAGTGCATCTACCCCCATCTCAGCCATTAATGATACTTCTTCACCTAACTTACGCGGTGCAAGTATAGGCGTCATGATGTCTGGATCTAATAAGCCTGATTTATCCATCACATAGCGCGACTTGATACCTGAGACTTTCTCGATAAATTCAGGAGAGGATTTTTCTAAAGCCTCGCGTTTACCGTCATCAATCTCAGCAGCATATTTTTCGTTATAATTGTCTACATATTGATTAAAGGTATCTACCAGCTCCTCGTTACTGATGCTGTGAGGTGGTATATATAATCCTGTCCCTGTAATATATGTCTTCATGTGGCTTCCTATTTTAGGTCATTCATCTTACTTATAAAGTAGGCTAATTATTAATCAATCAACTCTACCTATTAAGCAAGCTTGTTAATTCAATAATTAAACTTAAAGTATTTACCGCTATTAATGGTTAAAATCAAAATTAAAGTTTTAAACAATTATTATGCCTGTTTTGTTTTATTATTCCTAATAGAGTGTGTTATAAATTTTTAAACAGTGTACTTTATTACTAGGTCGACGCTCTACTATGTCGACTCTCTATTATGTCGACTCTCTACTAGGTCGACTCTCTAATAGATACTCTAATGATTGCACGGCTAACCTATTCTAGATTCCTTATCTGATTCAAAACCCTGGTAATAAGTTTTTTATGTCAATCAATCCATATCCACAGCTTAATAAGACACGTTGCCAAACCAAACAGTGGGGGATTTTTAATGAGTCTAAATCACCAACTCCTTACGCATTGCCAGACGATTTACGCATATATGAAACTCCTGAACTGTTTAAAGTACTGGTTTTAGGCGCCGAAAGCACTGGTAAAACGACGTTATGTAAAGATCTAGCGGCTCATTTTGATACGCAGTGGGTGGGTGAATACATGCGTTCTTACTTGCAACACAAGTGGGATAACTCGCGTACATCTTGTGAATGGGAAGATTTACTGCCTATCGCCCGAGGTCAAGTTGCAAATGAAAATGCACTTTCCAAATTGGCCACTGACTATCTATTTTGTGACACCGCATTATTTGAGTTGATGGTATATTCTTATTGGTATTATGATAATTGCCCTTTGGCAATTGAAGCTGCCGCCTTAAACCATTCATACGACCTAATTTTGCTAACAGAAGTGGATGTGCCTTGGGTTGAGGATGATCTTCGTGATGCGCCACACCAAAGGGAGCAGATTAGTCAATTATTTGCCGATGCATTAACCTACCATAGCAAACCGTTTAGACGTATTGGCGGAACCCGACAAGAGCGCGTCGATAAGGTTGCATCTTGGTTAAAGCAGCTTAGTTAAGACAACTTATACAACGCAGCTTATTAAAACAAACCAATTAAGGGGATCTGGTTTAGATCAATTACTTATTTCAAACTGCTTAAGCTCAATCTCTTAAGTTCCAAGTTCCAAGTTCCATTCCTTAAATCATATTGGTTATAAAGCTTTGAAACTGTAATTTTTCTAATGAAGATTTTAAAGAGCCTTTAGTTTAGTTCAAAAAACTCACTTTCTAATAAGTGCTGTGCATCATGTTGTTTAGAACTTAATAAGCTGTTTAAGTCCTCAACTGATATCGTTGTTAAAAATTCTGACGTATCTTTTTGTTTTACAAACTCATCTAGATTATGCATACAGTCTTCTAAAATTTTTCCGAATTGTGTTATTCTATCAATTAGGCTCTCTTCTCTAATTTTAGATACGGGTTCAGGGTATGACTCCATGATAGCGCTACGCAAAAGCTGCGGTATAGCATGGCTCATGATCGTATCAAATACTTTTAATGGCTCTGTACTAACCATTGCATCATCAGCGCAAATCAAGGTTTG
Organism: Psychrobacter sp. CX21; assembly: GCF_057396255.1. Lineage (NCBI taxonomy): Bacteria > Pseudomonadati > Pseudomonadota > Gammaproteobacteria > Moraxellales > Moraxellaceae > Psychrobacter > Psychrobacter sp. CX21. The sequence continues at coordinate 256,086 of NZ_JBXYJG010000002.1, read as the reverse complement.
TTCTGCGATATGAACCAGCTGTCCTAACTCTATAATAATCTCATCGCCCAATATCTGTTTGTTATTGCTTAATTTAATTATATTTGGCGAAGTTTGAGTAGGCGTCTTTTCGCTCGTAGAACTCGATGCTATAAGCTCATCGCAATCTATAAGATAAGACTCACCTAGCGTATACATAATTTCTTCACTAGTAGTGTCCTTAATATCCATGTCTTCTATATCCATGTCCTCTATATCTAGATAAGTATTAAGGTCATTATATGTAGCATTTAATTGACTATTATTATGTGTGGAATCGTCTTGATAGAAAGAATCATAAACTGTTTTTAGATACGTGCTATTTATAAGGATATTGTTCGCTTTATTAGATTGACCCTCTTCTGCTAGACGACGCAAAAACGCAAACATCGAATCAAGCTGATTGTAGGTCACATCATGACTTGTTAACTGTTTGTGTTTATCAATAATTGTACGTTGAGCAAATTCAGAATCTAAATCGAGATAATCTTCTAGTATTTCAGGTAAACGTGTACCTATTAACTTATCGATAGTAAAACGCTGTTCATTTGAAAGCTCTTGCGTCGATAAATAACTATATTGTTCATGCAATTTAGCCAATAGCTGGCGGTAATCTATCGGCATTGTAGATAGATTATGATAATAAATAATTGTATCGCCTATTTTTATATCGGGTCGAGACTGGTGTAGCTCCCCTTGTGCCTTAGTTGCTATAAACTTTTGATGTTGATAACTTGAGCTGAGTTGCTCACGGCGCGACTTTTCTATAATAATAAATAAAATTGGTATGATAATTATCAAGCTGACAAGTAATACTAAATAGATGAAATCCATAGTTATTTGTTCTGTTAATGAGACATTTAGTCTGTATATAAAGGTCTGAAGAATTAAAGCGATACCCTAACGTATTGTAAGTTCTAAATATTATAATACCGCCTTAATAAAGTACACTTTTAATGATAATAAAAAAATAGTTCTAAAACTTTTATTGACCCGTATATAGCTTGTGTCTATACTCTAAAAATATTATGAAATGTAATTAATAAATTATCGTTTAAAATAATTATCGTTTAATATAATTATCTTTTTTTATTTAATAGCGCTATTAAAAGTATTTTGATTTTGATAGCTTTTAATAAACAGTACGGTTTTAAAAGTGACACAACAGCTCTCTCCCCATTATAAGGATATTCTATGCAGCAGCATCCTTTGAATACTCAAAGTCTGTCAAACTACCGTCCCACAACTGCCTATATAGGTGCAACTTGGGCAGTATTGGGTGTTGGTACAATTGCCTTTTTTGTTGGCTTATGGAATGCAGCAGGAATGGCGCTGAGCGAAAAAGGCTTTTACGGGGTAGTTTTGGCATTAGGATTGTATGCGTCTATAAGTCTTCAAAAGACTGTACGTGATAGAGCGGAAGGCATACCTACTTCGGTTATGTACTACTGGATCAGTTGGGCAGCTCTTGGGGCATCCATTGCATTGATGATAATCGGGTTATTAAATGCTGGTGGACTGTCGCTGAGCGAAAAAGGCTTTTATCTGATGTCATTTACCATGAGTATGTTCGCTGCCATTACTATCCAAAAAAATACTCGCGATGAAGCGCAAATTAAAGCCTTACAAGCTGGTAACACGGCCCCAACACTGTCACACAATATTCACGATGTGACTAAAGTCAAGACTAACGATGAGGGGGAGAAATCGTTATTCGGGACCATTAGATCCAAAGCTAAGTCCGAGTCTTAGGCTCCTATATTCATAAGAACCTATACTCTTAAGCTCCTCAAAACTAACTACTCTCAACATATTTTAGTAAAACATAGTGTCATAATAAAATGGTGTCACAATAAAATAGTGATCTATAAATAGCGCTATAAAAAACACTATGTACACTGTTAATCATATTTTATAAATCGCGTTGGCGACTTTTGCCAATGACATAGAGCAGCTTCAACAGACTGGAAGCTCATTTCTAAATGCTCAGCCAAACCAATAGCATGATAGTTAAGCCGTTCATTTCTAAGCATACCAAATAATAATTTAGCACCTCTTTTTGGACCACTAGCCTCACTAATATAACAACCATCTGGCTCAACCTCAGCCAATCTCATTTTGCTCATCAAGCATAAATATTCAAATGTTGACAACCTACCAAATCGATAAATGCGTTGTCTTATTAACGTGTACAGATAATTAAAATAAGCTTCTTTATCCAACTTTTGGTGATACGGTTTAAACAGCGCTTGATGCCCGCCCTGCTCTTCTATGAAATCAATATAGCTTTTAAATACTGTCGGCAAATGTTTTAACGATTCATAGGCACGATGATGGCCGAATTTGGGTTTATTCGGGCTTTGTGCTAAATTAACCGCTAAAGCTTCTAGTCGTGGATTGATAAGATGGTTATCATGGGTAATAAACTGCCAACTTAGCACTTTTGATGAGTGTGATTCCCTACTTTCTACTGCGTCTATGCCTACTTCAGTTTCTACGGTTTTATTTAACTGCTTGCTTTTTATATCAAATGTAGATTCCCTTTTGTAAAGCTGTCTAACAAAAGCCCAGTCAGATTCTGCATTATCATCGGTATAAATAATTAAGAAACTTAACCAACACGCCTCATCATGGTCTTTTTGATTTAGATAAACTACGGCTTTTATTGGATCAAAAAACTGTGAGTATGGATCGCAAACTTGTTGGTGTATCTGACCGTCGAAAAGAGCGTGTATGTCGGTTTCGTGTTTGATACTTTCTAACAACTGAAGTGCTAAGATTTCATACGAAATACTAGGTAAATTAATACTTAGGCTATTTTTAATCAAATAGGTTCTGATTTGCACCGCTATATTCATATAGGTATTATTTTGATAGTCGTCAATCATGTATATCGTTTTATCCGTGTTATAAATAAAAAAGTGAACCAAATCTCGTTAGTTCACTTATTAGTTGAAATTTTAGGGAAATAAAAAGATTTTTGGATATATTTTCTACATCACTGCACACTTTCATCTTTAGATAGTATATTTAGGTTATTTAGCTCTTTAACCACTTCACTAACATACAGTCCGAGATCAGGTTCTAAATGAAAGCCAGCAATAGGTTGATTCAACCCTTTTTGTTTGCCTAGACGAACAATAATTGTATTGGACTCTGGTAGTACCAATACTCTTTGACCTAAATGCCCAAGCATGGCATAAAAAGGAAAGGGACTGTCAAGATCAGTCCAAATAGAATGACCATATACCTTAGCTTCACCGTCATTAAAAGCCGCGTTATTTGGCGTTATCATCCAATGTACATGCTCATTAGATAGTAATTGTTTACCCTGCCATTCGCCACCTTGTAAAAGCAGCTGTCCAAATTTGGCAAAATCTAAAGCATTAGCATTTAAACAGCAGTACATTTTTTCAATTTCTGCAGAGCCATCAAGCGACCAGTAAGCGTTATCTTTCATGCCAAGCGGTTGCCAAAACTTCTCCTCTAAATAACTTGATGCAGTATATCCATGCGGTGCTAAAGCTCTCGTCAGCGCAATGCCTAGTAACTGAGTGTCGCCTGAAGAATAATCAAAGTGATTACCACACGGTTCAACAAAATCCCGGCTAGTCATCTGTTTGATCAGCTTATTGCCATAATAAGCTTTAGCCGTTGGGTTCACAGGTAAATAATAATCCTCAAGCCAATCAAAACCTGAGGTCATACCTGATAAATCTGCAAGCGTGCATTCCTTGGCATACTCATTGTCTGCATATTCGGGCAAAAACGTCGTTATAGGTTCATCGACACTGTTGATATAACCCTCTTCTACGGCTTTTAAATAAAGCATTGTAGTTACCGTTTTCGCCATCGAGAAACTATTGGTATGTGACTCGCCGCTATAGCCTTGCCAATAGTTTTCATACAATAACTGACCATCTTGTATAACGGCAAAGGCGATAGTTTGATCTGTATCTAAGGCGGTTTGGAGAGGGGGTGTTAATTCAAAGTCATCGGCATTAGGGTGAGAACCCCAAGGGATGTGTGTTGCAGGTTTGATCACTCTATTATCAAAATCGACATAATCATCAATGTTTGCGGTCTTTTCACCTTTAAGGTAGGTTAATTGAACACCGCGAAATATATAGCCATTCCCAGTCAAAATCAGACCTAAAGATATAATTATTAGCAACCCAAAAATCGGCAACAAAATCCATTTAAATAATATTCGTAAAACTACCATATAACTTTCCTTAGCTATAAATAGGGGCTGTATAGTCAGCGAACTTATAAAGAGTCACGGTGTTAACCTCGTTAAGCCTACCCTAGTAGTACTTGCACTCGGTTGCCTTGTGACTACTTTAAAGTTCTTTGACTATATTTATAGTCATACCACACTTAAAGTATAATCGCGTTAAACTTACTAAGCCTACGTTAGTAGTACTCGCGCACGTTCAACTTGTTCCGCTTTTAAGATTGATTGACTATATAATTCAACAATTATATCTTTAAACAATAAAAAGATGTTGGAATTTTATCCAGCATCATTTAATAGCTATTATTTAATTTTAAACTTCACCTTATCCCACAGTTTGTTTAATCGCTTTTGCGACACGGCTTGACGCGTCTTCATTGGCTGAGCAAACAGTTGAATACGGAACTCTTCAACCAGCCAGCGATAGTCACAGATAAGCTCATCATCAGCACGACCGGCTAAACGTTCCATATGCTCATCAAGCTCGTACACCGCATCTAAATCACCATCCAGATTATGCTCTAAGCGCTCAATGCGAATTTCTAACGCCTCAAGATAGCGTGGATATTGTTGCCAGTGCTCATAATCCATACGATACACAAAGTCTGATAAATGAAAATCATCGAGCTGATCTTCAATGTCATCAATTGACTCACCAAATACCTCACTGTCGAGCATCAGTAGGCTACGGCGAATGCGTTGCCAGCGCGTATAGACCTCTTTTAATAACTTTAGGACGGTTTGCCCTTGTAATAAAAACTGACCCAATACTGCCTCTTCGGTTTTGGCATAATCACTCTCATCTATAGGCAATTGAACAGCAAGCTTTTCAGCGACTTTATCAGCATTATCAGGGAGCGCTTCTTTATTACTTTTAAAACGAGGCGCATGAGATTCAAGCGTGGCATCTAAGGTGGCATCAACCACAATAGTTTTAAGCTTTTCCATGTCCCCTAAAGGTGCAAAAGCCAGTTTAAAAGTCTTGTCGATTTGACTGGTTAACTGTTTTTGTTTTGCACCCAGTTTTGACTTAATAAGAGTAAGAACGCCTTTGCGATGTGCCTTTAAAGCGGCGGTAACATCGGTAAATTGATAAATGGTCACCGCCTCACCTGCTTCATCAGCGACTAAGGCTGAAAACTCTTTCATCACAATACCTGCACTGTGACGATTTTTACTAAATTTAAAGTGCTCTGGGAAATGGGTATGAACGCCCTCACTGCCTTGACTTGAGCTAACCGCTTGACTGGTCTCGCTTGCGTGACGCTGCTGTAGCGCTTTTAAGTCTCGCCCCTTTTCAATCACCCGCTTATTGTCATCTACGACACAAATTTGTGGCTGGAGATAACGGTCAATTGATGAGGGATTAAAGTCCTCAGGTTTAACGCCCACAATTCCTCGACGCTGAAGCGCTTGGCACAGCTGATTCAGTAGCCCTTGTTGGTGATTGGCTTCTAACTCATCAAACAAGCTGTCTGCGGTATCAGGAATGGGAACGATTTTTCTACGGATATCTTTAGGTAAAGACTTGAGCAGTTGCAATACTAATTCATAACGCCAGCCTGGCACTCCCCACAACAGCTCAATAGCATCGAGTTGAGGCAAAGCAGCAAGCGGCACTCGAATAGTGACGCCATCATCTTGTGATGCAGGATCAAACACATATTTTAAGGGTAACTTTAGGTCACCCAGTTGCCATACTTCAGGAAACTCGCCAGTAGTGGGTGCTGTCTCTTTGAGTACATCATCATCAGTGAAGAACAAGAACTTTGGGTCTTGTTTTTCAACTTCTGCACGCCAGTCTTCAAACGCTTTTCGGCTTGCAATATGCTCAGGGATTTTACGCTCATAAAATTGATATAAGTCTTCTTCATCAACCAGTAAGTCACGACGACGCAGCTTATCCTCGATGCGCTCCACATCCGCAATCTTGTCCATGTTGTGTTGCAAAAATGGTGCTTGACGCCCCAAGTTACCCGTTACCAAGCCATCTCGGATAAAGATTTCACGAGATTCTTCAAGATTAATCTGTTCATAATTGGTCAGCTGCTTAGCCACCACAATCAGACCAAACAAACTGATTTGAGCATATGCCCGCACCCGTCCCGTCTTCTTCGACCAATGTGGCTCAAAGTAATGGTACTTGAGCAAATTACCGCCTGCCGAGATAATCCATTCAGGTTCAATTTTGGCGACTGTGCGCATAAATACTTGGGAGGTTTCTACTATTTCAAATGCCATTAACCAAGGTGGTGCTTGTTTAAATACAGTACTTGCAGGGAAAATCTTAGTTTTCTGTTGACGTGCTGCCAGATACTCACCGCGCTGGTCTGTTTTATGCGCAATAACTGATAACAAACCAGTTAATAGCGCACGGTGTAGATTGGCATATTTAACCGCTCGCTGCTCTTCATTGACTTCTTTTTTATCAGTCACAATTAAGTCAGTCGCGACATTTCTAGCCACTTTGGTTTGTTGCTGGTTATTGTTCCTAGATAGGTTGACTTTTGGTTTTGCACTGTTTCCTTTTTTACCGTGCTTATCATTAAGGGCTTGTGGTTTTTGCTTTTTATCAGTACCTGAGTCGGTTAAGAGCCTTAAATCTGAGACCATCTGCTCTAATTGACGATACGTTTTCTCCCACTCACGCAGACGCGGAAAACTTAAATAATGCTTTTTAGCAAATGATTTGCGCTGACTATTAGTTAGCTTATTGGTGCCGCCCTCATATAGCGCCTTCCATAAACTTAGATAAAACAGAAAGTCAGAGTCTTCTTGACGAAATATGGCATGCTTTTGGTCTGCTTGCGCACGTTTTTCTGCTGGGCGCTCACGTGGGTCTTGCACTGCTAATGCTGCTACAATAATCAACATCTCTAGCATACAATCAAAGTCACTACCTGCAACCAGCATGCGAGCCAGCCTTGGGTCAATGGGCATACGCGCCATCTTCTGACCTACTCGTGTCAGTGTCACCTCATTTAAGGTTTGCTTTGCAAGTGGCTTGGTGCTATTTGGGTTTTTGGGAGTAATGGCGCCAAGCTCATCGAGTAGCTTGCGACCATCTTTTACCAAGCGGCTATCAGGTGGCTCAATAAAGTCGAAGTTCTCCACTGTACCTAAGCGCAGGCTAGCCATTTGTAAAATAACGGATGCCAAGTTGGTTCTTAATATTTCAGGCTCGGTATAAGCAGGACGATTTTCAAAATCTTCTTCTGAGTACAAGCGAATACAAACACCTGGTGCAATACGCCCGCAGCGCCCCTTACGCTGATTGGCTGCCGCCTGACTTATCGCTTCAATTGGTAGACGCTGAACACGCGAACGGTATGAATAACGAGAAATACGGGCAAAGCCTAAATCTATAACATAGCGAATACCCGGTACGGTTAATGCAGTCTCAGCGACGTTGGTAGCGATAACAATACGGCGCCCTCGCCCAGAGGGTTTGAAAATACGTTGTTGCTCAGCGTACGACTGACGAGCAAACAACGGTAACACTTCAGTATGGCGCGGACCATGCGCTATTAGCACCTCTTGCATCTCACGGATTTCGGCTTCGGTCGCTGCAAATATCAAGATATCTGCATGCTCTGGATGACCTTTAGAGATCGCATCTTCAAAACACTCTTCAACTGCTGCGACCACTGCACGAGGTAGATTATCCTCAAAGTCATCAAAGCTGTCATCATCGGAGCTGGTAACGGGTTCATCGGTAAGTGCTCGGTAGCGTACTTCGACCGGATAACCCCGACCTTCCACATCAATAACAGGCGCGGGCACCATACGCTTTTTGGCTTTATCGTAGTGTGCAAAGTACTCGCTAAAGCGACCTGTATCAAGCGTTGCAGAGGTAATGATGACTTTCAAATCGAGACGCTTGGGCAATAGCTGTTTAAGATACCCCATAATAAAGTCAATATTTAAACTCCGTTCATGCGCCTCATCAATGATAATAGTGTCATAACGGGTTAAAAATCTATCGTGACCCAGCTCAGCAAGTAAAATACCGTCGGTCATTAACTTGACCACAGATTTAGCGGTGCCTTGCTCATTAAACCGAATCTTAAAGCTAACCGTATCACCTAGCTGCTCACCGAGCTCTTCAGCGACTCGGTTTGCCACACTTCGTGCCGCCAATCGCCTTGGCTGGGTATGACCTATTTGTCCAGTGATACCTCGCCCTGCCATCATGGCAAGCTTAGGAAGCTGGGTGGTCTTACCTGAGCCTGTCTCACCAGCAACAATAATGACCTGATTATCAATAATCGCTTGAACGATATCTTCGCTACGCTTACTCACAGGTAGCTCATGATTGAGCCGCTCAGCCATATTATCTGGAATACTGTCAATACGTTCTTGTACCACTTGTTGTGAGCGGTGTTTTATTTTTTCAAACTTAGCCTTTTTTTCTGCCAGTACCTTTTCAGGGGTATTGTTGTTAGGGCGAGCGAGCTCCCTTTGCAAGCGGCTCAGAAAATGTCGGTCTTTGGCTAGGACGGGGACTTCTGTAGAGGTCATCGTTTGATTTTTTGCTGTGCTCTCTAGCACCTTGTTTTGGGTGGGTATTTGTTTATTGTCTATTTGATTGTTTTGATTAGAATCTGGCATTTGCTTAGGCTATTATTTGCTATGTGTTGGTTTTTTATGGGGGTTTTGGAAGGTGGTTTCAAGATGGTTTTGTATTTAGGGTTTTACTCGTTGATACTTATTATAACTTAATTCATTGTACGATGGTTGCATTGGAGGTGCGGTTTAGCCCCGATTGCAGTGGATATACTGCATGACAGGACGAGTTGCAGGCGCTTGCTATGTGGTGGCGCGCGAAGCAGGCGACACCACATCGCTTAGCGACTGCCTCGTTATGGCATGCAGATAGCAGCGTAAAGCGGTGATAGCTACCTATTTTAAGGTTTATTAATTGCAACTGTGTATTCATTAAGCACTAAAAAGACCACCTTATGTGGTCTTTTGCGTTTAATTATAGTCTATTTAAATTTATAGTCCTTTTATATAAAGCCCCTAGAAGCCCCTAGAAGCCATAATCGCGAGGTTCGTTTTGGAAAGAAACCCAATGTGTTTTGGTAAACTCTTCTAGGATTTTGTCACTGTTAAAGCGTCCAATACCTGAGTTTTTGACACCGCCAAACGGTACCATGCTCTCATCATTAACTGGCATGTCATTAATATGAGTCATACCCGCTTGCATACGTTTGGCAAAATTCATACCTTTTTGCATATCATTGGTAAATACAGCACTTGATAAGCCAAATTGGGTGTCGTTTGCGAGGGTTAGCGCTTCTTGCTCATTTTGAGCTTTTACAATGGCGGCTAATGGACCAAAGATTTCATTACGGAACAAGTCCATCTCTGATGTCACCTCAGTAAATATATAAGGGTGTACAAGTTGACCCTCAATTTTACCTTCTAGCAGTAAATTAGCCCCTTCGCTTTTGGCGGTTTCGATTTTATCTTGTAGCGACTCCAGCTGGTTTTTGTTAATAATAGGTCCAATAAAGGTATCTTCATCATTGGGATCACCTACTTTCAGGTTGGTCACCATATCTTTGAATTTTTCTACAAAGCTGTCGTAAATGTCTGCTTCAACAATAATACGGTTAATTGCCATACAAATCTGACCTTGATGCAGGAACTTACCAAATACCGCTGCTTTTACAGCCTGATCGATATCAGCATCTTTTAATACAACAAAGGGGTTGTTGCCACCTAGCTCTAATGCCACATCTTTAATATAGTCACCGCTAAAGGCAAGCTCGCCAATGTGTTTGCCGACAGGGGTAGAACCTGTAAAGGACACTAGGCTTGGGGTGTCATGGGTGACAATAGCATCGCCAATTTCACTGCCTGCACCAACGACAACGTTTAATACCCCTTTTGGCAATCCTGCTTCTTCAAACAGCTTAGCAAGTAGCAATGCACCTGTCACTGGTGTATCACTGGCAGGCTTTAATACCACGGCATTACCAAGGGCAAGTGCTGACGCTAGCGAACGCTGAGTTAAATGTAGCGGAAAGTTCCAAGGACTAATTAAAGCGATTACTCCGATAGGGTCGCGAAACACAAAGTTTTGTTTGCCAGGGGTGTTACAAGGTCTAATTTCACCATGCACGCGGTTAGGATAGGTTGCTGCTTCTACTGTAACAGTACGAGCAATCTTAAGCTCAATCTCTGCTTTAATACGAGTACTGCCAGATTCTTTGATAAGCCAATCGGCAATTTCATCATGGCGCTGGTCTAAGATTTCAATAAATTTATACATTATAGCGGTGCGCTCAGCAGGCAGTGTTTTCGCCCATTCTTTTTGTGCGTCACTCGCTGCTTGAAAGGCCTCATCAAGCTGCTCTTCGGTTGCTTGAGTGATTTCAACTAAGGTATCACCCGTATAGGGGTTTGTGTTGATATTGGTACTGTCATCTTTACCTTTTACCCACTCGCCTGCGATGTATTGGTAGTTGAAGTCTGTATAGCGTTGTGGTGCCTGATCATTTGCTGTGTTTGTTGTATTAGACATATTATGATTACCTATAGTTAGTTATTATTAGAATGTTTTATAAAGTTTTTTAAGAGTGTTGTACTGATTATTAGTAGGCGATTTACTTTAAGGCGCTAAGCATTTGTTTTGAGATATGCGTTTATTTAGCTATATGCTAAATTTATTAAAGGCGCTTATAAACCTACATTTTATTAACTAGAGCTTTTAAGCTCAAAATTATGCTATCACAGGCTAAAATATATCTGCGTAAATTAATATGAGATATTGTTTATCTAACGTGACTTCAATATATTTAATACTAAGCAATAGTTAATAATAAGAATATGATACTTAGTACATTTTAGGCATTTTTAATATAGATCACTCGATGTCGACCTTGTGCGCTCTTTAAAAACTTTTGTAAATCCAGCAAGGCCAATCTAGGAAAAGGTAAATGTAAGGATAATAATAACTGTTCAAATAAATCCATTTCATTTAGCAAAGCTTTGCTAATATCAGGATTGATTTCAATGTGTTCATATAGGTTATCTATCAACCACGTCACTTTAGGGAACTTTGCGTTGTTATGAACTTGATATAATGTCGTTATCATATCATTCGTAATTCTGTATCGTTTTTTACGACCCAAACCGATTTTGTAGTACATATCTAGCGCCATAAACACCTCCATAAAAATTTAGATAATAAACTAATATATTAAACACTAATTCATGATAAAAACGTAATAAAGCTTAATCTCGTACTTATAAAATTAATTTAGCCTCTTTAAATAGATTATAACGACTATAAGGTTCCCTTCAGAAATTTCATCGCTACCGCAACGGTTGCTTGTGGATTTTCTTCCTGGGGCACATGACCTAAGTTATCAAAAATCTCTAACTGACTGTTGGGTATCGCTCTTTCAAATCTATACGCACTATCGATTGGGATAAGCTTGTCCTGCCCGCCCCAAATAATTAGCGTTGGATGTTTGATATCGGACAAATTACCTACTTGAGCGCTAGACAACCCTTCACGCATTCGTTTTAATAATGCGGCGCGGTTTCCTTGGCGTAATGCTAGCTCATAGTAGCGATTGACTAAAGCGCTAGTAACTTTAGACTTGTTAGCATAGACACTATACACGCTGTCTCGGATTAAACGCTTAGGAAGCACCTTAGTAATAATTGGTTCGAGCACGCGATATTGGGCCAATTTAAAGCCTATGGGTACGCTATGTGACTTGAACTTGAGACCTGAGGCGTCGATTAGTATTAACTTTGCAACTCGGTTGGGATGCTTTAATGCCATCAGCCATGCCACACCCCCACCCAGTGAGTTGCCCGCAACCGATACTTTATCAATACCTAGGTTATCCATAACCTCAATGACGGTGTCAACATAATTGTCCGAAGTATACCGCTTGTGCGCAGCAGTATAAGGCCCCGTTAATCCAAACCCTGGCATATCCAGACGTAGCACACAATATTCTGACTCAAGCGCTTTACTCCAGCCGTCCCATGTATGCAAGCTTGCAGACGTACCATGCAATAACAAAATGGTTTCTTGTAGTTTGTTATTTTGGCTTACCTTTATTACGTCATCAGTAGAATCGAAACATTTACCTGACATAACCACATGAACATTCGCATCACTAATAGGCACGAATTTACTGTCTGAAAACTCCCAATGACGCAATTGTTCAAGCGATAAATCAGGTCTCCATACTGCTTTTGCTATAACGGTGCCTAAGGTTATCGCTATACCTGTTGCAATTGTGGTTCTTTTAATAAAGGGTTGAGTTTTATTATTTTTAGTGACTTGGGTTTGTTTTTTAAGTTTAGTATTCATCTGCTAGCAACAATCCTTGTTTTATGCTTTTATTTATATGCTTTTCTAATATGATTTTTTTATAAAAACTATTCCGTTATCTATAGTCAAAGAACTTTAAAGTAGTCACAAGGCAACCGACTGCAAGTACTACTGGAGTAGGCTTATCGAGGTTAACACCGTGACTTTTTATAATTTAGACAACTATATTTGAGATTAGATAAAATCTTTTCTAAGCTTATCAAATTATAATTAGACCTTATTTCATAGTATGGCACACAAAAAAGCGACCATAAGGCCGCTTTAATTATAAAATTGACTGGTAAATAACAATCAACATTTAACATTTAACATCAACAGGTTGATTACTTTTTAAGCCGTTTATCTTGTTCAAGCTTAGTCATTATTTCAGGCAGCTTGTCACTAATAGCGTGTAAGACAGACTTGGTAGCCGCGCTGCTCAATCCAGTAACTGCTGAATGAGCCGCATTAGCTAAACCTAACTTTTCGACTAAGGTAGGTTTCTGACGTGACATTAACGCGAATACCTGATGTTCATCCATTTGCTCAAGTAAATAAGCATCAGAAGTTTTAAGATTATCTACTAAATTTAATTTAAGCGCATCTTCACCATACCAGTGATCGCCATTAGCTACTTTTTCTAAATTAAGCTGTGGACGGTATGTGGTCACGAAATGTTTAAACAGTTTGTGAGTTTGCTCTAATTCTTCTTTATACTTAGCACGGTCTTCATCGTCGTTTTCACCGAACATAGTGACCGTACGTTTGTACTCACCTGCGGTGAACATCTCATAATCAATATCGTGATTTTTTAACCATTTGTTAAAGTTTGGAATTTGAGACACCACGCCGATTGACCCTAGGACGGCAAATGGGGCGGCAATAATTCTATCCGCAACACAGGCCATCATATAGCCACCACTGGCGGCAATTTTGTCCACTGATACTGTTAACGTTAATCCCGCATCCTTAAGACGTACCAGTTGCGCAGCCGCAAGACCATAACTATGTACCATACCGCCGCCAGACTCTAAACGAACAACGACTTCATCGCCTTTTTTTGCAGTGCTAATAATAGCGCTAATCTCTTCACGTAAGTGTTTAACCGCTGACGCTTTTATATCGCCATCAAAATCTAAAACGAAAATACGCTTTGGCTTTTGCTTATTTTTGGTGATATTTTTTAATCTTTTTTTAGCTTCCTTGGTCAAAGATTTTTTGAAGTGCTTGACTGCATTTTTATCTTCAATAGCTTCAATCAGTTTAGAACGCTGCTCATTTTGTTTTTTATTAAGATGCACTATTTTAAGTTCTACTGGATTTTTTGTAGGGTGAAATAACATAATTTTTTAAATTTTCCTATCAATAATGTATAAAGGTTCTAGGCGAATAAAACATAATATATTCTAAGCTATCTATAGATATTGTTGCATAAACTGACAATTTCAAGCTCATTGCCTTTTTGGCTCAATATTTATAGCTTACTAAGACCGAATGGCTTCAGTAATTAGACCATAAATAAATATGCACCAATTTAATAGCCACTACATATATATCTACAAATAACTTAAATAAAGTAATGCTTATCAAATTTTAGTATTTAATCCCCCATGACCTTACCTTCGCGGCGAGGATCGGCACCTCCTTGAAGTCCTTCTTCAGTAATAACAATACCCTGTATCCCTGAGTTTAAGTCTCGCACTTTGGTCTTATAGCCCATACTTTCTAACAGGGGTACCGCTTGGGTAGCTTGGGTATTTTCTTCAACTTCAAAGGTGCCAAACCGATTTAAAATATTGGGTGAGGAAATGGCCTGTTGAATATCTAGCCCACCATCAATATGGGTCATGAGAGTTTTTGCGACATAACCAATAATGCGGCTACCGCCTGGAGAGCCAACTGCTAAATACGGCTCCCCATCTTCCATTACGATTGTGGGTGCCATGGAAGAGCGAGGCCGTTTTCCACCTTCAACGCGATTGGCCACAATTTCACCATCTTCTTCTGGTTTAAATGAAAAATCAGTCAATTCATTGTTTAATAAATAGCCATTTGCCATCAGTGTCGAGCCAAATGCATTTTCTATAGACGATGTCATCGATAATACATTCCCCGCTTGATCTACAACGACAATATGACTGGTCGAGGGCAACTCTATGGCTTCTGCAGACACATAACTGGCGATTTGATTACTTAAGTGTGGGTCTTTGAGCTGTATGTCGCCTGGTACCACATTAGGAATACTAAGGGTTGTTGACTTAATCAAATCAGCTCGTTTTTTTAGATATTCTGGCGATAGCAGCTCAGCTGTGGGAACAGTGACATAATCTGGATCGCCGACATATTTGCCACGGTCTGCAAAAGCTAACCGTGAGCTGTCTGCAAGCACTCGTAATGTATTTGCTGGATTATCGGTAAGATACTCAGGTGTAAATTGATTTAATACCCCCACTATCTGTCCAACTGCGATGCCACCGGAGCTAGATCCGCCCATCCCGCATACGTCGTATTTGCGGTACTCACTACATACGGGGTCTCTTTCAATTATTTTATAAGATTGAAAATCATAGGGCCGTAAATCACCAGGATTATCATGCGCCATCTTCACTTGCTGAATTATATTATTGGCTAATTTACCTTGATAAAAAGGAGTGCTACCTTGCTGCGACAAGACTTTGATACTTTTTGCATACTCAGCGTTTTTTAGCAATGTGCCTGCTTGAAGCGGCTGACCATTAGGTAAAAAGTACGATTTTGTTTGCGGATAGCGAGACAATTTGTCCGAATTGCTTGCAATTGAAGCCGCCATGCGCGGAGAAACTTTAAATCCATTTTCAGCCAATCGGATTGGCGTATCAAATAACGCAGACCATTCAAGCTTTCCATAACGCTTATGCAGTACCTCCATCATCTTAGGTACACCTGGCACACCGACCGAACGACCACCGATGACAGCCTGCATAAATTCTAGAGGTTCTCCAGATTCGTCTAAAAACAGCTCTGGCGTAGCAGAGAATGGTGCTATTTCACGTGCATCGAAAGTGGTCAGCTCTTTATTAATATTATCCCAATAAACCACATAAGCGCCGCCGCCTAACCCCGATGATTGCGGCTCAACCAAACCCAATGTCGTTTGAATGGCTACCATCGCGTCAACCGCATTGCCGCCCTTTTTAAGTATGTCATAGCCTGCTTGCGTTGATAATGGATTTGCAGAAGCTACCATATAATTATCAGCATATACTAGCTGCTGATTGGTGCGGCCAGTCCCGTATTCAGGTGCAATTAAGTCGGCACTTTGCATCCCTTTATTACTATCATTTGACAGTAAGATTTGATTTGCTTCAGTGGTCTGATTTGATACTCCATTATGCATGTCAGTTGAAATTGTCTGACATCCTGTCATCAAACAACTCATTGTCATAACAGCACTGATAGAGGTTTTTAATTTAGTACTATCACCAGCACTGCTACCTTTTGTATTCATAGTCATATTTATCTTCCTTAGCAACCGTTATAAACTTAAATGCACATGGTATAGCGCCACATGTTTAAACCTTACCTTAATCAATAGACCCTAGTACACATTTAATTTATATTTTTACTGTTTTATAGGCTGTGAATTTTTTAGAGCGGCTATCTGCCCTTTGTTTAAAGCATTTCAAATCAATTTGTAACGGGCTAGGAGTTGTGACAAAGCGCAATAACAGGCATAATGTGCAACTAATCTAACATCTTATTTGCAAGAATTTTATTTAGATCCTTTTTCTATAATATTAATTAATATAGTGGACCATTTATGATGCGTACTGAGTATTGTGGAGCAGTAACCGAAGAGCTATTAGATCAAACCATCACTATTGTTGGATGGGTACACCGTCGCCGTGACCATGGTGGGGTTATATTTTTGGATATGCGTGATCGTGAAGGTATATTGCAAGTTGTCATTGATCCTGACACCCCTGAGGCTTTTGCTACGGCAGATGCCGCGCGTCCTGAATATGTATTACAGATTACTGGCCGTGTACGTAAACGTTACGAAGGTACTGAAAATAAAAATATGACCAGTGGTCAGGTTGAGTTATTGGGTAAAGAGATTGAAGTTTTAGCCAAATCTGAAACCCCGCCCTTCCCATTGAATGACGAAAACACAACTGTTAATGAAGACTTACGTCTAAAATATCGTTATTTAGACATGCGTCGTCCGGTGATGCAAGAACGTATGGTATTTCGCGCTAAAGCGACCTCAACGATTCGCCGCTATTTAGATGACAATGGTTTTTTAGATGTAGAAACACCAATCTTGACACGCGCGACACCAGAGGGTGCACGTGACTATCTCGTGCCATCACGTACACGCCCAGGTAACTTCTTTGCACTGCCGCAATCACCACAGTTATTTAAACAGCTATTAATGGTATCAGGCTTTGATCGTTACTACCAAATCGCCAAATGTTTCCGAGATGAAGATTTACGTGCTGATCGTCAGCCAGAGTTTACTCAGGTGGACATCGAGACTTCATTTTTAGATGAAGAACAAATCATGGACATCAACGAAGGTTTGATTAAAAATCTATTCAAAACCATGCTTGATGTTGAACTCGATGACTTCCCACGTATGACTTACGCCGATGCAATGCGCGACTATGCTTCTGACAAGCCAGATTTGCGTATTCCTTTAAAACTTATCGACGTTGCAGACCTAATGAAAGACGTTGAATTCAAAGTATTCGCAGGTCCCGCTAATGATCCAAAAGGCCGAGTTGCTGCCCTACGCGTTCCTAATGGTGGCACTTTAACGCGCAAGCAAATTGATGCTTATACAAAATATGTCGGTATATACGGTGCGCGCGGCTTAGCATATATCAAAGTAAATGATGTGACTAACATCAACAATGGTGTCGATAAAGAGTCGGGTCTACAATCGCCAATTATTAAGAACATGAGTGATGATGTTCTGGTTAGTCTTGTAGAGCGTACAGAAGCTCAAGATGGTGACATCATCTTCTTTGGCGCAGATAAAGCGAAGATTGTGAATGATGCCATGGGTGCGCTACGTGTCAAGATTGGTCTTGATATGAACATGGAAACCTGTGATTGGGCACCTTTATGGGTAGTTGACTTCCCAATGTTTGAAGAAACCGACGATGGTCATTGGACTTCAATGCACCATCCATTCACTAAACCT
The DNA here is from genome assembly GCF_057396255.1 of Psychrobacter sp. CX21. NCBI lineage: Bacteria > Pseudomonadati > Pseudomonadota > Gammaproteobacteria > Moraxellales > Moraxellaceae > Psychrobacter > Psychrobacter sp. CX21. The sequence continues at coordinate 238,299 of NZ_JBXYJG010000002.1, read as the reverse complement.
AAGGGTTCAGTTGAGGAACTTAAAAACAATCCAGAGTCAGCCCTTTCGATCGCTTATGATATGGTATTAAACGGTACCGAAATCGGTGGTGGTAGCCTACGTATAAATACGGTTGAGATGCAGCGAGCCGTGTTTGATGCTTTAGGTATCTCTGAAGAAGAAGCAGATCAGAAATTTAGCTTCTTACTCGATGCGCTTAAATTTGGTGCGCCGCCGCACGGTGGCTTGGCATTTGGTTTGGATCGTCTAATTATGCTAATGGTTGGTGCCAGCTCAATCCGTGATGTGATTGCGTTCCCAAAAACCAAAACTGCTGAGGACCCTCTAACTCAAGCGCCTGCTGAAGTAGATAATCGTCAATTACGTGAGCTTGGTATTCGTATTCGTGAAAAAGCTCAAGCAGAAAATAAAGAGTAATAGGTATTAAACCTCTATTTATTAATACTCTTTTATGATATTTGCTGATATGTTATCGGTAAGTTTTGATAGTAAGGCGATAACGGGTACTCCGAATATCGCCTTATTTATGAGTGCAACTATATGAATCCATTGAATATTTTTAGATATGTGCCATTGTCCGTCATGCGGACATTGGCACTTTTTGTCGCTTGGATAATTATACTAACCCCTAATTTAAGAATTAAACGTATCATCGAAGTAAATATACGACTCGCCTTTACTGAACTTAGTAAGGTTGAACGTAATAAATTAATGAAGCTTAGTATAAAAAATCAAGCTTTAACTGCTATAGAATCTGTGAAGTGTTGGGCAATGCAGCCGCAATGGAGTATTGAACAAATCGATAATGTTTATAATCAACAATTGTTAGATGAAGCACTAGCTAACCCTAAAGGGATGCTTGCCATAGTGCCACATTTAGGTACCTGGGAGATGATGAATGCTTGGCTTAATCAATTCGGCTCTCCTACCATATTATATAAGCCTGCTAGCAGGGATATGACAAATGATTTTATTTTGCAAGGTCGTCAAAGACTCAATGCTACTTTAGTACCTACTGACGCTTCTGGGGTAAAATCCATTTTTAAAACTTTAAAGTCCGGTGGATTTAGCATTATATTACCCGACCATGTTCCCCACCCCTCCGGCGGAGTCATTGTTCCCTTTTTTGGTGTAGAAACCCTTAGTAGTACCCTAGCATCAAAGCTAGCTACTAAAACCAAATGCTCGTTAATAGGACTTACTTGCTTACGTAATGAGAAAAATGGTTTTGATATTTACTGTACTAAGCTTGATAATCCAGAACTCTATGACCGTGATATGCAAATAGCTACTCATGCTTTAAATAAAGCGATGGAGCAGATGATTAAAGTATGTCCAAGTCAATATATGTGGAGCTATAGAAGGTTCAAACGTATACCCAGATTAGGAAACCCTTATAATACGTCAGAAGCTAAGTTAAACGATTTTATAAAAAACCTTACTATTGATTCTTAAATTCAATTTTAATTATAGATTTACTAAACATTTGAAAACTAAATAGTAAATAGTGAATACTTTACTAAATAAGCCCAATACATAAAAACATTTAAATAATAGTGAAATAAATACTTCAAATAATCTGTTAAAATTAACTCTTATAAGTTGCAACTATCTGCAAAGAAGCTTTTTTACACATTCAATCTTGATTAGATTGCAACCTTCTATAAATCTATATTATTAAAATTAAATTAGGATACGCAAGTGTTTGATAACCAACAAAAGCGTTATATTATTTGTATGAAATGGGGCACCAAATATGGTCCCGAGTACGTAAATCGTTTATATAATATGGTAAAACGTAATCTAACTTTAGATTTTGAAATGGTCTGTTTAACAGATGATTCTGAAGGAATTGATGACAAAGTAACCTGTTATCCGATCCCAGAATTAAATCTACCTGAAGGTTTGCCAGAACGCGGTTGGAAAAAACTAACTACTTTTAAACCTAATTTGTATGACTTAAAAGGGATTGCTTTATTTTTAGATATTGATATTGTTATAGTTGATAATATTGATGCTTTTTTTGAATATGAAGCTGATCATGAAGATTGCGTCATTATTATTCGTGACTGGAAGAAACCATGGCGTAAGATTGGCAATAGCTCAGTCTATCGCTTCAAAGTAGGTCAAAATACTTATCCAAATCTACTTAGTAACTTTGAACGAAACTTTTCAATCATTCGCTCAGAAGTACGCCATGAACAAGCCTACTTATCAAACTACCTACGTGAACATCATCACCTTGAATACTGGGACAAGTCATGGTGTGTCAGTTTTAAATACCAATGCATTCAACCTTTCCCCATTAGTTTAGTCAAACCGCCAAGTCTTCCTAAATGGGCTAAAATAGTAATTTTTCATGGGGAGATAAACCCCCCTGATGCCATCGAAGGTGGTGGAGGGAAATGGTATCGTCATGTTAAACCCAGCCCTTGGCTGAAGCAATACTGGCATTGATTCATAGATTTCTTATAAATTTAATATTTAAATGATATTCTGATTTGAGTTATGGATTTTATGCTCAGAGAGTATCAAAACTATTGAAATCATAAATACTATAAAAACATTTAAAAAGTCTTGGAGATTTTATGAATATAACTGTCGTAGGTACCGGTTACGTAGGGTTATCAAATGCAATGCTACTTGCCCAGCATAATAAGGTTACTGCTATTGATATCATTCCAGAAAAAATAGAACAGCTTAACTCTAAAGTCTCTCCCATCGAAGATAAAGACATTGAAAACTTTTTAACCAATAAAAAGCTCAATTTCTCAGCTTCTTTAAATGCTCAACAAGCCTATAAAGAGGCTGAGATAATTATAGTAGCCACACCTACTGACTACGACCCTAAAACAAACTTCTTTAATACCAAAAGTGTTGAATCCGTCGTTGAAGATATACTAGCAGTAAATACAAATGCTTTGATAGTTATAAAATCCACTGTTCCTGTAGGCTTTACTAAAAATCTTCGAGAAATCTTATCCGCTGAAAATATTATCTTCTCTCCAGAATTTCTACGTGAAGGACAAGCTTTACACGATAATCTGTACCCTTCTCGTATAATTATTGGAGATCGATCTTCACAAGCCAAAATGTTTGCATCATTGTTGCTAGAAGGGGCTGTAAAAAAAGAAGTACCGATTCTTTTTACAGAGTCAACAGAAGCTGAAGCTATCAAATTATTTTCGAATACTTATCTGGCTATGCGTGTGGCTTATTTCAATGAATTAGACACTTACGCTCAGACCTATGGACTTGATACCAGACAAATTATTGAGGGGGTAGGATTAGATCCTCGTATAGGCAATCACTATAATAACCCATCTTTTGGCTACGGGGGCTATTGCTTACCTAAGGATACCAAACAACTTCTAGCTAATTATGACGAAGTACCTAGCAATATAATAAAGGCAATAGTTGATTCCAACAGAACTCGAAAAGACTTTATAGCATCAAAAGTTTTAGAAAAAAACCCTCAAATTGTAGGTGTTCATAGACTAACTATGAAAAGTGGTTCAGATAATTATAGAGCCTCCTCTATTCAAGGAGTAATGAAGCGAATTAAAGCCAAAGGCATAGAGGTTGTTGTTTATGAACCTACTTTAGAAGAAAATTTATTTTATAACTCCAGAGTAATAAAAGACATCGAAGCATTTAAAGAGATGAGTGATGTTATTATTGCTAATCGAATGTCGGATGAATTAAACGATGTTAAAGATAAAGTTTTCACTCGAGACTTGTTTGGCAATGATTAGTAAATTAAGAGTTGAGCATCCCCCTGTTATTAGAAAATTTATTAACTATAATTTGTAGTATTTAAAATAAGAATGGTCTATGGTTCTACCTACACATGTCGAAATAAAAACACCTCTTAAATCATATTCTATTGCACTATTTAATCATGATACTGGCTCATCAAGTCATCAATATGAGATCATAAATATTATAGCTTCTGGACCCTCTATAAATGAAATTAGTTATGATAAGGCTTTTCTTAAAACCCCTACCCTATTCGTTAATGGCAGCATAACTTTAATTGAAGATCATAACTTTTCTAAAATAGCTGGTTACGTAATTAGTGATGATAGATTTGTTCAGCATAATGCAGAGATTATGCAGCAGTTTTATACTGGGCAACCTTTATTTATAACCAAGCCTGTATTAGAGGCTATTGCTTCGACATTGCCACAGCTTATTGATAGATACCATCATGCCATTAAACTAATTTATCCTGTAGATAGACCCATACCTATTAATTATAAAGCTGGCTTTTTGAATTCATTACCTTTTTTAGGAAGGTTATCTACTAAAAAACTCTCTTTAACAGACTTTCAAAACCATCCTGATTTTGTTATTGATAATTCTAGTTACCCTAAGTCTATTGGCGTATCTTTAAACATTGAAAATGGATTTGTTGAATCAGGTACGGTAGCTTTTGTTGCTGCACAATTGGCATATACTTTACGAGCTAAAGAGATAAATTTATATGGGATTGATTTAATAAACAGCAATCAGCCTCGCTTTTATGAAAATAAGGACAATGCGGCGCCTTGTAAACTTGATAAAGCCATAACTAATCGTATTGTACCTTCGTTTGATTTAATGGGTAAAGTATATAGAGATCATGGGGTTAAAGTGGATAATAAATCTCCGGTATCAAAGGGTTTATTTAAGAATATATAATATTAAAATTTTAAATTAACCCAATTATCTTTTATAAAATTTTTAACTTTGTCTGACTTTATAGATTCTTTTATTATCTCGCAATTTTAATATGATTAAATAAATATACTATTTTAAATGGAAGTTTTATGAAGAAACTGTTATTCAATACTAATAACACTAAGCAAGAAAGTAAAAATTTTGAGAGTAAAAGAATTGTTTTAATAATTTCTAAATTAAGAATTGGTGGTGCAGAACAATTTGTAATAACCTTAGCTAAAGCTTTTAAAAAGCTTGGACATGATCCTCATATAGTGATCTTGTTTGAAACAATAGAATTACCAGTACCTGAAGACATTCCAGTACATATATTCGATTTCAATAAATACCGCAAATATCCTAGAGTTCTTAGACCTTTTGTTATTCCTACTGCATTAGATAATTTTATTTTAGAAAATATTGGTTTACCAAATTTAGTATTATCCAATTTATACTCAGTCGATAAGTTCATGGCACGCAGTGAGCTACCTAATGTATTTCTGATAATTCACAATACACTTTCTAAACGAGAGTATTTAACAAATAAAACTTTAAATAGGCTGAAAACCACTTACTTATCAAAACCTTGTATTGGTGTTAGTAAAGGTGTGAGTTCAGATTTAAAGAGATTATTGGGTGGTGAGTTAAACATTCAAACTATCTATGATCCAGTTGATATTGAAAAAGCCAGTAAACTAGCTAAAGATTTTACGCCACCATTTGAGAGATTTATAGTAAATGTTTCAAGTTTTAAACCTGTTAAAAGACAGGATAAATTATTAAAAGCTTATGCTAAAAGTGGGGTTCAATTACCTTTAATATTAGTAGGAGATGGAGAGGAAAGACTTAATACAGAAATCTTAGCTAAAGATTTAAAGATAGATCAAAAAATCCATTTCATTGGCAATACCTCTAATCCTTATCCTTATATCAAACATGCTTTAGCAATGGTAATTAGTTCTGATGTAGAAGGATTAAATATTTCAATGCTTGAAGCAATAGCATTAAATACACCAGTAATCAGTACAAACTGTCCCTCAGGGCCTTCTGAGGTTCTACCTAAACATAACTTAAGTCCAGTGGAAGATATAGACGCATTGGCTCTACTGATTAACCAAGTTGTACATGAGCCAAATAAATTTGTTATAGAATTGGATGATATTTTCTTACCTGAAAACGCAGCCAAATTATATTTAGAATTAATAAAATAAACTATCTATGAAATTTAACGTATACCTAACAATTTTTTAATTTTAAGTATGTTATTAAGGTTTAAATTTAATTACTTCCTTACGATAACCTTTAAAAAACATAATTGAAGCAATAATTAGCTCATTAGTGGACAATTGCTTTTTAACTCTTTGCATTTCCCTTATTATTTTTTTTATTCCTTGAGGTTTAGGAGCACTAGGCTTCTCTCCCCTATCATTTTCAAGTGAACTATCAAATTTAGGATCTTGATCGTAGAAAACTTTATCCTGAATGCATATCGCTGGATTTACTTGATATATTTGTTCTTCATCAGATATAAGCCAATCGAAAATTAAATGATCTACTGGAGCTCGTATACCGTGTTTTATTGTTTCTTCTATAAGCTTGAAAGCTGCTTTTTGACTTAATATGTATCCTGCACCACCCATATGCCTACTTTGCATTTTACTAAGATATCTACTACCTAATAATTTAGAACCTTTTTGAATAAACACTCTTTCATACATGGTTTCAAGTTTAACCACATCAAATTCATCTGGCAACCAACCCATATCAGTCATAAACGAAGCAGCATCTTTGGATAAATAGATATCATCTTCAAATATAGCCATACATTTTAAATTATGATCTATTAATTTATTCCATAAACAGAAATGACTCAAATAACATGCTATTTCTCCATTTGATAAGTGCGTTTTAGAAATATTAATAGAATATTTTTCTATGATCGTATTAATTTGAGTTTTATCAATTGCATCGAAAAAATCAAACTCAAGGTCTAACTCTTGAAAAATTTTGTTAATATGGTCACGACGTTCAGTCTCTTTTTTAAGACTAATAACATATGAATTTAATGACATTATTATGCACACCTAATTTATAACTTAAAAATTTGCATATATAAAAAGAGATACCAAAAAATAACACCTCATTTATATTAAATAATACTCTCTATACCATTTAGTGAATTCTTTTACACCTTCAGATAAAGTTGTATCTGGCGCAAAACCTACTAATTTTTCGATTGTACTTGAGTCGGCATAAGTAGAAACGACATCACCAGGCTGCATTTCCATCATATTTTTAGTTGCTACTATTCCGAATTCTTTTTCTAAATGTTTAATAAAGTCCATAAGACTAACAGGTGAGTTATTGCCTATATTATATAAGCGGTATGGTGCAGATGAAGTTTCTGGATTAGGCTCTAACGGATTAAATAAAACCTCTGTTCCAGACGTTCCAGCTGGGCAATCCAAGACCCCAATGATTCCATTAACTACGTCATCAATATATGTGAAGTCACGATTCATTTTACCGTGATTAAAAACATTTATTGTTTTATTGTTTGTCATAGCATCTGCGAACAGCATTGGAGCCATATCAGGCCGCCCCCAAGGTCCATAGACAGTGAAAAATCGAAGCCCAGTACAACGTATACCAAATAAATGAGCATAGGTATGAGCCATCATCTCATTTGATTTTTTACTTGCAGCGTATAAAGATACAGGATGATCTGTATGATCCGATGTTTTAAAAGGTTGAGATTTATTCAAACCGTATACAGATGAACTTGATGCAAAACATAGATTTTTAATATTGTAATTGCGACAGCATTCTAATATATTCAAGAACCCCACAATATTAGTATTAATATAAGCGTAAGGGTTTTCTAACGAGTAACGTACACCAGCTTGAGCCGCGAGGTGACATATTGCATCAAACTTATATTTAAAAAACAACTCGTCCATAGCTTTTTTATCAGCAATATCTATTTTAATAAAACTAAATAGGTTATTACTTGAATTCTTTATTCCAAGAGAATTATTTTCAGTTGTTTTATTAAATGTATCTTCAATACCAAGTTCTTTTAACCTTGATAGCTTTAAGGATACATCATAGTAATCATTGAGGTTATCAATACCAACTACCTCATCACCCCTTGATAAAAGCTTTTTGGAGACATGATAACCAATAAACCCTGCTGAACCAGTAACTAATACTTTCATTTGAACGTATTTACCCTAATATAAATTAAACCATCAATTTTATTTATGTAATGCTATTTAAAAGATATTCTTCATACTGTTTTGCAACATTTACAGGTAAAAACTTATCATCCAAACGAGCTAAAAACTTTTCTGGCTCGTTCATAGCTTGATTTATTTTATTTGATAACGCATCAATATTATCCACTGGAACTAAATGTTCTGGACTTAGAAGTTCACTTGGACCAGAAGGACAGTCGGTGCTTATGACTGGAGTGTTAAGCGCCATAGCTTCAGCCACAACCCTAACAAAACCTTCATACCTTGAAGATAAAACGAATAATTTTGAACGTTTCATGAAAGGATATGGGTTCTTAAGAAACCCTAAAAAAAATATATTATCACTAATTCCTAACTCTTTAGATAATAGTTTTATTTTCTCAAAATCTTTACCCTGTCCTAATAATATTAAAGGATAAGTTTGTAGACTTTTTGAATAAGCTTTTAATAGAACATCATGAGCTTTTTGATATTTGAAACTACCTACGTGAATAATGTAATTGCCTGTCTTTATGACCTTAAGTAATTCATTTTGCTTATAGAGGCCTAAGTTTAGTGGAAGTTGCTTTAAACTTTCTTCATTAAGAGGTTCATTCGCCATTTGGTTAATTAATGGGATATCGAACGCATTATATATCGTAGTTGTTTTAACGTATTTACCTAGTAGTTCATCTAAACCCTTTTGAACACCTTTCGACACACAAACACAAGGATGATTACCGTATATATTTATTAAATCTATAACATTAGGATGTTTAATAGAAGCACCCGAAGGAATATTATAATCATTTTTTATATCGTTACGAATGACATGGAGGACATTTTTAAGTTTGCTATGAGCCATTACTCTATCTGGACGCTCTAAATTAGATAATACTATATCAGGTTGGCCTAAATTTTTTAGCACATATTTATCGACTACTTTCGAAAAAGCTTTATAGCGTAAACTTGATGGTAGAAGTTTAAAGGGTTTGAATTTTACTAAATGATAGTTCAAATTAGGATTTAAGTCATATTCAACTAAAGGCTTAAACCTTAATAAATGCACTTCGTAACCTAATTCATAAAATCCTTGTCCTAATGTTAATACAGAACGTTCAGCTCCACCACCTTGAAGGCAGTTTATTATAAGTAGAGCCTTTTTATTAATCTGAGCCATAAAAAAAACTTAAATAAATTATTATGTTGATATTTATTTTTAAAATGAAATTTCAATAAAATTTATATTCAATACGCCTCTAATTTATCTTAATTAATAGAGTAATGGTACTATACTACCTCAAATAATTCGCTAATCTAATATAATTAATAATTTTAATAATATTTTAAAATAAACCTTAAACTCTAATTAAAATCATTATATTTTATATATACATGCGATAGAATGTAAAATTTTAATTATTGGCAATAAATAAATCATTATTAACGTTATTAAATTAATTTAGTAATATATAAGTATTTAGCATTCGTACTACTATAGAATATTTTTTAATATGACTTATTATAATAAAGTAAAAACTCAATTAATACATTATATAGGAGTTGTAGGTGACAACTAATTTAAAAAAAAATATATTATATGTTTACCATCGTCTTGATGTATTAGGGGGAATAGAGACTAGATGGGTAGATGAGTTTAAATATCTTAAGAAAAATGATTTTAATGTTTTTTTAACTGTACCTAAACCATATTATAAAGAAAGTATAAATAATTTTCTTAATCCTAATGTCTTTATACCTATTAATTCTTCGAATGTTAATGATGCTTCAAATTTTATAGCTCTTGTACACCAAATCATAGGTATTATTCAAAATCATAAGATAAATCTGATTAGTATTCATATGCAGGATCTATTCGCCTTAGCAGCTATAATGGCAGCTCAATTAACAAAAACTCCTGTAATTTCAACAGTACATGGCATACTAGATATTTATAGACGTCCTATCCAACGAATACTAAGTCAAAAAATAGCTTCATATAGTTATAGTCTATCTATTAGTGTTACAAAAGCTATTCCAAATCCTTGTTCTAACCCCTTATCTTCTTATTTAGTCATACCTAATCTAATAGACCTAAAAAAGTTTTCTCAAAAAACTTCCAATAATGATAAGTGGCTAATAATAAGTAGGTTAAGTCCTGAAAAATATCCTGCAATAATTAGATTTTTAGAAGCCGCTAATAATTCTGATATATTAGAAGTAGATATAGCTGGTGGTGGGGACAGATATGAAATTTTAGATAAAATTAAATCAATGAACCTTAAAATAGTTGTTAACTTAATTGGCGAAATAGAAGATATTAACTATTTAATCCCTAAATATAAAGGTGTATCAGGAGTTGGAAGAGTCGCCATAGAAGGATTAGCTTGTAAAAAGCCTGTTTGTATTACCTCTCAAAAAGGCGAATTGATCGGATTAGTTACACCTGATAATTTTGATTTATTAGCAAGTTATAATTTTAATGGTAACGGGTTACCGCCAATTGATGATAATAAATTTAATGAACAGCTTCAAGACTATGATGAATATACGAGCATAATAAACTACAAAAGATTAGAAAGTGAGTTGAGTGTTGATAAATGGAATACTTATATAGAAAAATATAATAATTTAAGATTTATCGACAACCCACCCCTTGAATCCTTATTTTATAAACTTTCTCATTTTTCAACAGATTTTGAGAGACCATTTATAAAAGACAAGTTCTTTCAACACTTAGTTTATGAAACCTTATTAGAATCTAAACTCACAGATATTCAAGAGTTATGGGATTTTTACGATAATAGCTATGGTTTATTTTCTGAGTATCCCTTTAAGACAATAGATAAGAAAAAATTAAATTTTAAATGGAAAAAATAAGATTAAATATCATAAGTTTCAAAGAGTTTTTACTCTCTCCAATTATCTTTTACCCAATCAACTGGTAAAATAAAGTGTCGCAAATGTTTAAATGGCTTTTTTAAATTCTCAGGTTTTTTTAAATCACTCAAATGATCTTTAAAATTGTCTGATGAGGTTTTGTCATATTGTCCATTAATAGCATTGGAAGGATAAAGCCCGCCTGGGAAAATGACTATTCTAGCGCCTTTAGGAATCTTAGGCGGTATAAAATAGTTTAGTGGGAAAGGCTGACGGCACTTACGTCTAAAATGCGCAACCCATTGCTTAGGGAATATTTTTACGCCACCAGGTACGTTTCGAGTAACAAAACGTTGCTCAAATCGATATTTATCGGCGATACCTTGAGGGTCTGCTTTAAATTTCTCTTGTAGCGATATAAGCGACCCCACTTTAAATCTAAAGCAGGAGGTCTGACCTAATTTTTCAAGTGGATTACTCGGATTATAGGACAATACAACATCGTTAAGATCGCCATATTCAAAGAAAGGGTCCAAACTATCAACAATAACCACATCCAAATCTAAAAACAATACGACACCAGTAACGTCTCCTAAAGTCTCACCCCATAAACGTGACTTTGGCCACTTACCCAGGGTATTGGTTGGCATCGTAACGTCTAATGTTGGAAGTTCTTGGCATTCTATTTCAGGACGAACACCCGTACTATCATCAGTAAAACATACAAACCTAAATGGTGGAGTAATGTTACGAAAGACCATACCATATAGTTTATTAGCATAATGAGCACCATACTTACTGCCCCATTTGATACAAATAATTTGTTTTACTGTTTGTGGTTCTGATACTGAGCTTTGATTAGACATAAATTACGCGTGCCTTTTGAAAAATTGATAACTTAAAAAGATAGATAACTTAAAAAGATAGATAACCGAATTAGATAGATAAGGTATCTTTATTTTGGTATCGAAAAACCGAAAACTTACTATTAAGATAAACTTAGTACATGAACTATAAATACAGTTAATCGATAAAGCTCAACCAATCCATATATTTTTCATTACGACCATGCACCACATCAAAATATAAACTTTGAATTTTTTCGGTGAGCTCGCCACGTCCGCCATTACCAATGGTGCGGTCATCGTATTCACGAATTGGCGTAACCTCAGCTGCCGTACCTGTCATGAATATCTCATCTGCTAAATAAAACTCATCGCGTGTGATACGACGCTCTTTAACTGTGATACCTAAGTCTTCGGCAAATGTCATAATGGTTCGGCGGGTAATGCCATCTAATGCTCCACCTGCAAGATCAGGGGTATGTAATTCACCATCTTTAACTAAAAATAAGTTCTCACCTGAGCCTTGACAGACATAACCTTGAGGATCCATTAAGATGGCCTCATCATAGCCATTACGCGTCACTTCTTGATTGGCCATGATTGATACAGGATAGTTGCTCGCCGCTTTCGCTTTGCACATTGTTACATTCGTCATGTGATGCGTATATGAAGAGGTTTTGACCCTTATACCATTTAGGATACCCTCTTCTCCTAAATAGGCGCCCCACTTCCATGCTGCGACCATCGCGTTAATACTATTATCTGTCGATGAAAGGCCTAGTTTTTCTGCGCCTACCCATATCAGTGGACGTATATAAGCAGATTCAAGGTTATTTTGTTTAACGACTTCTATTTGTGCATTATTTAAATCTGTCTTATCAAACGGCACCTTCATTTGAAAAATCTTTGCAGAGCCTAATAATCGATCTGTATGATCATTTAATCTAAAAATAGCAGTACGTCCGTCATCTGTTTGATACGCGCGTACGCCTTCAAATACTGACATGCCATAGTGCAAACTATGAGTTAATACATGAATTTTTGCATCTGGTTGGTCAATCATATCGCCATTTAACCAAAGCTTTCCATCAGTTGTTGCCATGCTCATATAGATTCTTCCATTTTATAGATTTTAATTTAGTTCAGATTTAAAAGTATATCATTTGCTAAACGAGTAACTAATCCTTAAGCGATAATAACTTAAGATTGGTGGCTGTCTAGAATTAAACTCAATCAATTTATAATTCAAAATTTTTTAACGCATTATCATACAACAATTTCATTCCACTTTGATATAACAAACTCACGAGTTTTGGACCATTTATCTGAATCGACGATCACATCATTATTAGCCAGTGCGATATTATGCATCTCAGATCGCAAATCTAAGTATGCTTGAGTAAGCTTCTCACAAGTATCCAAGTCCCAAACACCCGAATCGGTCAAACTTTTGAGAATACGGACGTTATCACTCCATTTGGTTAATTCTGGATAATCATGTGCGTGAGCTAATACACCGTATTGTGCCATAAACTCTATATCAACAATACCACCTGCGTCTTGTTTTAAATGAAACTTACCTGCTTGCTGTGCTTGTTGATTACTGCCTAAATGATCTTTCATTTTAGAGCGCATCTCTATCACTTGTTGTTTTAAGTCTGCAACATCTCGTTTACGTGTCAAAACCTGATGACGGGTTTCATTAAATGAATGCATAACTCGTCTATCGCCACAAATTGCACGGGCGCGTACTAACGCCTGATGCTCCCAAACCCATGCTTTTTCTAATTGATAGCGCTCAAAGGAACGACTCGATACCACCATCATGCCCGCATTGCCTGAGGGTCTAAGCCGCATATCGATCTCGTAAGCACGGCCATCACGTGTATGCGTGTTCAAATAGGTCATGAGCTTTTGAGCCAATCGCGCTGTAAATTTCATACCACTTAAAGGTTTGGCGCCTGTAGTCATGGCCTGCTCATTGATCTGATGAATAAACACTAAGTCAAGATCAGAGGTATATGACATCTCAATACCGCCAAGCTTACCGTAGCCTATAATCGCAAAGCCATTATGCGCCTCATTTACCGACTCACCTTGTAAGTTTATAGGATAGCCATGACGCTTTACTAATTCTGAGAACGCCCTTTCTAACGTAAACTCTAATACAACCTCGGCAATATCAGTTAACGAATCCGAAACTTTCATAATCGGCCGTTCAGCAATCACGTCACTGGCTGCCACTGCCAATACTTGATTGTTCTTAAAAAGACGTAATACATTTAATAAAAGCTCTTCATCATTAGGCTCAACTCGCAATAACCGTTGCCTTAATATATTTGATAGCTCTTGCTTATCAGGCAGGTGACGATATCGCTGCTGCAAAAAGGAGTCGAGTAACACCGGATAGCGCGTGAGCTCGCCAGCAATCCAAGGACTTGCAGACAGCATAGGGATGAGATTTACCGTCGCATTTGGGTTTTCTGCAAGCATGACAAGATAAATAGATCGACGGCATATGGCTTCAAGTAAGTTTAGCAACCTTGGCAGTGCCACATTAGCCAATCCTTGCTCTCTATCATGTACCAATAAGGCATGAGCAAGTACGGGATAGGCATCATCCAACCTTTGTTTTGCTTCCTCGCTTAGATTTGCAACCAGTTTGCTGTCCCAAAACTGTTGTAATTTGGCTTTATTTTCATCATTTAAAATATCATCCAAATTCTCTATATCGACATTCAGTGTATCAACAGTGTCTGGAGTTTGACGCTCAGTCACCATCCGATCAAAAGGCACATGCACATTTTGTCGGTGATAATTTAAACACTTTATGAATTCATCCCAGTGGTTAAATCCTAAAGTAATGGCTAGATTTTTCTGTAATTCGGTATTGTCTGGCAAACGCTGTGTCTGCTGATCATGAATAGCTTGAATACCATGTTCTACGCGCCGCAAAAATCTATAAGCTTCTTTTAGCTGTTCATAGGTAGTGTCGTCAATAAAATCTAACTGATTTAATGCTCGCATCGCTTTTAAGCAGGCTCTAACTTGCAGCTCGGTATGACGACCACCATAGATCAGCTGAAACGCTTGAACCACAAACTCTATATCTCGTATACCGCCTGCACCCAGCTTAACATTGTCCAAATCTTCACGCTGAGCCACTTGATTATTGATAAGCGATTTCATTTCTCTAAGCGCTGCAAACGCACTATAATCCACGTAATATCTAAAGACGAAAGGCATGATGATGTTATCAAGCTTACACTTAAAGTCATCACTCACCGTATTCACAATACGTGCTTTTAGCCATGCAAAACGCTCCCAAGCACGGCCATGTGCTGAGAAATATTTGTCTAATGCCGACAAATGAATTGCCAAATCACTACCATCGCCCCAAGGTCTCAAACGCATATCAACCCGAAATACAAAACCTTCTGCGGTATTGGCATCTAGAATTTTGATAATACCTTGACCTAAACGTGCCATAAAGCGTTTATTAGCGATAGACTTAGTACCTTTATCTTTATCGCCATCTGTTTCACCGCGCTGATGGTGAACAAATATCAAATCGATGTCGCTCGACAAATTAAGCTCGCAGGCGCCAAGCTTCCCCATCGCATATATTGCCATGTCATCAACTTGTAAGTTACCCTCATTATCAATAAAAGTTGGTTGACCATATCGCTGAACTAATTGATCCCATACATAGTGTTTGGTAAACACAATACAGCAGTCTGCAAAGTCTGATAACTCAGTCGTCACGTCTTCAAGCGTTATTATTCCAAGGGCGTCTTGCCATATCCAGCGCAGCATTAACAACTCCCGCAGACGCCGCAAGCCTCTCATAACCCCTGCTTCATCTGCTCGTTCTAGTCCTCCATTCATATCATCATCTAAGGTGTAATCATCTATCAAATCATTAATCTGCTGACGCGTTAATGCCTCCCCTAAAGGATAGCTATTAATGAAATTCTCACAGATAGTTTTTTTATTTTCAAAGATTTGATAAGCAAAAGGGCTGGCGAGTTTTAAGGTGTTAAGGTGTTCAATAGTAATCTGATCAGCGGTAAAGTTACCTTGATGCGTCATAATACGACAGGTGCAATTTAAGGTCGCTTTAGCGTTAAGTTTGGAATCATTATTCTGAAGCTTTTCATGCTGAGGAACATTATGCTCGGGCGTTGAATGGTTATCTGATGACATGATGTGATACGGCTCCTTAGGTTCAAACATATGATAAGCCTACCACATAACTGACAGAGACAAGATGACTCTTCGTTTAAATTTATTTAAAATCTCCTGTTTTAAAATATTTAATCTTGGTTTTTTAATTCAATTCAAATTACTTATAAGTTATCAGAATGTCGTACTGAATTTATATGAAACTTGAGAATAGCGCTGTTTGCATAACGTACATTTGGATGGTAGTTGCCCATAATGATAATGTGTAGCCTAATACCGCGCCAATAATAACGTCAGAGGGATAATGTAATCCAAGTACCATTCTTGATAGTGCCACTAGTATGGCAAAAGGAAGCATAATGGGTAATAATTCTGGATAGAAACTGCCTAATGTTGACGTAAATAACACTGCTTGCAACGTATGCCCTGATGGAAAACTAAAGACATCTAAAGGCCGCTCACCTAATACGATGACCTGATGAACTTGATAAGGTCTTGGTCTTACCGTTTTGACTTTTAGCACTTTATATAAAGCCAGTCCTATGAGACTAATAAATACTGTAACAGTTAGTGGGATAATCGCTGCTGTACCCTTAAACAGCAACGCAGTGATCATCATCACATACCAAAACCATCCATCTCCTAGGCGGCTTATCAATTTAAAGAATGTGGCTATCCCATAGTTTGTCGAATACTGATTGATATGTATACACAAACTGGTATCCATAGAGACAAAATGATTGGCATAAACGGTTAACGTAGGGCTTTTAGAAATTAAAGTAAATAAAGGGCTTGGTTGTATTGTAGCTTCGTATTTATCTTTTACTAATGGCCCGCTTTTAAGTTTCATGTTTTTCCCCTCTGTGAATATTTAAACAGCTGAACTTTTTAAAAATTTGAACTTTTTAAACATTTAAACTTTAAAACAAGTGAAACTTTGAAGCTTCTAACATTTATAAAGGCGAACGATTGATAAGACGAACCTTTAATAAGTGACATTTGATTAGAAAACATCAAATTAAGTTGTGAAGCTAATAGGTTTTCAAAAATTTTCACTGTATTTATAAACGCACTGGGTTTGAAACTATTTTAAATTTAAACTATCAAGAATTTTAATCCATCAAGCTATAATTTAAGCGTTACATACTGCTCAAACATAGATAGCATTTGTTCGGCAGGTCGTTGCCATGAGAATCCCAGCACACTGTTATACGCGTTACCACCTTGTTGTTTTAATTGCTGCATTTTTGGAAGACTGGCTACCATGTCGATAAATGCTTGTTTATCGCCTTTTGGGGCAAGCTTGCCTTTATCTTGCGTGACTAGCATACCCGCTGCTGCGTCATCAAAAGCAAAGACAGGTAATCCACTTGCCATGGCTTCAATGACGACATTGCCAAATGTTTCTACTTGACTTGCAAACACAAACGCATCGGCGCTAGCATAATGCTCTGATAAATTATGGCCAGTTTGTGCCCCAGTAAAAATAATATCTTCTTGACTACCATTTGATAAGGTCTCAAGACGAGACTTATCGGGCCCATCACCTACTATAACTAATTTGACGGCACGTTGTAATTGGGTACGTTGCAGCGCTTTAAACCCTTCGATAACAACATCTATGCCCTTTTCAGGAGACAAACGGCTCACCATAACCAATACTGTATGATGTTGATTGGCGCCCCACTGCTCACGCAATTGATTGCTACGGTGTTTTGGATTAAACAATTCTAAATCCACACCCCGACCCACTTCATACAAGCGTTTAAACCCTAGCGCCCCTAAGTCCTTAAGTGTTTTGTTACTCGGTACGCATGTGGCTTTTGATGCGTTATGAAACCATTTAAAATACGTCATGAGAGGCTTCGATAAAATACCAAAGCCAAAATGTTCACTAAAATCATGAAACTGTGTGTGATATCCCGTTGTGGCTGGTATCTGCAAACTTTTTGCTGCCATCAAGGCGGCTAATCCCAATGGGCCTTCAGTTGCAATGTGCACGATATCAGGTCGAATTCTTTTTAGAGCTTTTCTAATCGTAAAATATGACGGTAATCCAAACTGTAAGCTCGAATATTTAGGAATTGAAACCCCTTTGACCTGAATATCATTTTGAACAAATGATTGCGGATTTAAGATCGCTGAATCAGAAATTTCATGGGAATTTTTTATGTCATTAGTTTGGGCAACATCGTCATGCATAGGTTTGGGTCTGATTAAGCTAATGGGGTTTCCCATATCTGCCATTTGTTTGGTCAAGCGTTGTAAGCTCATGGCAACGCCATTCATATCAGGCAACCACGTTTCAGTAACAAGCAGAATATGTATCGGTCTAGAATCGGTTTCGTTGTTGGTTAAAGTGTTTGTTAAAATGTTGGTTAAACTCTGACTATTATTTGCTGACGCACTAATGTCGTTTACATGTGCATTTGCTGAATCAAAACTCGTGGCCAAATTATGAACGGAATGTTTCTTCGCCGCATTGCTAGTATCTAAATGTTTAGAATTTAAATTTTTAGCGGTTTGATTAGCACCTTTATTTGAACCTTTAATGGCATCTTTATATGCACTTTGATTTGCATTTGAATGGTAGCTCTCAATAGTCATATTCTTATAAAACGTATCCATGGGTACACTCACTTAAATTGTTTTATAACTCACGCAGTTGATGAGTTTTAAATATATTAAAGGTTAAGTCATATTGAACAAGTTTATAATACGGTTATTTGTTTCATATTAATGTGCTTGTTTATAGATAATGACACCTTATATATTTAATTTATATATACTGTATACCCTTGATTTGACACTTTTATGGCGCTTTAATCACAGTTTTATGACAATCTGTAGCCATATACGCAATTGATGTGCTGTATTCAAGAATTTGAAGTATGCTTATATGACTGAATTTTATGATTGACATTGTCTTGAGCTAATTAAACCTTTTTTAGATATTTTTTTATGACTAAAACTTCAACCTTATTACTAATCACCTCTGACCCTAGCCAGCCTTTAGCTAGCTATGCGCTACGATATGCTAAAGCGTTCTTAGAGGCTCAATGCTCAATAAATACGCCTGATGCCAATTATGCTTCACAGAATGAAGTAAACAACTTGGGCCCACTAAAAGTCTTTTTTTATGGCAATGGCGCGCATACTGCCAACACGTTGCGTTGGCAATCTGCGGATGTAGAAGATATCGCACAGCAGTGGACTCAATTGGCTGATAAGTTTGATCAAAAGCTGCCTGTGTGTGTGAGCACCGCTTTAGCGCGAGGCATAACAGATGACGAGAATGCTTTACGTCATAATTTGGAGGGTAGCAATATCGCAGACGGGTTTGAGTTAGTAGGACTCGGTGAATTGGCGACGCTATTGGCTGAGTCAGATTATGTGGTCACCTTTTAGACCTTTTATAGACGATATAAATAGTTTTATATTTTAATTAATTAACCGCTAGGATTAAGGCTTGTCTTCATTTTGTAAATGGTGTTAAAAATAAAACAAATCGCAGTCAGACAAAGAATAAAGCAAATAAAATATCATAATATTAACCCGGTATTTGACGATGGATGACTAGATTTAGCTATTTTTAGCCCATTTAAATATCATTGTACGATTTGAAAACACGCCCCAATATAATAGGAATTATTGTGAGTATTTTAATTCGTCTCACCACGCCTACTGAATTAGCCACTTATGAAGGCTGTGCTTTAGCGTTAACACTAGCAGCCTTTGAGCAAAATGTTCAATTGATGTTAGGTAGCTCTGTGTTTGGAATTCTGATGCAGTCAAGCAGCCGTTTGCATGGTATGGTTAAATCGTTAGACCTTTACGATATGCCGCCTGCTTGGCTACCTGATGATGTCTTTAGCAGCTGGGTAATGGGAATGGTGCCAAACGAGATAGCACAGCAAGTAGATTTTATACCAGAGGATTTTGATTCGAGTAAATTCGATCACGTATTTTCATTTTAAATTTGAAGCTTTATCGAATTATTTGTTAAATTAAATCTCAAACTTTATTAAATTTAAAAAGAAAACATCATGTCAACTTTATTCCAACTTCATTCCGATATGCAAAATTTGAAATCCATAATTAAATATATGAGTACGTTATGGCAATCTGGGGATAGTCTATTACTACTGGGTGAAACGGTAGCTTACATCGATTGGATTAAAGCGTATATAGAAGACATTAATTATGATGATGAATTTGTTAATAACATTACTGACATCAAACAGATGTACATACTAAAAGACGATATTGAACATTTAAATGAGAGCGCTAAAGTGAACTTACAATTCAAAAACATTCAATCGTTAACGGATACAGAGTGGGTAGTATTGACCCATGAGATTGACCGGGTCATTACACTTGACTCTACTAAAGTATAGTAACTAGATAATAAATAAATACACAATAAATAAACTAAAAACTATGACAGACAAACAGCACCTCAAAGACATAAAGGTTTATTCGGATAACCAAACAGATCTTATCAAACTTGATGACGAAGGCCATTTGGTTGATCATACGCTATGGAACAAAGAGGTGGCTCAGCAGTTAGCCGATGTGCTAAATATTGAGTTAAGTGAATTTCATTACGACGTTTTATCCCATGTGCGTGATTTTCATAAAGAGTTTCATCACCCACCCTCTACCCGCCCGCTTATAAAATACTTAATAACAAAAATGCCGTCTGCTGATATATCAAACCAAAAATTGCAGCAGTTATTTAAGACTGGTCTAGTCGCTCGGCATGTTAATCGTATTGCAGGTCTACCTAAACCGCCAAACTGTTTATAGTAGGCTATTAGCCATATGCGGCTATATATGGTTTATTATACTATTATAAAATTATTTATTTGGGGTCATAAGGCGTAAGCTCAGTGTATCCCGTGCTACGCCCTACATCACCCACAAAGCCTCGCTGACGCCAAACTTCGTATAAACAAATACTGACACTATTCGCAAGATTTAAACTGCGTGAATCAGGTAACATCGGTAACCTTAACCAGTTTTTTTCACCGATATCTGCTCGTATATTGTCTGCTAGTCCTGCTGTCTCAGATCCAAATACCAAGGCTATATTTTCAATCTTATCGCCATTATTGGTATGCGCAAAATCATAGTCGTAGAAAGGATGGCTTAACTTGGTTGTTAGCGCCAACATGATGTCACACCCTTGTTTTTGTAATTCTGCTTTTGCCTGTGTCCAATTTTCATGAACTTTCATATTGGCATATTCATGATAATCGAGTCCTGCGCGTCTTAGCTTTCGATCATCTAAATCAAACCCTAAGGGTTTAACAAGATGTAATTGAGCCCCAGTATTAGCGCATAGTCTAATGGCACTGCCAGTATTATTTGGAATTTTTGGATTTACTAATACAATATGGATGGTCATTTATTTACCTAAAAACATTTAAGGTTAGGGTGGTGTAATTATTTTTACAGTTTTTGACATATTATGTTCAATAACACACATTTAAAATATATTGATATTTTTCAAACTCATATACCATAGCCATTAGAACATAAGATACTCGGTTTGCTAAAATTATTTAGATATATCATCAGCTGAATAACTGGTATTACTTTTAGCTGATAGTATTATTTTATAGTTAACCTAATTTTTAGTTAACCTTAGTTTCTTATCATGTTCTTTGTATTTTAACTGTTTTATTTCACTGACTATTTGAGGATTTATTATGAAAAAGTTAGCAATTGCTTCAATTTCCGCCTTACTTGTTCTTTCTGGTTGCAATACGTTTAAAGGTTTCGGTCAAGACGTTTCTGAAGCTGGTGAGGCTGTAACCGACGCCTCCAGCTCAGTTGAGAAAAAAATCAAATAATTTAGATTTATTATTAAGTTGAATGTCTTTGGTTATATTCTCTATATTTAAGTTAAATTTAGGCTATAAAATCAAAGACCATATATTTCAGCTTGAATTGCTCACATAGCTTAAATTGCTATGTGAGCTTTTTTTATCTTTATTTGATTTAGAAATATAAAAATAATTAAAAGTAGGCTTCAAAACTAAAAATACTTGAACAGCTAAAGCTAATGCAAGCTCATCAACGAATTTAATTAAGCTAATACTTATTTGGAATATTGTCATGACTTGGCAATCATGCAAAAATTGTTATAATCAGCATCACATACAATACTATTCTAAACATACAATACTATACTAAACATACAATACTAACTGAATGCTCATGATAGAGCTTCTTATGGAGAACAAAATGGCAGATTTTAATGAAATTTTAGACGCTGGTGATGTTGATGGCGGCGAGATAAACGTTGTTGTTGAGATACCTACCGGTAGTAACCATAAAATTGAGTGGAATCGTGAGCTGGCCGTATTTGAACTTGATCGCGTTGAACCTATTATTTTCGCTAAGCCTTGCAATTATGGCTTCATTCCCCAAACTTTGGATGAAGATGGCGATGAGCTTGATGCATTAATCATTACTGATCAACCATTAACCACTGGTATTTTCTTAAAAGCGAAAGTCATCGGTGTCATGAAGTTTGTCGATGATGGTGAAGTTGATGATAAAGTGGTTGTGGTACCTGCTGATGACCGCACGACTGGCAACGCTTATAACAGCTTAGAAGATTTGCCAAAACGTCTGATTGAGCAACTTGAGTTTCATTTTAGTCACTACAAAGACCTTAAAAAGCCAGGTACCACCGTAGTTGAGTCATGGGGTGATGTTGCAGAAGCTAAAGAAGTAATTAAAGAAGCCATTCAACGCTGGAAAGATAAATAAGCTAATATCAATAAACCTATATAAATATGCCTAGATAAATAAAATTAGCCAAATAAGCTAAATGCCGTTCAATAGAGTTTTAATTAAGTACTTCAATTCATCATGATTGAAGTGCTTTTTTTATACCATTAGGTAATGTTACTATAAGATCAGTAAAATATAGTCAGCGAACTACTAAACGGTTACGGCGTTAACCTTGCTAAGCCTACATGAGTAGTACTTGCACTCGGTTGCCTTGTAAGCATTTTAGACTTCTTTGACTATAATTCTAGAAACCACTAGTTTGAAAATTGTATAGATACGATCCTTTCAAAACCCAAACCCTCAATAAGCCGCCTGCCATGCTATCAAACCCAATATCCAAAAAGCCCTCAAAACTTCCTAAAAACATCATGCAAATGGTTGAAAAAAACAATTTGGTGTTAGCCATTAAAACGCTTGCTGAAGATAAGAATATTAGTATGGATGAGGCAAAAGCGCTTATAGATGACTATGAAGCGTCGTTAAAATCTCAACAGACCCGTAAAATTGACGCCATTGCTTCTAAGCAAAACAAGTCACAGTCAGATCGATCGTCCGCAGGATTAAACGCCAACTCTGAGCTTAATAAAACAACGTCTACTCATGATAGAACAGCTAACACCATGTCTGACAATGATTTTGAGTCTCTCAATCAAGGTTTGGATAATCATTTAGATAGTATGGGATATAAAAAACCGTTAATACCCTATTGGGCAAAACGGTTACTTATAATTTTAACGATAGTTGTCGTACTTGGTTTTGTATTTTGGCAACTACTGCATTAACCGATATTTTTGAAGACATTGACTATTTTAAAACGTGATTCAACCACTTTCCGATCGACTTTATTTGCGGCAAACATACTTGGTGCGCCATTGGGTACGTATTAAAATCAACATCGTAGCCATATTTGGTTAATGTCTCATGAGCCCGTTGTCCTAATATAACGGGTACAACTGGATCTTGAGTCCCATGATCAATTTTAATCGGTAAGTCTTTATTTATCTGCGTGTAGTTGTCGTTATCGTCGATCGCTAAATAAGTTGATAACGTCAATAGCCCAGCTAATCTTTGCGGATATGTCAGCGCTACTTCATAAGCAATAGCACCACCTTGAGAGAATCCAGCAATCACGATATTACTCGGATTCACCCCGCGCTCTATTTCACGTTGTATCAAATCCACAATAGAATTTGCAGACTTTTGGATTTGTTCAACATCAACCTTTCTTTCTAAGCTCATCTCCAGTATGTCATACCAAGCGGGCATAACCATGCCACCATTAATGGTCACGGGTATATTTGGTGCATGAGGAAATAAAAATCGTATCGCTAAATCGTCATCAAGTCCAAGCTCAGGTACGATAGGTTCAAAATCATGACCGCTCGCACCTAAGCCATGTAGCCAGATAACTGATTTATCAATGGTTTGATGTTTTGGGTTATGTTCTACAACCACGCAGTCTAGAAATTGAGTCATAATCATCCTTATTAAATATCATTTTTCATTGTTTATGGTTTATAGTTTACTTTTATTATTGAGCATCCTTCGTTTAAACAGGCTGTATAAACAGACTATATAAACAAAAACAGAGTCTAGGTTATATTTACAGAACAATTTTAATAGCATGCTTAAAAAATAATAGTGACAACTATAGACCACTCTATAATAAAATCAAATGGTCATAACTAAATGTTTAAATAATCTTACCTACTATACGGGCCGTACCGATATGTTAGAAGATATTTTTCAACTGATACAGACTATTCCGATGTGGCACATAGTCAGCTTATTTGGGCTGGGTTTGATAGCCTTTATTATATCAACCGTTTCTGGCGGAGGCGGCGCATTAATACTCATACCAGCAACATCGGCGGTTATAGGTACAATAGCGGCGCCTCCTGTCATCAATTTAGGCACATTTTTATCGAGACCCGCTCGCCTGCTTATGTTTTGGCAGGATATCGATTGGCGTTTACTTAAGTTCTATGTGCCAAGCGCCCTACTTGGCGCTTGGCTGGCAGGCTTATTATTTAGCCGATTGGATGCAGCATGGATACAATTATTGGTTGGTATTTTTTTAATCTCAACCGTATTTCAATACAGATTTGGACGAATAAATAAAACATTCAATATGCCTAAGGAAGGTTTTATACCTTTAGGTTTTATTGTTGCCTTGGTCAGTACGCTTGTTGGCGGCTTAGGACCTGTATTAAATACCTTTTATATGAACTATGGTTTACAAAAAGAAGATCTTATTGCCACCAAGACCGCTAACTCCTTCTTCGTTGGCATCGCTCAAATTGGGAGTTATACCTTTTTTGGTATTTTAACGCCCAAACTATGGATATATGGATTCATTCTAGGTTTTGGCGCTATACTTGGTAACTACATTGGTAAGCTATTTTTAAAAGGCATAAGTATCCAACAATTTAGAATACTACTCCTGCTCGTTATGAGTCTTAGCGGGGTTTATATGGTGTATAAAAACATATTTGAATTAGGAGCTGCATAGATATTTATAACCTATTCATTAACTTTTCATCATTGAGTCATGTTAATCGCATATATAATGAAGTGGGCTGTGCTACGATATTAACCTCATTAAGTTGTACTTTACTTATATTCATTAACTATCTAAGTCCAATTTATATTAACCAGTTCAATTAAATTTACGTCATCACATTCAGGCTATTCGTATGACCCATTCTGCCTTAAGTTCAGACAATACTCCGACACCCGCTCCGCATATATTGTTAGTAGAAGACGATCCAGCCATTGCTACCTCATTGCGTGTGACTTTTAAGCGTGAAGGTTGGCAGGTAACTTGGTTAGATAATGCCACTAGTGTATTACCAACCTTGCAAAGTTTTAATAAAGAAGGTAAGAATTTGTCTGGCATTATACTCGATGTGGGATTACCTGATGGAGATGGGTTAAGTCTGTGCCAAAACATACGCCATTCTGATGACATCGGACATATCAAGCATTTACCTATAGTGTTTTTGACTGCTCGAAGTGATGAAATAGATCGTATCTTAGGTTTGGAGATGGGCGGTGATGACTATTGTCCTAAGCCATTTAGCCCTAGAGAATTGGTAGCCCGACTAAAAGCCATTTGGCGCCGCGAACAACTTACTGCTACTAGCCCCAGTCAACAATCCGCTAACGATGATGACGTCACCACGCCTAAGATATATGAGCTCGACTCCGGCACATGGCGTTATGAGCCTATGACCTACACGCTGTATTGGAATGAATCAAAGCTTGACCTGAGTAATACTGAGCGTAAACTTCTACTTGCCCTACTTGAGCATCCAGACCGTGTCTTAAGCCGTGAACAACTATTGAATGCCATCAGTGATTATCCTGATCATCGTCTTGCTCGCACAATCGACAGTCATATTAAATCTATTCGTAAACATTTAGATCAATGTCATGACAGTTATGACATTGAAATCATTTATACCCATCGTGGTTTGGGTTATGGACTATGTGCTTCATAATGAATGACAGTTTTAAACATGGAACTTTTAAACATTGAACTAGTTAAACATGGAATTTGTTAAACATGGAATTTGTTAAACATGTAACCTTTTAAACATTGACAGATTTAAACATAGATTCGTTTAACCGTTTGATTGCTCCTTCAATAGTCATCTACTAGATTTGGGTCTGATGGACTTTAAATATAATATGTTCAAAAGTACGTTCAAAATAAATTGAAATTAATATGACTGATTCACCCCATACTAACAACTGGTATTCCAAACTGCATCCCATAGGCAAAGACACACCGCCGACCCATCAAGAGCAGAAACCGGACAAGATTTTAAATCTGAGTTTGTTTTTTAGAATATGGATCGCCGTTGGTATCATCGTTATTATTTCAGGCATTGTTGTTTTTAATCAGCTATTTAATTTTGTACGTCCCATTACCCGTCAAGTGATCGAAGATACCTTAGTTGATACCTCCAAGTTGTTAGCAACAAGTCTTCGATTGGCGGTTGAGTCTGGTAATATTTATGATCCAAATTATCAAGCCATGCTTGACGATGCTTTTTTGGAGCCTAACTTATCCCCTACCACCCTGATTCCCAAAGAACTTAATAACCCTGAACCTAAAAAAAAATTTTTAAAGCCAGAAGCTGCAAAGTCGGAACTTTCGAATCTAGATGCGGTCGAGTCCGCTTCTTCTGAGTCTGTTTATTTAGAAAATAGATCCTCTGCTTTTAGTAAAAAAAACGACGCCTCTTTAAAAGATAATTGGTATCATAAAAAGACTCGAAGCAGCTTTCGTATATACGTCACTGATGCCAACGGTATTGTAATTTACGACTCCCTACCCAGTGATGGATTGGATAATTATTCCAATGCCGAAGGTAAGGACTATTCAAGATGGAATGATGTTAGATTAACTTTGAATGGAAAATATGGTGCTCGTACTACCCGTATTATTGAAGATGACCCGTCCACCTCCGTCATGTATGTGGCACAGCCTATTTATAGCTCTACCAATAAGGATGAGATAATTGGTATCGTCAGTGTCGGTAAACCTACTTCAACGGTGACACCATATCTCGATGCAACGCGCAAACAAATGCTTACCGCATCCTTGTATGTCAGTATTATCACCTTAATTATGGCGGGGCTGGTCGCGTGGTGGTTAAGACAAAGTACGTTGTTGGTCACCCGCTACACTCAATCATTAGCGCAAGAGGCAAAAAAGCCTTACTTTTACTTAGGTCGAGAGCTAAATGAATTGAGCGATACCATTGAAAGCATGAAGCACCGTTTAGAAAACCGAGCATATGTTACCGATTATGTGCATACCTTAACCCATGAATTAAAAAGCCCCCTAACGGCTATTAGAGCCAGTGGTGAGCTTCTTGAAGAAACCGACTTAGACAGTGACGATCGGCTTATGCTCAGTCAAACCATTACTGAGCAAAGTATCAAACTTCAATCACTAATCGATAGACTATTGTTATTGGCAAAAATTGAACAGCCGACTTTTAAGCTAAGCATGCATCTGATTGATCCAAATGACTTAATAAAAACACTCATTGCAAGTAGTGAAATACAGCGCCAAAATCAACATGTCAAAATAGAATACGTGAATCAAATCACACCTTTTTTGACAGACTCCACCGCTTACGCTGACTATGTTTTAGATGCTACAGCAGACACGATAACAAACACTGATCAAATCGATGTATCTGGCTCGCATCTAAGAACTCACTTAAACAATAGTTCAAATACTGATCTAAATAATATAAGCACCGATTTTACAAATAAAAATAAACTAATCTTGGCGGATGAGTTTTGGATAACTCAAGCTCTACAGAATGTTATAGACAATGCGCTGTACTTTGCGCAAAGCAAAGTGCTTATTAAACTATCTATTGAAACCATTCATAACATCGAGTTTATTAAGATGTCATTTATTAATGATGGAGATTTGATTCCTGAATATGCATTAGAAAAAGTTTTTGACCGCTACTTTAGTCTGTCGCATCAGCATCAACAGCAAGCTTCTAAAGCGAATACGTCCTCTAGCCAGCCCTTTACTCAAAATGCCATCCACAACGCACAACCAATGCAAACATCGAGTCAATCTGGTGGTAAAAAAGGAACAGGCTTGGGACTTACGTTAGTGAAACAGGTTATTGAACGTCACGACGGTATGGTAACTATTCATAATCTTGAAGCTTTTGATAATCTTGAAGCTTCTTTAAATACTCATAAACCTACTCAACATCACCCTCATAACGACTATCAAAACTTTGAAAAAATCCCAAGCATAGGATCGGCTAAACCCTTCTCTGGTGTTGAAGTTATAATATATTTACCAGTTGTGATGGATTAGATAGCTTAGACCACTTAGTTGGTGCAATTCTAATCTGCATATATCGTAATCCAGAAAAACTATTTATATACCCTAATTTATTTTGTCATCAATAAGACATATTCAAATCGTATAATTTTTTATTATACGTTTAAGCTAGGTTGGTTTTTTCTAAAAAATAACTCAAATAATAAAAATTTAGCTTAAACTTAGTATCTGTTTTCTTTTTATACGTTTCAATGTATTAGCTTTATAGTTTAATACGGCATAAATGTTGCAGTGTTTACATATAATAGCGTATTAGATAACCAATTTAACCCAATAACCTCATCAACTAAATTAAAATGTTTTAAGTAAAATTTTTAATTAATTTTACTTAACAGTTTACATTCGTTCTTATTTTTTTAAATATATGTATTACTTTTATTTATAGATTTGACTATAAATTTAATGTAGAAGGTAATTAGACCTAAAAAATATAGACCCTAAGAAACTAACTATTCAAAAATTTTAAATAATAAATTTTATTGGCTTAGCTATATGTCATTTGGTCGCCAATATTTACACATCTCTTTATTGGCATATCGAAGCTAAGGTACATGGATGAATACAACAAATTCTAAAAAGCTCATTGATGATTCATTGGTAAAAGAGTCAATGTTATATATTAAGTCAACTATATCTAAAAAAGACACGTCACCTCTTTACTTTGATACCGAATACTTTGATACCGATTACTTTGATACCGACCTTTTAAAACAAATGGACTTTGTTAAAAGTCATAATTACGATTATATTAATAACGATCAGATTTATAAAGGTCATACTAATCACAGCGAATTTAATGGTGGCACTTCACTACATAACCCCTATCAAAATAACTATGTACAGGGTAGCTCTTTAAAAAGTAGCTGTTTACAAAGCAGCTCAGTGAATGAAACTGCGAGTGGAAATGAAAGTGCTAATTCTAAAATAGCGCTTAGTTTTCAAATCATGACCTGTGCTGAGCCGCCTAGCCTGGTGATAGATACGATTGAGTCTTTACTTTCAATCATAGCACCTCAAGATGAAATACTTATCATAGATAATAACAACCAAAAGACTGATTTGTATCAGCCTTTAGCCGAGTATTGCGAGCGTTTAAATCCTGATCTGAACGTGCAATTTCATCACTTTGATAAAGTAGATGGGTACAAAGCGGGTGCCTTGAATCTCGCGTTAGACTTGATGGACCCCAAGTGCTCACACATCGTGGTGGTTGATAGTGATTATCAAGCGCTGCCCTACGCTAGATTAACAATAGCAGAGGCAATACATCAATTCCCGAATCACAGCTTATTACAGTTTCCGCAGTTTTATCGCAGTGAAGATAAAGCGCAGGTTCATAGCGAATTAAATCATTATTTTAATCATCATATCTATCGTGATTTTAATGCCTCGCGCGCATTATCAACGGGTACCTATGCGGTTATTAATCATGCCAAGCTAGTGAGACTTGGAGGATGGTCTTCTGCGTCTATAACGGAAGATGCGCAAATGGGTGTCTCCATGCATCGTCATGGCATGCGTAGTCAGTTTGTTCCCCAAGTCATTGCCACTGGCTTACTGCCCAATACGCTTAAAGACTTAATATCGCAACGCCGCCGCTGGATTTACGGTAACA
This sequence comes from Psychrobacter sp. CX21, assembly GCF_057396255.1. Classification (NCBI taxonomy): domain Bacteria; kingdom Pseudomonadati; phylum Pseudomonadota; class Gammaproteobacteria; order Moraxellales; family Moraxellaceae; genus Psychrobacter; species Psychrobacter sp. CX21. The sequence continues at coordinate 208,137 of NZ_JBXYJG010000002.1, read as the reverse complement.
TGCAAGTACTTAGCCAGTACTTCAAAGGGTCATCAAAGTCCCATAAAGGCTTACGTGAACAACTGGCGTACTGGTTTGCACATTTTTCACAGCTTACCGCATGGGTCAATTTTACAGGCCCATCAATCATCTTGCATATCATTGCGTTAATCCTTATCGCAGCATCTTTAGTGGTTTCCATTCCGACTGCGCTGGTTCAGATTATTCTAGCACTGGTTTATGTCAGCTACACTGTATTTGTCTTAAGACGGTTAGCGGCTTATTTATTAGACAAATCACCGTTTAGTCAGGCCGATAGCGTCAGCTCACAAATTAATAAACATAGTTATCCAACATTCAATTCGTACACATCTTCATTGCATAGAGATAGCAATGGCATTGAGAACAATCAGACGTTTACGGACAATCAATTTGCTACGAATAATCAGCCTGTCATTAATAAGCTTGTTATTACTAAACCTGTCATCAACAAGCCTGTAGAAGATAAGCCTACTTATAGGAAACAGACCATAACGCATAGAGTATCTACGTGGTTATTACACTTAACCTTTTGGGAATTAGGCGCTTTATCATGGACACCTGTACTGTTAGGCAAGTCCAAACCTTTTATGTGTACTCCAAAACAGCAGTTGCGTATTAATACTAAATCGGAATGGGTTGAGAACTTTAGAGTAGTTCCAAAGCTTTTGCTCATTTTAAACGTATTAACAGTTCTGATGGTATCGCCGCTAAGCAGTTTTTATTCTCCCTTAATATTTGTAACCGCCATCGTCTTTTTTATTATCAAACTTGGTGGGATTATCACTGCTATTCAGAATTTTATAACCACTCAAACGCCTATTGTTACCTCGCAACGACCTATAGCATCATCGAGTGCTCAAATAAATAATGATTCTGATATAGGCTTTAATGAGGACGTTACTAGTAATGTCAGCGGTTATAAAGGTGCGAATTTTAGTGGCTATGTGCGTAGTGATGTTAGTGGCTCAAAAGCTTATGGGCTATCAAGTAGTGTACAGTTTAGTCAGTCTCATCAATTGTATAAAAGCAATACAGGTAAACTGGCTCATCGGATAACTCAATAGTCTGCAAACTCTGTCACCTCAAAAAATGATGAGTTCTATGTTCCTATAAACCTTAACTACCTAAATAAATGATAATAGATAAAAGATAATAGATAAAAGCCATTAAAGCTTAAGCTTTGAACTTTGCGTTGTCTGCTATAGGTCAGTACATTGTTTAAGGCGGATGATTATATCTTACTTAATTATGAAATCACTAGGTAGACCGTCAAATTTGATGTCTAGAAATTTTTTAAAAATTTTGAATAGCGCTTTATGATTTGGCGACCAAATCAACTAATGTACCTTAAAAGGTTAATCTCTTAACCGTTCAATTGTTTAGGGTCTAACTGCATTCGCTTATATTGATTGATACTATTACTCAATTTCATTAATCGTACAACAACTTAATTTATATATTTACTTGGGAATCTTATGTCATCAGCCATCACTAATACCAAAGCGCCGCTACGTATCGCCATTATAGCCCATTCTTTATACCCGATTGCTGAACCCTTTGCAGGCGGGCTTGAAAAAATGACTCAATCAATCTGCGATGAGTTGGTCGCGCTTGGACATGACGTCCTTTTATATGCGCACAAAGATAGTCAAACTAAAGCTACTTTGATGCCTTTAATGTCAGAAGATGAATTCGATACGCTTATTGGTGAAACGGGACCCAAAAATTTATCCATGGGGCGTGATGAGCTGTATAGCTATTTGGCTTATCAGATTGCTTTGAGAGATATTATTGAGCGATATGAAAATGGGGATATTGATATTGTCCATAACCATAGCTTACATCACATTCCGATGATGACGGGACAAGCGTTAGGGTCTCAATTTTTTACCACATTTCATACTCCGATGTTCCCTGCCCTGCATTTAGCTTTAGTAACATTAACGCGTGGCACCAGTACTCAATTTACGGCGGTTAGCGCCTATCAACAACAGCTGTTTTCGGAATATGTGCCTACAAAAGTCGTCTATAATGGGATAGATGTGGCGTCATTTGATTATAATTTGGAACCTATCGACGATGAGGTTTATTTTTGGTGTGGCCGTATATGTCCAGAAAAAGGGACACATTTGGCCCTTAAATATTGTCTAGAAGCTAATAAGAAACTTGTTATCGCAGGGCCTAAAAGCAATCAAGGCTACTTTGATGAACACGTAAAACCCCTACTTGACGCAGACGCCAAAAAAGGTGAAAACAAACTATTTACTTACCTTGGACATTTAACCAAACCTGAAATTAACGATTATTTATGTCGTTCTACTGCCATGCTGTTTACAAGCACTTGGGGTGAGCCCTATGGACTTACTTTAGCTGAAAGCTTGGCTTGTGGTACGCCAGTGCTAGGTTTCGATGCAGGTGCAAGCTCAGAAATTATAACCTCTGATACCGGTATTATCGTTCCTAAAGAAGATAAAAATGCTTTTATAAATGGCTTTGAGGCTATTCAAAACATATCAAGAAAAGCGTGCCGCAATCGTGCTGTTGAGTTCTGTTCTGTTCAAAACATGGTAGAAGGCTATTTAGCGCTTTATTACTCTACGTTGGCTCTGCTGCCAATATCTGACTTGCATCATAATCAAACTAACAATCAAAACCAGTCTAGTATGTTGAACAGATCGAAAGGGTCAAACAAATCTAAATATTCTTCTAAAGAATATCAGCATGAAGAATTCGAAGAATTCGAAGATCTAACCGAAGACATGGATCCAGATGCACGAGTTGATCAGGGTGCTTATGAGCAGGATCTATCTAAACATAGTAACTCTGAACGCATCACCAATGAATTTAATCTAAACGACCCTGAAAGTATTAAACGTTATAAGATTTCATTGGATTCAAAACGTAGAGCAGCCCAACATGATGAGTCTTCATAACTAGTCTCCTGAACTTATAATCAGTTAGACGGCTAGGCGGTTTGGCAATCTGCCAGTTACCAGTTACCAGTTACCAGTTACCAGTATTCATACTGTACCTGATACTGTAACTGATACTGGAACTCATACAAAAACCAATCATTCATCCAATCAACTAAATAAGTAGTGGCTTAATGAATATAGGATACTATGCACATCATCATGGGTCTGGTCATTGCCGAATGGCAGATAAATTGGCGGGCCTGATGTCGTCTGAAATGAGATATAAATTTACTGTTTTCACAAGCGTGCCCGCTCATGATTATCAGTTTAGCTCTATAGCCGAAACACAGGTTATTAGACTTAACGCTGAAGATGAGCGCCCGGATGATGTGCTTCCAGGCCGCGCTGGTGAGTATTGGCAACCTCATTGTTTGCATTACTCGCCTGTCGGTAATTCAGACATCCAAACTCGTTCTTATCAAATCATTCAAGCAATTCATGAGCGCAATATTACACTTATGATCGTGGATGTCAGTGTTGAAATTGCCATGTTATGCCGTGCAGCCAGCATTCCTTATTTGTATGTGAGACTACCCGGACGTCGTGATGATCTACCCCATTTATCTGCGTTTGCCGGTGCACTTGCAATGGTAGTACCTTACCCCAAAGCTTTAGATCTTAATATAACGCCAAATTGGCTATCTAGAAAATCACTATATTTGGATTTTATTCAATCTAACTCAGCCCATAGCCAATCGTTTGCTAAATTCGTTGTCAATTTACAATCAATGCACGATAGTCAAGGCGTTCAGTCGACGGATAGTGTTGAATCATTTAAACCCGATAACAATTCAGAAACTCTAAACCTATCAGATCGTACTATCGTTACAGTCATCAAAGGCTATGGCGGTCATGCAGCGATAGATAAAAGACTTGCTACCCTACGCAAGCTATTACCCGAAGCATATATTATATCTCTTGGGCCTATTGATGAAGAGGTTCGATCTTATGTAGATTTAGCAGAGCATGTTGACGATGTTATGCCTTATATAGAGCATAGTCACTGTGTCATTATGGCATGCGGACTAAATTCAATTGCACAAGTTTATGATGTGGCAGTACCATTGGTCGTATTGCCTGATGAACGTCCGCATCAAGAACAAGAATTTATGGCGCAAGCACTTATTGCGCAGCATCGCGCGATGGACTGGGATCAATATGAACAGCTTATGTCGGAACACGGCGCACAAGCACTTAAAGACTTTACAACTTGGCAAACCTATTTAACTGAGTCTTTTAAACAGTTGAATCAGGAAAACAATTCCTTTCTAGATACCCGGGCCCAGCTGGACACGCAATACAATGGAACTCAATCTAAGGCATCGACTGAAAAATCTCAGGCTCGATGCTTTGTGCAGAGTTTATCTGAATATACTAAAGTCAAACCTTGGTTTGATCAGTGGTTGTTGCCACAGCTTAATCTTAAACCTAATAAATACTCTTAAAAAACGATTTTAGATAGGCATATAATGAGCACACTTCACAATATTGAAATAATGGATCAAAATACGGCAGCGGTTAGTGTCATCACGACCTGCTATGGTCGTAACACGCATTTGTATAATCTGCTGAGTAGTTTAGAAGTCGGTACAATAAAGCCCTTTGAGGTTATTATCGTTAATGATGATGCGGATCAATCCCTATTGGATGATTATGCCTTAAATATAGTCAAGATACCTACTAGCAGGACATTAGTTAATAAAGACAGGGTTAAAACTAAATTCGATATCGGTCACAATCGTAATTTGGGCGCCAAACATGCCAGCCAGAACGAACTGATTTTTTTAGATGTGGATTGTATTGTGGCACCCAGTTTTATAGAACAATTGACATTTAAATTATCACACTATCCCGATGCGCTGCTCATGGGTCAACCTCGTTATTTGGAGCGCCCGTTATCAGAAAGTGAATGTGTGAAGCTACGCAGTGGGCAATTGTCAGTGTTCGAACTCAATACAACGTCGGTGTTCAATCCTTACCGCTTTAACTTTGAAGACAGTAACTTTGAAGATAGTAATATTAAGGACAGTAGGGTTGAAGACTGCAATTTTAAAGAAAATAATTTTAACGAGAATAATTTTGAAGATTACAGTTTTGAAGATAGTAATTTTAAAGATAACAATTTTGAAGTTAACAGCGATGCCTCAAGTTTTAAAACACCTATGATTCAAACAGATGACTATGGCGCGTTTTGGAGTCTTTGTTTTGCAATAAACGTCCATAAGTTTGATGAAATTGGCGGGTTTGATACGCAATATATAGGCTATGGCGCTGAAGATACGGACTTTAGCTTTCGTGCTCGCGAATTAGGCATTAAGTTTTATTTGACTGGGGATGTGGTTTATCATCAACAACACGGTGTCTATCGACCCCCTTTAAACCATTTAGACAGTATTATTATCAATGCCAATCGCTTTTATAAACAATGGCAACATTGGCCGATGACAGGCTGGCTAGAACAATTTGCAGATATGCAGCTCATCAAGTGGGATGAGCAGCAGTCATCTCCTATCCAAAAGCTAAGAGCAGCAACGGATACTGAATTACAGCAAGCACACTGCCCCAATGCGGCTTATGTATAGACTTGTTTAGGACGTTTAATTCGATAACCTGCTTAAATCACATGTCTACTTTTAAGCGGTCCCAGTATTGCTGATATAGTGCCATAGTTTTATCACTCACATCACCACGGAATAAAGCATGTCCTAATAACTCATCGGGTGGATAAATAATCGGATTGTTCGCAATTTCTTGGGGCAATAACTCTTTGGCCGCGTCGCTTGGCGATCCGTACCCTATCTCTTCACTAATAATTGCAGAATTCTCTGGTCGCAGTAAGAAGTTTATGAAAGTGTGTGCATTTTTTACATTCTTAGCGTTCTTAGGTATGCACATATTGTCCATCCACATAATAGCGCCCTCTTCTGGGTACACAAAGTCAAGCTCCGGCATCCCTTCATCTTGCGCCATGATCACCTCGCCATTCCACACCATACCTAGATAGGTCTCCCCTTCCAAAAACGGCATGCGGGGTGCATCTGAATTGAACGTACGTACATTGGGCATCATTTTAGCAAGCTTCTCATAAGCCGCTCTAATATGCTCAGGGTCTTCGGTAGACATAGAATAACCTAGGGTCAATAGGCTAAACCCAAACACATCGCGCATGTCATTCATTAGCATTACCCTACCTTTATATTTAGGTAGCCACAGATCTTCCCACGAAGTAATATCTTCAAAATCAACACGGTTGGTATTTACCGCAATACCCGATGATCCCCACAAATACGGTATGCTATATTGATTGTTCGGATCGACAGGAATGTCTAGAAAGTTTGGATTTAAGTATTTGAAGTTATTTAGTTTGTCTAAATCGATGGCTTCGAGCATGCTCTCTTTACGCATTTTATCGACAAAATCCGTACTGGGAAATATGACATCATAATCCCCCCTATTGCCCATAAGTTTGAGCTTGGCATACATCGCTTCATTGGAGTCAAACGTGCTATACACCACATCGATGCCTGTCTCTTCAGTGAAAGCTTCTAAGACACTGTCTGCGATGTACTCCGTCCAATTGTAGACGTTAACCACATTGTCCGAATCGATTCGTGTATCTGCACTGAGGGTATCTCCTTCAATCTCCGGACTATTAGGTTGACACCCTGTTAGCATCCCCATACTGGTTAGGCCCGTTATACCTGCCATACTTGTTAGCGAGGCCGCCCCAATGCCAGTTAATTCTAAAAATCGGCGTCGACTTAGTGGTTTATTATTAGGTCTGCATTTTTTATTAAATTTATCTACTTCATTTGACATCACTATTCCTTAACTGTCTAACGCCATCTCTTCAATACCATAACTGCTATCGCTATTTATTAGTCTATTACACGCAGCTTTTGAGTCTCTAGCGTTTTTTGAGTAATAAAAGCTGAGCAATCACCAAGCCTACTAACGAGATAGCCAGTAGTATGGTACCCACTGCGTTTACTTCAGGTTTGACCCCAACACGTACCATCGAATAAATTTGTAAGGGTAATATCTCAAAACTTGCACTGGTATTGAACGTCGATACCACCACGTCATCAAGCGATAAGGTGAATGCCAATACCCACCCTGCCAATACCGCTGGCATGACGATGGGAACCAAAACTGTGCGAATCATCGTAAACTCACTAGCACCTAAGTCGCGTGCCGCTTCAATAACACTATTATCCAAGCTTGATAAACGTGCAGAAACGGTAATGACCACAAATGGCAAGCAGAACGTGATGTGTGCGAGCAGCAAAGTCACAAACCCAAGCTCAATACCTATGATTAAGAATAATGCCAATAATGAGATAGCCAGTACAATCTCAGGCGACATCATGAGCACAAACAGCAAGCTTTGTAGGACACCTTTACCCTTAATATCGTACCGCTGAAATGATAATGCGGTCAGGCCACCAATAAGGGTAGTCACCGTTGCAGCCACCACGGCTAAAATAACTGAATTTATAGCCGCTTTAATCATGGCTTCGTTATTAAACAGTTCACGATACCAGTCTAGGCTCAGACCGCCCCAATGATACCCAACTTTGGAGGCATTAAATGAAAACACCACCATGACCAAGATCGGCGCAAATAAAATGATATAAATCAGCACCAAATATAGGCGAGACAGCCATCTAAGACTACTATTCATACTGCCCACCCCTAAGCCACTTCATTATAATCAGTCTTGCCGATACGTTTGCTACTGGCATAATACGCTGCTATTAATATCGCCATCGTCAAAGTCAGTAACACACTGGCAGCCGCACCAAAGGGCCAGTCGCGCGCATCCAAAAACTGTGACTTGATAATATTACCCACCAATAAATTTCGTGATCCACCTAAGATATCTGCCACATAAAACATCCCCATCGCTGGAAGCAGCACCAAAAGTACGCCCGAAATAATACCTGGGGTTGTCAAAGGCAACACCACATGCCAGAACGTTTGCAGCTTACTTGCGCCCAGATCTTTTGAAGCCAGCAATAAATCATCACGCATGTCCGTAAACACCGCATAAAGTGGCAATACCATAAAAGGAAACAACAGATAAACGAGCCCGCCTATCACGGCTTTTTGCGTATACAGGATTTGTAATGGCTCATCAATAATACCCATCGTTATTAATGCGGTACTCAATAATCCGTTAGCAGCAATGATCAACTTGACCGCATACAGACGCACTAATGAATTGGTCCAAAAAGGAATGATTAATAACAGCATTAAAAATGTCTGCCAACGTTTAGATACTCGGCTTACCAGCCACGCAAATGGATAACCTAGCAACAAACAAATGATCGTGGTGATAGATGCCATGCTTAATGAGTGCAAAAACACTTTGACATACAAAGGATCGGCAAAGCGTAAGTAGCTGTCGGCGGTTAACGGTAGAGACAAAAATGTATCATCGTCACGGGTTAAGAAGCTTGCAAGCACTACCAATAAGTTAGGAAGCAATGCAAATATAATTAACCATGCCCATATAATAAGTAATGACACACGTTGAAATAAGGGAACCGAAGCGCTACTACTTTTAGAAATAGGGTTAAGAGTAGAGTTAAAGTCAGATGTTGAGTTTGGCGTTGAGTTTGCGTTATCAGGTACAGTTGATTTATTCATCCGGTAAAATCCACTCCCAACCATCGACCCAGTCTACTCGAACTTCTTGACCAAGTTTGTAATCAAAATTTGGATCGTCCTCATTAAAGTACTCAGAGGCTTTAATCATATTGCCGTTTTGAAGCTTTATCACCGAATCTAGCGTACTGCCTTTATAAGCACTATCAATCACATGCCCCACCAGTCCATCGTATCCTTCGTTTAAGTAATACACCCGAATGTCTTCTGGACGTAGTAAAAGATTGATACTTTGGCCAATTTTAACATCAAATTTTGGTTTTGGCAGATCGCGTATGGGGTGATAGCCTTCTGACTGCTCAGTGACTTCTACTTTAATGCGCCTGTCGTTGACTTCAAGCACGCACGCTTTAAATAAGTTGGTTTCACCAATAAAGTTTGCCGTAAATAAGTTGGCCGGCGATTCATAAATTCCAATAGGACTGTCAATCTGTTGAAACTTACCCGCTTTCATGACGGCAATACGATCAGACATGGACAACGCTTCTTCTTGATCGTGCGTTACAAACACGAAGGTAATCCCAAGCTCACGCTGCATGCGCTTTAGCTCTGATTGCATTTGTACCCGCAGCTTAGCATCAAGTGCAGATAAGGGCTCATCAAGTAACAGCATCTTAGGTCTGTTTACCACAGCTCGAGCAATTGCAATGCGCTGCTGCTGTCCACCAGATAAATCTTGAGGTCGTCTATTTAGGGTATGTTCGAGCTGTACCATGGCCAGAGCGTCTTTAACGCGCAGATTTATTTCAGCTTTTGGGATTTTTTTTAATTTTAAACCATACGCAATATTTTCAAATACCGTCATATGTGGAAATAGCGCATATTGCTGAAACACCGTGTTAATCGGACGTTTCTCAGCAGGCAAATGCGTAATGCTCGAACCTTCAAGCTCAATGGATCCCGTATCAGGCATCTCAAAGCCACCTATTAAACGCAGTAACGTGGTTTTACCACACCCTGATGGGCCTAATAATGTCAGAAACTCCCCATCATAAATATCTAAATCGATATTGTCTAAAACAGAAGTGCCATCATATGACTTACTGACACCGCGGATCTGTAGTAAGGTGCTTTTTGAGTTTGATGGTGCTTTTTGAAGTTTAGAATCAGGAGGCGAAGTCGCTGAAGAAAGTTCGTTAGGCGGCATAGAAACAGTCTCACTCATGGTTAGAGGTTATGTAGAATAAAGGCAATAAAGAACAATTGACATAAACACGTATGCCTAAAGACTTATGTATCATAATAGGGTTTTAAATCTAAATAAATATATTAAAGCCCATACACTAGTTAACAGACGTTCACAATATACCGTGCTCAAATGTGGCAATATCCTACCCTAGAATTCTTTAAAAAACTACATTTGAAATCAAATAAATTATAGGGCTTTCTAACTGATTATTTAGGGTCTATTAAGTGGCGTTGAAATAGAGTTGATTTAAAAGCGATGCCTTAAATTAAAAAGCAAAATAATAAAACAAAATAATAAAGCAAATTATAGAAGTAAATAATTCACAATCACATTGTGTATATATTAGATAATTAAATAAGAGTTTAACAATGCTTTGTTCTGTTTAATAGAACAATTAGTTCCGCATTTCTCTGTTTAAACTCATCACCAGAATCTTTATTATAGCGTCATGTCATAAACTCTTATATAAAAATTTTTTGAATATTAAAGTAAAACTAAAAGGAGTATCCAATGGGATTACTAATAGATGGTACGTGGAAAGACAAATGGTACGATACCGACTCAACGGGCGGCCGCTTCGAGCGAGATAAAGCACGTTTTAGAAGTTGGGTAACCGCCGATGGCAGCGCAGGTCCTTCTGGTAGCGAAGGCTTTAAAGCGGAACCAAACCGTTACCATTTATATGTCTCTTTAGCCTGTCCTTGGGCGCACCGTACTTTAATTTATCGAAAGCTCAAAGGCCTTGAAGACCTCATTCCTATTTCAGTCGTTCATCCACTCATGCATGAGCATGGCTGGACGTTTGATGAGGGTGAAGGCGTTATCCCTGATCCCATATTTGATGCTGATTATATGCACCAGATTTATACTGCTGCTAAGTCAGATTATACTGGACGGGTTACTGTACCCGTATTATGGGATAAAAAGAACAATACAATAGTGAGTAATGAATCATCAGAAATCATTCGTATGTTCGACTCTGCATTTGATGACGTTGGTGGTAATAAAGACGTGAACTTTTTACCTGAGAGTTTGCGTGATGAAATCGATAAGATAAACGACTTTGTCTATCCCAATATCAACAATGGTGTCTATAAATCTGGTTTTGCCACCACTCAAGAGGCTTATAACGAAGCGGTCACCCAATTGTTTGACGCGCTTGATACTATCGAAGCCCGTTTAGCCGACAAGCGTTATCTCACAGGCGATACCATAACCGAAGCAGACTGGCGTTTGTTTACTACATTGGTTCGTTTTGACCCTGTATATGTCGGTCATTTCAAATGTAATATCAAACGAATTGTGGATTACCCCAACCTTTGGGGCTATACCCGTGATTTGTACCAAGTACCTGGCGTGGCAGAAACAGTTAATATGGATCACATCAAAACGCATTACTATGCCAGTCATGAAACGATCAATCCAACCTTGATCGTACCGCTTGGTCCCGAAATTGACTTTATGTCTGAACACGGCCGCGAAAAATTAAGTAAATAACGCTATAATAAAAAATAAATAGCTAGTAAGCAAATAGCTATTAAGCAAACAACTACTAAGCAAACAGCTATTAAGCAAATAAAATCTATGTCATAGATGGTGTGTTGTTTATTTATAATTTAACCCAGTTAAGCAAAATGCTTAAACTGGGTTTTATTATGGAATCCTATAATTGATGTCTAAAAACTAAAAATAGCTAAAATTTGTATATAAAACAATTAATAACAAAATATGGAGTTGGTTTAGCCTAATTTTTAGTCACATAAAAGCTTATGTTCGTCCAAATTAAATGATAGTCTTAGGCAGTTGCCCTAAACTAAGGCAGAAAAATTAAAGTAATAATGCAAATTCGGTCATCAAAATCTAATAGCTATTGATAGCATAAGAATATCATCGCTAGTAAATAGTTCAAAGATTTGCAAAAGTTGGCGAACAAAGCTTTTTATGATTTATTATTAATTGATAAAAAACTGTCATAATAATTTTTCAAGCAAATGATGATGACATTTGTTATATTACCCAAATATTTTTGCAGGGAAATAATAAGTTTTGTTTTAAAGCATGTTATCCTTATTGCGATAAATAGAACCTATTAACTTTCATATTAATTAGCTTATTTATTCGTTATTAATGAGCGTTAAATACTGTATTTTAAACTGAATCAACGTTATTGTGATTTGTGGATGGATGTATATGAGCACCAATCAAGCTATGACTACCCTTAAACTATTTACTGCTGTCGTTGGATTTTCTGGTTTAATATCATGTACGTCGATCAATTCTGGTTTGCAATCAGGAGAGCTACCTGCTTATGGTGCGTTTGTCGCAGACAATGGTATGCAGTTTAATGTTCAACCGTTAACGCTTGCAAATTTACCCGCACCGTCACCTTATTCAGTCAATAACCAAACTGCGAGTTATAAAACCTCCCCTCAAAAAAATGCCCGCGTCAATGAATTATTGAATAACCGCCGTGGTTCAGAATATCGCATTTCGAGCAGTGATATCTTAAATATTAATTTAATTGGCTATCCTGAAATTACCCCGCCTATCCCCAGTACTGCCATCACCACGGCAACCAATCCTTACGCATCAGGCTACCCGGTCGATCAACAAGGCTATATTCAATTCCCTTTAATAGGACGAATTCAAGCGAGTGGCTTAACCATTAGCCAATTTACTGACAAATTACGCAGCCAATTGCAGCGCTATTTAAGATATCCCGATCCACAAGTTAAAATCGTTAATTATCGTGGCAGTAAATTTTTCATAGACGGTGAAGTGCGACAACCGGGCGAATTTAATATTGCGGATGCACCCGTATCGCTTTATGGTGCTATCTCTATGGCAGGTGGCACGACGTCCGAAGGTGATAACAATAGTGTCATCTTGACCCGCAATGGTACTCAGTACGAATTAGGTTTAACTGACTTACAAGATATGGGAATTTCCCCCAGTCAGATATATTTACAAGATGGTGATTCAGTACGTGTACAAAGCCGTGATCGTAATAAAGTCTATGTATTGGGCGAATTTGGTGAGATAAAACCGTTAGAAATTCCAGATCAAGGCATCACCTTAACACAAGTCATCGGTCAATCCAGAGGGCTAAACTCAAACACAGCGGATGCGGCTAAGGTTTATATCGTTAGAGATTATGGCAGTCAATCGTATACTGATATTTATCAGGTTAATTTGCAAACGGTAACCAATTTGGCATTGGCCAATCGCTTTAAAATGCAGCCCAACGACATTGTATATGTCGATCCAACGGGCTTAACGCGCTGGTCTAGATTTATCAATTCGATATTACCGTCAACCTCAGCTATTAGACAGATTTCTAGTTTATAGATTATCTTGACCCGTTTATCTTGACCCATTTAACTTGACCATAAGTTTGGCGATTTATAGTTAATAGCTTCAAATACTGTACATAATAGTTGGTTATTTGGATTCAATAATTAGGATTCACTATTTTCCACCATCAAATTTCAATATGAACTGATTAAAAAATTTTGGATAATAAACTTATGGCCTTTGAAAATATTTTAGTGATTTGCGTCGGTAATATTTGTAGAAGCCCGATTGCCGAGGCATTGTTGAAACAGAGGTTTCCGAATAAAGAGATAGATTCGGCAGGCGTTGGCGCTTTGGTTGGTCATCCTGCCGATCAGAAATCTATTGATATTATGGCGGCGCAGAATATAGACATCACCAAACATACGGCCAAGCAAATCGATGAGAAACTGGCGTTAGAGGCAGATTTGATTTTGACCATGTCAGACAGTCAAACCAAATGGATTGAATCACAATGGCCGTTTTGCCGTGGTAAAACCTTTAAGATAGGACATTGGTCAGGCAAGGATATAGCAGATCCGTATAAATTGGATAAGTCTGCCTTCGAAATTGCCTATAAAGACATAAAAAATGGGTTGGCGCAGTGGCAGGATAAACTGGTTTAATCTAAAGCCCGAATAAAAAATTTTAAACATAAGAACTATTTATTAACTATTATTAACTATATAGCTACCTAATATATGAGCACTCAAACCACACCCTATTCTAATAAGTCAATGACGCAACCAGATGATGAAATTGATCTACTTGCTTTGCTATGGGTTATCCTAAGTGGATGGAAAACGATTTTAGCGTTAGCTTTATTAGGTCTTGCACTTGGTATAACGTATAGCCGTTATGTTCAGCCGACTTTCAAAACAGATGCCTTAATCCAAGTCGATGAAAAGTCGCAAGGGTTGGCCGCACTGGGTTCTAATATATCTGATCTTGTTGGCGAAAGTACCAGTCAGGCAGAGACGGAAAGCATATTAATAAAATCCCGTATGGTTTTAGAGCCTGTTGTAGACAAGCTCCACTTGGACATGCGCTTAAATAATGCTGAGATTGGGTTTTTAGATCGTATTGCGCAGTCTAGAGTGCCGACGCAAGTTAGTACGGAAGAAGGGGTTTATCTTGACACTGATAACGGTACCGCAACTGTAACAGTATTTGATGTACCTAGATCATTTAAGGACAAATATTTTACATTAGTCGCAACTGAGTCTGGTTTTGAGCTTAGTATAGAGTTTAATGAAGAGATGCTAAGTTATGCGGGTACTATAGGGTCACCGGTTACCTTAAAGACACCTGAAGGCGACATCCGTATTAATGTGTCTGCATTACCTATGGGTAGCACTTTTAGTATAGCCCAACTTTCTAAACCCGAGGCCATCAATGCATTAAGCAACAACCTTTCAGTCTCTGAACGGGGCAAACAGACGGGTATTATTCAACTGGCATTAACCGGTAACGATCAAAAACAAGTCAGTCGTGTATTAAGTGATGTGGTTCAATCTTACCTCGATCAAAACTTAGCACGTGGTACGGAACAAACCTCGACTACGCTAAAGTTTATGCAATCTCAAATTCCTGAACTTAAACAAAAGTTAGAGCAGTCAGAACAAGCGTTTAATGACTTCCGCGAAGAATACGGTACCATTGATGTCGGTAAAGAAGCAGAAATTCTGCTTGAAGAGAGTGCTCAGATTGAGCGTAGCTTAAGCGAATTAAAACTTAAAAAAGCGGAACTATTAACGTACTACACCAGCGAGCATCCTTTAGTCATTCAAATAAATGATCAGCTTGATGTGCTTAATAAAAGACGTCAAGAGATCAAAAATACGGTATCGGATTTACCCGATGTCCAACGTGAATTTTTACAGTTGTCGGAAGACATGGAGATAAACCGTGAGATTTATCTCACCATGCTTAAGAACTTTGAACAATTAAAGATTGCACAAGCGGGTGAAATTGGTAATGTTAGAGTGGTTGACACCCCAATCAATACTTTCGAGCCTATCGCACCTAAACGTCTACAAATTTGGGTGTTAGCAACATTTTTAGGTACTATGTTGGGTGCTTTAATAGTTCTATTAAAAAGCCTATTACGTAATACCGTTAAAGATCCTGACAAGCTTGAAGCCAAGACAGGCGTACCCGTTATTGCGACTATTCCAAGATCTAAGACTTCCTTTAATCTTAGTAAGAAAGATAATCGTCGCCTTCTATCAATGGTAGATCATGATGGACAAAGCTATGAAGGTATAAAAAGTCTACGCACCTCACTAATATTTGCGATGCCACCGGTCGCTAAAGTCGCTAAACTTCTAGACAATATAGATAAAGACGAAGCCATTAAGCTAGGTAAAGTCATTGTCATCTCTGGTGAATCTCCAAGTATTGGCAAATCATTTATCTCATCTAATCTGACTGAGACTTTCTCTCAATTAAAAAAGAAAGTTATTATTATTGACGGTGATATGCGCCGTGGAGAACTTCACAAAATCTTCACCATTGATCAACGTAATGGCTTGGGTGACTATTTAACAGAGCCTAACGCTACTTTAACTAGCTTTATTCATGCAACTAGCTTTGAATTCATAGACTTCATGCCACGTGGTAAACACCCTAATAACCCAGGGTCGCTTCTATCTACTGATAAGTTTAGTAATATGTTGGCACAATTAAGCACTATCTATGATTATATCATTATCGATACGCCACCAGTATTAGCAGTATCTGATGCAATTATTACAGCACAGTATGCTGATAAAGTACTGATGATTACCCGTTATAATCAATCAATCGAAGGTCAGGTTTCTTATGCAGTGAATCAAATGACTAAAAGTGGGGTAACCGTAGACGGTATTGTATTAAATGATATGGTGCAGGGTATAACTAGTAAATATAACTATCATTATAGTTATGCTTATGGTAATTCTAAAGACTAGCTTAGATATGACGGTATAAACGTATTAAGTTGTGATAAATAATGAATAGTACTCATAAAGACAATAATTTGGGATTGCTGGCTGAAAGGCTATTGCAATTACCGCGTAAAGCTAAGCAACTGATTTTATTAGTTGCAGATTATATTATATCTATACTATGTTTATTCTTAGCTCTATCCCTACGTCAAGGTGTGTTAGATGTTAATGCAAGTCCTTTATTGCTTTCACTTTATGCATTAGTTCCTATCGTTGGTCTTTATTTAATTGGCTTTTATCGTGGAGTTACGCGCATCTTCTTTGACACAGATATGCGTAAAGTTATGTGGTTATTTATCGCTATACTGGTAGCTTTTACTACCGTATATTTGTTTGATCTTATTAGCAGTATTCCACGTTCAGTTCCCCTACTCTATTTATTTCTGCTATTTATTTGGCTATGGGGAAGTCGACTATTCTTACGTGATTTGTTATTACGTTTACAAGGCAAACCCGTTTATCAAGACAAAGTAAATCAGCTCGATAATGTGATTATTTATGGTGCCGGAGCGTCCGGAACTGCTTTAATGGATGCTTTACAAGGCTCTCCTCGCTATAAGGTCGTTGCCTTTGTTGATGATGACCCTAAATTAACGAGTGGTCATATTTTGGGTAAAAAAATATATGCGAGTAATAAATTTGAGTCTTTAGTTGAGAAATTTGAAGCTGCTCAAGTATTTTTGGCGATGCCATCTGTAAGTCGCCAACGACGCCGTGAGATTATCGATAGATTAACCGATATGTCAGTTAAGATTAAACAGCTGCCTAGTCTTCATGAAATCGCAGAAGGCAAAGTCACAGTTAGCACCATGCGCCGGGTCGATATTTTAGATGTATTGGACCGTCAAACCGTTGACCCTGACCCTATACTGCTGTCAAAGAATATCCAAGATAAAAATGTACTGGTGACTGGTGCCGGTGGCTCTATTGGCAGTGAGCTGTGTCGGCAAATTATCAAAAATAGCCCCAAGTGTTTGGTACTATATGAGCTGTCTGAATACGCGCTGTATGCTATCCATCAAGATCTACTCGCTTGGCAATCTCAGCATACCGATAATAATAAAATTCAGATCATCGCCCTTTTGGGAAACGTAAACAATCAAGATAAGTTATCCACAGTATTTAACCAGTATGACATACATACTGTCTATCACGCGGCAGCCTATAAGCACGTGCCCATTGTAGAATTTAATCCTTTTGAAGGTGTGATAAACAATGCTAAAGGTACATACCACTGCGTTAAAGCTGCGGTAGAGTCACAAGTTGAAACGTTTGTATTAATCTCTACCGATAAAGCAGTACGCCCCACCAATATTATGGGTGCGTCTAAACGAATGGCGGAGCTGGTATGTCAAGGATTTAGTAAGCAGAAGCACAATACGACCATCAGTATGGTTCGCTTTGGTAATGTGCTCGGTTCATCAGGATCCGTCGTGCCTTTATTTACTAAGCAAATCGCTAAGGGTGGCCCAATCACTGTCACTCACCCTGAAGTGACTCGCTACTTTATGACTATTCCTGAAGCAGCGAACTTAGTGATCCAAGCCGGTGCAATGGCGCAAGGCGGTGAAGTCTTTGTACTGGATATGGGAGACCCTGTTAAGATAGTCGATTTGGCTCGACGGATGATTCATCTGAGTGGCTATGAGATAAAAGACGATACGCACCCAAATGGGGATATTGAAATCGTATTTAGTGGCCTACGTCCTGGTGAGAAGCTGTATGAAGAGCTAATCATCGGTGATGATAATATACAACCTACTATTCATCCATTAATCATGCAGGCACGTGAACATAGTTTTAATATCTATGAAATTGAATTAGTATTAAGTGATTTAATTACCCATGCACATAATAATGATTTCAGTTGGCTCTTAAGTAAGCTTTCTGAATATGTAGAAGGTTATAAGAATAATGATATAAGTAAATAGTTTAAGAGTATAAAGAGTTTCATAATTTGAACTATAGTTTGCATTTAATTAAACAACTACAATATACAATACCACTGTTTAAAATATTTTTATTATTAAGGAAATTGAATAATTTTTAAATTAACACTTATTTATTTTCATGTTAGTTATAAATTTAATCCTAACATCCTTATTAATGAATACTGAACTAAAGAAGGTTTAACTGATAACAACTTTTTTCTTCAATTCATTGAATAAACCAAAGTTACTCGTAATGTAATTTAAA
Source organism: Psychrobacter sp. CX21 (assembly GCF_057396255.1). Taxonomy (NCBI): domain Bacteria; kingdom Pseudomonadati; phylum Pseudomonadota; class Gammaproteobacteria; order Moraxellales; family Moraxellaceae; genus Psychrobacter; species Psychrobacter sp. CX21. The sequence continues at coordinate 189,766 of NZ_JBXYJG010000002.1, read as the reverse complement.
TGGAACGGGCCTTCTAACAATATGTTTACACCACTTAATTTTTTCATTACGTTTACAATAATCTCTATGTTAATAATAGGTATTCCAGGATTTGAACATTGGAGATTACCATTATATGCCGTAACAATATTATTTTTTGGGATAGGTTCGATATACAAAATAAAGATTACTAGGACAAACTTATTCTTAGTGATATTTTCACTGTACCCATTTGTACAATTTATTATACTACAGGGCAGTTTATTGGCTACTTTACAAGCCTATGTAATGATATTTTCATTATTTCTAATTCATAATTTTTCAAGTAGGCTTAATATTGATTTAAGAAATTTAAATACCATTGCTATCTGGATTACCATCTTAATGTTTATTTTTTATTTTAAGATAGTAGATTGGAATGATAGATCAGCTGGTTTGTTTGGAAATCCTAACACTACCGCATATATGGCTTTGACATTATTAAGTTTTGTTATGATGTTCTCAAATAGTAAAAAAGTTAATTATATATGTTGTATAAATGTTTTAACTATTCTATTGTTCACTGCATCTAGGGGAGCGATATTAGCTTTGATTACTGGTTCTATAGTATATTATCTAATGAAACATATGAAGTATAAATTTTTAGGTATATGTTCAATATCACTGTTAAGTTTACTATTTTCTCAATACGCACTTGATATAGCGAATTATATTATTGATTATGAACTAAATCTAGCTAACTTGAGTGAGCGTTCTCGTTTGTTCCGTTTAGACTCGAACGGTCGAGATTATATATATTCATTAGCTTATGATCGTTTTTTTTCAAGTCACTCAGAATTTGTTGGATTAGGTTTTGATCAAGCAAAGTTTGATATAGGAACAGGATTAGCTGCAAACGCAGGAACTCATAACTCCTTTTTAGAGTTGTTATTGAGACTGGGCTATATAGGTACCTTTTTATTTGTTATTTACTTGTTTATTATTGCTAAAAGTATATCTACTATCAAAACTGTTAAAGTTCGTAGTATTCTTTTAATGCAGTTTGTAATTATTTTAAGTTTAGCTACTAATTCATCTGTCTTCCTAGTATTAAATTTCTATTTTTTCTATCTAATTGTACTTCTAGAAGTAGGCTCTATTATTGATGAGAGTAATTTCAACAATATATTGCAAGCTAAATTCACATAATATGTCAATATTATTTACTACGTCAATTTAAATTAGATGGGTATAAGACGGTAATGTCTGAAAAAATTCTAAAAAACTCTCTTATTGTATTTGTAATTATTATTTTAGGTAAAGCTCTCTCTTTTTTAAGAGATTTAGCAGTTTCATTTCATTTTGGTGCTAATGATTTGACTGATGCATATTTTGCAGCTAATAATGTTCCTAGTATTCTTTTTACAGCTATAATTTCAAGTTATCTAGTTCTTTTAATTCCCATATATAAGAAAATACAAATTCAAGAGGGCTATAATAAAAGTAACGTTTTTGCATCTAGTCTAGTTAACTTCTTTGTAATTCTAACTTTAACTCTTTCAAGTCTTGGCTATTTCTTTATAGACTTCCTTATTACACTAGTATCACCAGGTTTTAATAATGAAACACACGACTTAGCAGTCAGCTTGGGTAAGATATTAGTACTTTCTTTTCCTATGTCTGCAATAGTTACTATATTAGCTACTATATCAAATGCTAATAAAAGATATTTTGCATTACATATTATTCCATTAATTTCATCAATCGTAGTGATAGTTTCGTTAAGTATTTTTGCAACAAAATATGGAATAATAACATTAGCAGTTTCTGGTGTTTTAGCATATTTTTTACAACTAATAATACAGATTCTAATCTCACGTAAACACTTTAAATATAGAGTATTTACATTACCGTTTAATCCACAGATTAAGAACATGACAGTCCTAGCTTTACCTATAATGATTGGTTATTCAATTGATCAAGTTAATCTTCTTATTAATAGTATTTTTGCTTCTAAATTAGATAGTGGCAGTTTATCAGCTTTAGTATATGCGCAAAAGCTTCAGGCAACATTCGTAGGGACGATCTCAGTAGCTCTTCTGACCGTAATTTATCCTTATTTATCAGAACTTATAGCAAATAATGACAGACAAAAATTAACATATATATTCCATAAAAGCTTCAAAATTATAGTGTATATTTTACTACCGATTATAATATTTCTATCTGTCAACAGTGAATTAATCATTAATATAATTTATTTAAGAGGTAAGTTCATTTATGAAGATGTTATTTCAACCTCTGAGGTTTTTTTCTATTACGCTATAAATATATTATTTCTCTCAATTAGAGAGGTTGCACTTCGAATATTCTATTTATATGAAAGTACTAAACGACCTTTGATAGCCAGTGTTATATCAGTATTAATAAATATTTCTTTAAGCTTCATCTTAGTACCATTATACGGAGTCGAAGCACTGTCTTTAGCTAATTTAATTGCAACAATTTTTAGCCTACTAGTGTTATTTTATTTCTTTAAGAAAGATGAAATTATCTCTTTTTCTAATTTTAATTTTCGTAGTTTCTTTCTAAATTGTACTATTGCTTCCTTAGTATTAATGTTGTCTATAATAATTACTAAGAACTCAATACCTACTGTTAACAAATATTTGACTTTGGTTTGCTTATCACTATCTTTTTTATCTTACTATGGAACATTAATTCTTCTTAAACAAGAAGATGTGATTTATGTGAATAATAAGATTAGAAAGTTTTTTACTAAATAATTTGTAATTTAACTAATTTAAGGTTTAATTTATGATAAAGAATAAGGTTTTATTAATTACGGGGGGCACTGGTTCCTTTGGAAATGCTGTTTTAGAAAGATTTATCAATACGGATACATTTAGAGAAGTTCGTATTTTTTCTAGAGATGAAAAAAAGCAAGATGATATGCGTCATAAACTAAATAGCTCAAAAGTTAAGTTCTATATCGGTGATGTACGAGACAAGGAGTCAGTAAATGCTGCAATGTTTGGAGTAGACTATGTATTCCATGCTGCCGCCTTAAAACAAGTCCCCTCATGCGAATTCTTTCCAATTGAAGCTGCTAAAACCAATGTTTTAGGAACAGAAAATGTATTAAATTCGGCTATTGATAACTCAGTGAAGAACGTAGTTGTTCTTTCTACAGATAAAGCTTGCTATCCTATAAATGCAATGGGAATTAGTAAAGCACTAATGGAAAAGGTTGCAATAGCAAAAGGTAGACAATTAGGAGATAGTTCAAATACAACTATATGTTGTACCAGATATGGTAACGTTATGGCTAGTAGAGGTTCAGTAATTCCTTTATGGATTAATCAACTAAAAAATGGTGAGCCTATAACAATGACTGATCCTCATATGACACGGTTTATGATGACATTAGATGATGCTGTTGATCTAGTCCTATATGCATTTGAGCATGGTAAAAACGGCGACCTATTTGTTCAGAAAGCCCCATCAGCAACCCTTGTAATATTAGCTGAAGCATTGAAAGATATATACTCTAAAGATAATGAAGTCAAAGTGATTGGAACTCGTCATGGTGAAAAACTGTATGAAACATTAGTAGCAAGAGAAGAAATGGCTCGATCTGAGGACATGGGGGATTACTTTCGAATTCCTTGTGATACTCGTGATCTAAATTATGATAAATTCTTTAGTAAAGGTGAAAAAAATATTTCAACAATTGAAGACTATCACTCTCACAATACTAAAATATTAAGTATTGATGAAATGAAACAATTATTAATGAAATTAGAAATAATTAAAAAAGATTTATTATTAAATTAAGTTTTGTACATTAGAGGTAGCTATGAAAAGAATAGGTATTACAGGCAGGAATGGTTTTATTGGGTCACATTTATATAACACTCTTAAACTAATGCCAGAAGAATATGAAGTAGTTGAGTTTAACCGAACCTTTTTTGAAAATAAGGTTTTACTTGATAAGTTTGTTAAGCAGTGTGATGTATTAGTACATCTTGCAGGAGTTAATCGCCATGTAGAACCTAGTTACTTATATAATAAAAATATTGAACTAGCTAATAGCTTGATTACCTCTTTAATTAGAACAAAAGCAAAACCTCACGTTATATTCTCATCATCATTACAAGAAAATCAGAATAATCACTATGGCCTTTCAAAGCTCAAAGCTCGAAAATTATTTGAAGATTGGGCTGAAAAATACAATACAAATTTCACGGGTTTAATTATTCCTAATGTTTTTGGACCCTTTGGAAAGCCTAATTATAATTCATTTATCTCAACTTTCTGTTTCAAACTAGTCAATAATGAACAACCCATAATTAATACTGATAATAAAATTAATTTGATTTATGTAGGAGAACTGGTAAGTGAAATTTTAAATATTATTAATAAATCTATATCAATTAATAATTACTACGTTAATCATACCAGTATAAAAAAAGTTTCTGAAGTTCTTGAAAAACTAAAGATTTATCAGACTCAATATCTTATAAATGGTATTATTCCAGAAATTAAAACTACCTTTGATCTAAATCTTTTCAACACTTTTTGTACATATTTAGACCATAAAGAAATTTATCCTATCAAATTTAATAAAAATGTTGACAGTAGAGGGAATTTTGTTGAGATTGTGCGATTTAATATTGGTGGTCAGTGTTCTTTCTCGACAACAGTACCTAATATAACTAGAGGTAATCATTTTCATACACGAAAGATTGAACGATTTGCAGTTGTAAAAGGAAAAGCTTTAATTCAATTAAGAAAAGTAGATAGTGAAGAAGTCTTGAGCTTTTTCTTAGACGGTGAATCCCCATCCTATGTAGATATGCCGATATGGTATACCCATAATATTACTAATGTTGGTGATGAAGACTTATATACCATTTTTTGGATTAATGAGGCTTATAACCCCAATGATCCTGATACTTATATTCTAAAGGTATAATGTTATGAAGAAAATAAAAGTTGTAACCGTTGTAGGTACTCGCCCTGAAATAATAAGATTATCTAGAGTTCTTGATGCTCTCGACTCATCAGAGTCAATTACTAATATAATTATTCATACTGGACAAAATTACGATTATGAACTTAATCAAATATTTTTTGATGACTTAGGATTGCGTAAACCTGATTACTTTTTAGAAGCTGCTGGAAAGTCGGCAACTGAAACAATAGGAAATATATTAATTAAAATAGACCCTTTATTAGATAAAATTAATCCTGATGCATTTCTAGTATTAGGAGATACGAACTCATGCTTATGCTCTATTCCAGCTAAAAAGCGTCAAATACCTATTTTTCATATGGAGGCCGGTAATCGGTGTTTTGATCAAAGAGTTCCAGAAGAAACTAATCGTAAAATTGTCGACCATATATCTGATATTAATCTTACCTATTCTACTATTGCTAGAGAGTATTTACTTAAAGAAGGTTTGCCAGCAGACCGCGTAATAAAGACAGGTTCGCCAATGTTTGAAGTTTTACAACATTATTTGCCTCAAATAAAATCTTCATCAGTTCTAAAATCTTTAGAATTAAATAAAAATGAGTTTTTTGTTGTATCTTCACATAGAGAAGAAAATATTTCTTCTGAAGAAAATTTTAACAATTTAATGAACTCATTAAATCATATAGCAGAAAAGTATCATTATCCAATTATTGTCTCTACTCATCCACGTACAAGACATATGATTGAACGCAAAAAAATAAATATGAGACCAGAAGTTCAGTTTATTAAACCTTTAGGCTTTCATGACTATAATTCTTTACAAATGAATGCATTTGCCGTGTTGTCAGATTCGGGTACGATTTCAGAAGAATCGTCAATCTTAAATTTTAGAGCTTTGAATATTCGTGAGACCCATGAAAGACCAGAAGCTATGGAAGAAGCAGCGGTAATGATGGTTGGCCTAACTTCAGAAAGAATACTACAGGGTCTGTCACAACTACTTGAACAGGAAGTTAATAATAATAGAAATTATAGAATAGTTGAAGATTATTCAATGCCAAATGTTTCAAGTAAGGTAGTACGAATAATAATTTCATATGTAGATTACGTCAATAAGGTTGTTTGGAGAAAATAGTTTATGAAAGAGTTGGACGTTATAGTATATGTAGGCGGTTTCGAAATGCCAGACGGTAATGCGGCTGCTCAAAGAGTAAGTGCTAATGCTAAAGCTTTTAAGGCATTAGGGTACAGAACAGTTTTTATTGGTATATCCAAATCTAATAATACTTATGAGACTAATGAGACAGTCGAAAATTTTAGCTATACTCAACCTTATCCTAAAGGTGTTATAGCTTGGTTTAATTATATTACATGTTACAAATATTATATTGATATTATAGATAAATTTCCATCTACAAAAGCTATAATCTGTTACAACTTACCATCAGTTTCTTTATTTTTATTAATGCGGTATGCAAATAAAGAAAATATTAAAATAATAGCAGACTGTACAGAATGGTATGAAGCGCCTAAGGGAGCTAACTTTATTCGTAGGAATGTTAAACGTCTAGACACGTACTTGAGAATGAATAAGTTGCACCCTAAAATGGATGCTGTAATAGCTATTAGTAGATTCTTAGGTGATTTCTATACTAAAAAAAAAGTTAAGACAGTTATTATACCCGCCTTAACAGACTGTGAGGATTCAAAATGGAAAGCTATAGTACAACCCACTAATATGTTTGAAGTTTCATACATTGGCTCACCTTTTGGACCTGACTCTGTTAAATCAAAGGATCGATTGGACTATTTAGTTCTTTTTTTCTCTAAAAATGACTATAAGAATATAATATTTAATATTGTAGGTATTACGAAAGAGAACTTCCTAGCTTTTTATACTGACTTCCCAAAAGATAAGTTAACTGACAATATAATTTTTCATGGTCGTATACCTCATTTAGAAGCACTTAGAATTCTCAAAAAGTCTAGTTTCTCAATCTTTTTACGCGATGATACATTAACTACTAGAGCTGGTTTTCCCACTAAGTTTTCTGAGGCTATATCAGCAGGTATACCTGTTCTGACTAACAAAAGTAGCAATTTATCAGACTATTTAATTGAAGGTACCAATGGATTCTGGTTGAACAATACTAATTATATGAGTTTGCATGAATCTTTAAAAAATTCACTCAACAGAGAAAAATCAGATATTGAGGAAATGAAAAGACTTACAAAAAGCTCTAAATTATTTGATTATAGAAATTACTTAGACAAATTCAAGTTGGTTATAAACTAATGAGTTTATAAGTTATATGTTGATTTATTAAAGTCAGTTTGAAATAAGTAATGTTTATTATCAATGTTATTAGTGAGTTTTGAATATTAATAGTGATATTCATAGCAAGTTGAGCGCCTAATACTATAAATATATTTGGGAAAACTATATGAGTTGTGTACTTATTACTGGAATTGCTGGGTTCATCGGTCACGCTATAGCTAAAAAGTTAGCATTAACTGGGGTTTCTATCATAGGAATTGATAATCTTAACGATTACTATGATGTATCTTTAAAAAAGGCTAGATTAGAAGATTTACATCAGTTTAATAATATTCAATTTAAATTATTAGATATTTCGAACCGCGAAAAAGTTGCAGAACTTTTTGAAATATACAAGTTTGAGAGCGTAATTCATTTAGCAGCTCAAGCTGGTGTTCGATACTCAATACAAAATCCTCATGTCTATGCAGATTCAAATTTATTAGGTTTTCTGAATATATTAGAAGGTTGTCGAAACAATAAAGTATCCAGACTACTTTATGCCTCTTCTAGTTCAGTATATGGAGAGAATCCAAACATTCCTTTTTCCACGACAGACAGAACTGACGGTCCTGTAAGTTTATATGCAGCTACTAAAAAAGCTAATGAGTTAATGGCCTATTCCTACGCTCATTTATATAATTTCGAAGCTATTGGTTTGAGGTTTTTTACAGTTTATGGGCCATGGGGACGACCAGATATGGCATTGTTTAAGTTTACTAAATCAATCATAAATGGTGAGCCTATTGATGTTTATAATAATGGCAATATGTACAGAGATTTTACTTATATAGATGATATAGTTGAGAGCATTTTAAGGCTTTATCAAACACCTAAGAGAATTAGTATTGGAACAGTTCCTCATTTTATATTTAATATAGGTAACGGAAAACCGGTTAAATTAATGGAATTTATAAGACAAATTGAAAGTGCAACTGGTATTAAAGCAATATTCAATTATCTACCTATGCAGGCTGGAGACGTACCTCGCACTTGGGCAAACACTGAAGATTTATTCAATACAATACACTACTCCCCTACTATTAGAGTTGAGGAGGGTGTAAAACATTTTATTAATTGGTACCGCGACTATTATCAAGTTGGAGATAATTTATGAAGATTACAGTTGCAGGAACAGGCTATGTAGGTTTATCCAACGCATTACTTTTATCTGAGAAAAATAAAGTGGTTGCTTATGATATAGATAACCAAAAAATTGAACTATTAAATGCGAAGATTTCTCCTATAGAAGATAAACAAGTCAAAGAATATTTATCAAGAAAGGATCTAAATTTTATTGCAACTAATGATGTGAATTACGCTTATTCTGATGCAGATTATGTGATAATTGCTACTCCTACAAACTACAATACTGATTCCAATTATTTTGATACGAGTAGTGTTGAAGATACGATAAATACTGTAATTAGCATTAATCCGAAAGCTATTATAATCATAAAATCAACTGTACCAGTTGGATTTACGGAAAAATCGAAACAAAAATTTAAATCTAATAATTTGATTTTCTCTCCTGAATTTTTACGAGAAGGTAAGGCTTTATTAGATAATCTATATCCATCAAGGATAATTATTGGTGAAAAATCAGAAAGGGCTCAAATTTTTGCAAATGCTTTAGTAAGTGGAGCAAAAAAAGAAAATATACCTGTGCTCTACATTAATAACACTGAAGCAGAAGCTATAAAATTATTTTCAAATACGTATTTAGCTATGCGCGTTGCCTATTTTAACGAACTTGATAGTTATGCAGAGTCAATGAACCTCAATAGTCGTGAAATAATTGAAGGTGTTGGTCTTGATCCACGTATTGGAAGTCACTATAGTAACCCGTCATTTGGTTATGGAGGTTATTGTTTACCTAAAGATACTAAGCAATTATTAGCTAATTATAAAGATGTTCCTAGCAATTTAATAAAAGCTATTGTAGATGCTAATCGAACCCGAAAAGACTTTATCGCTGACTCAGTCATAATTAAAAACCCTAAAGTAGTGGGTGTTTATCGTTTAATTATGAAAACTGGTTCTGATAATTTTAGATCTAGCGCTATACAAGGTGTTATTAAAAGAATTAAAGATAAAGGAGTAAAGGTTATTATTTATGAGCCTGTATTAGATAAAGAAACTTTTTATGGTTCGATAGTTATTAAAGACTTAAATAAGTTTAAAGACGAGGCTGATATTATTCTAGCCAATAGATACTCCCATGAACTAGAGGATGTAAATAGTAAAGTTTATACACGTGACCTCTTTAATGAAGATTAGTACCTAAATTTAATATTTAATAGCGAAGATAAAACTATGAAATTTTTAATAGTTTCAAATGATCCAAACTCTTTAGTAGGATTCCGTAAGCCTCTAATAAAGGAGCTAATTAATGAAGGTTTTGAACTTCATGTGTCTTCCCCAAATCTTCTCGAACGTAAAGAAATAAATGATGAATTAAATCTGTTAGGTGTTTGTACTCACAACATTTATATGAATCGTACTGGAATGAATCCTGTATCCGATTTGAGAACTATTAAGTCATTAATTTTGCTGATGAATAAAGTTAAACCAGATTTGATATTAACTTATACAATAAAACCTGTAATATATGGAAGCTTAGCAGCATGCATAACGAAAGTTCCTAAAAGATTTGCATTAATTAATGGTTTAGGAATTTTGTTTATGGAAAATGAAAACAATGTTAAAAGTAAAATTGTAAGGTATTTAGTTGAAAATTTTTATAGTATTACATTAAGATACTACGATTTAGTCTTTTTTCAAAACCCTGATGATGAGAAGTTATTTCGTTTAAAAGATATATTATCCAGTAATGCAAAGACTAAGGTTGTTAATGGTTCTGGAATTGACATTAATGAGTACAATTACTCACCTATTAAAAAAGATAAACCTATCAGATTTTTATTAATAGCTCGTTTATTGGTCAGTAAAGGTGTAAGAGATTATGCAGAAGCTGCAAAAGTAATAAAGAAAAAATATCCTGAAGTACAGTTTGATCTAGTAGGTGCTTTAGATAGCAATCCAAATAGTATCGATCAGAAGGAGTTAAGTAGTTGGGTTAATTACGGAATCATTAATTATCATGGACGAATAAATAATGTAAAGCCAGTCTTACAAAACTCCTCAGTTTATGTTCTTCCGTCATATTACCCCGAAGGCACACCACGTTCTATTCTTGAAGCGTTGTCAATCGGTCGCGCAATCATAACAACTGATACTCCTGGATGCAGAGAGACAGTAATAAACAATCGAAACGGCTTCCTAATTCAACCTAAAAAAGTTGAAGATTTAGTATCTTCAATGGAACAATTCATAACTAACCCACAATTAATTATTGAAATGGGAATTTACTCACGTAAAATTGCAGAATCTAAATATGATGTACGAAAAGTAAATCAAGAAATGATTGACTCGATGTTAACATATTAAATTCTACAAAAAAAATATTTTCATCTTAGAATTTTATATAACCATTTCTATATTAGTCTAATACTTGAAGATTCTTAGCAATATTTTTTATATAGTTTTGATCATTGTGTTAATTTACTAATTAATCTAAATATTGGATTTAAAATGATAAAAAACAACTTAAAATTTGCCATAACAGGACCTTTCGCAGATATCAATTTTGGTGATTATGCTATGGTCGTTAATAATATATATGACTTAGATGTTAAAAACTTACTACTTTTCTCATACGATAATTCCTTTATAGACATCTTAAAAAAAGATTATTTAAGTGATTTCAATATTGAGATTACTGAAACTATTTTAAAAGACAGCTTTAAAGACGATGTCTCAACCCATCGAACTTTAGTTCCATTTGAATTAATTCAATACGTGGATAATCTTACTGAAGTTACTGAAAATTTAAGTCAAATTGATATTTTATTAGTAAATGGTGGTGGTTATTTCAATGGATTATGGTCTTTACCACATAGAATTGAAAGATTAGTTCAAATTATCATTCCTATTCTTATTGCTAATAGATTAGGAAAGAAGATTGTTTTCAGTGGTAATGGGTTTGGACCATTTGGTGAAGACCACGTATTTTTTACCTCTTTTTTTGGCTCTTTGAAAAACACTATTTTTACCTGTCGTGATAATTTATATTCACCAGTATGGTTACGTCAACTTGGAATTAGTGATGAACAAATTGACTTCATACCTGATGATCTTTTAATAATCAATGAAAAACTTCGAGAAATGCCTACTAGCTTTTCTATTGAAGCTAATAATTATATTGTTTTAGAGACATACTTACCATTAGATTATATAAAAGAAAATATAAAATATTTTATAAATTTTTCAGAAAAAATCTATAGAGAATATGGTTTAAATATTGTTTTTCTACCTTTTCATATTGAAAACGGTGGAATGAACCAAGGTAAGCTTTTAGCTGAATACTTAGATAATTTCGAGTTTATAGATATCTCTCATAAAGGTTATCTACCAATTCAAGATGCAGTTAATATCATAAAAAATGCAAAGTTAGTTCTAAGTAATAGATACCATGCTGTAGTATTAGCTTTGGGAGTTTGTACTCCTACATTTAGCGTACTTAAAGATGTTTTAAAGGATAAAAGATATTACTATAATAAAAATCGTGGGGTAATTGATCAGGTTCTAGAAGGTACATATATAAGTGAACAGAACTTCTTTAGTTTGGACTATTTACAAGCTTTGGACTATATTTCCAATAATTTAAACAATATAATTAAACATCAAAATGAGAGTTTTGATTTAGTATATGCACAAAATATTAATTCTTTGTCCGAAATTAGAAAAAACTTCATTTCAAAATTTTAATACATACTTATAGAGTAATACTATGAATTTTTACGAAAAATTTTTTAAAAGATGTGTAGATATTATCGTAAGCTCTTTTGGTTTAGTCATTTTATCCCCATTATTTCTGATTTTAGCCGTTCTCATTAAAATTGACTCTAAAGGCTCTGTGTTTTTCACCCAAGATAGAGTTGGATTAAATGGTGTCGTTTTTAAAATTTTTAAATTTAGGACTATGAAAAGGTTTGAAGATAGTTTCAAACCTGATGGCACAGAAATGGAAAATTACTCTAGAGTAACAAGAGTAGGAAAGTGGTTACGAAAAACCAGCATAGATGAACTACCTCAGCTCTTAAATATTTTCAAAGGAGATATGTCAATAGTTGGACCAAGACCAACTTTGCCTTATCAAGCAGAAAGATATAGTGACTATCAACGTAAAAGACTTTCTGTTAAGCCGGGCTTAACCGGCTTAGCTCAAGTTAATGGTAGAAATAGTCTTTCTTGGGAAGAAAAGATTGAATTTGATATTAAATATGCCACTACTCTTAGCTTGATTAATGATTTTAAAATTATTATAAAAACATTTCCAGTACTGTTAAAAGCCGAAAAACAAGAGTTTGTAAAACATGACTCAATTAGCACTCACGATAACAATGTGTTAAAAGATGTTGGAATGCCGTGAAATAAAACATAAGAATAATTCGAAAATTTTTTAAAATTTCTTGGATACTTTATAAATGAACAATTTCAGTAACGTTTTAATTTTATCTGCTGGTCGACGGGTTGAATTGGTGAGAGCTTTTCAGGACTCTCTAAAACAACACTTTAATAATGCAAAGGTTTTTACTACTGATATTAGTCCAGAATTATCTTCAGCCTGCCAAATATCGTCTTTCGGTTTTAAGGTACCTAGAGTTTCATCGCCAAGCTATATTGATTTTCTTTTAGATCTATGTATTTCTAATGAAGTTGGATTAGTCATACCTACTATAGACACTGAGCTTCAAGTTCTTGCTGATAACCAGTATCGTTTTAAGGATAAAGGTATTCATCTTATTATATCGAGTTCTGAACTTATTTCAGCCTGTGATGATAAGAGAAAGACTGTTTCAACGTATAAATCATTAAATATAGATCAACCTAAAATATATAAACGTGACGAAATATCCTTTCCCTGTTTTTGTAAACCTTATGATGGCAGTAGTGGCATAGGAGCTTTTCCACTTTACTCTTCCGATATGCTCAGCGACGAAATTTTAAACAATGAAAAAAATATGTTTATGGAGCTTGTTGGTAGCGAATATAGTGAATATACAGTTGATACGTATTATGATAAGCATGGTAAATTGTGCTGTATAGTACCTCGTGAGCGCATTGAAGTTCGGAGCGGTGAAGTAAGTAAGGGAGCTACTCGCAAAAATTTCGTCTATGATTACTTAATAGATCGTCTAAAAGGACTTAGAGGTGGTCGTGGCTGTGTAACCGTACAAGTATTTGCAAACCCTACTACCCTTAGTGTAAAGGCTTTAGAAATAAATCCCCGATTTGGAGGAGGATATCCTCTCTCTCATGCAGCTGGGGCAGATTATACTGACTGGCTTATAAGAGAATACTTATTAGATGAAGAAATAGAATTTTTTGATAAATGGGAAAGTAATCTTTTAATGTTACGTTATGATGCTAAGGTTCTGGTTCATGAATACGATAACTAAGACAATAGTTTTAGACCTCGATGATACCTTGTACTCTGAACTTGATTTCTTAAAATCAGGCTATAAGTTCATTGCAGAGAAGCTTTCAACTAATAGTTCTTATCTTTATGAAATTATGTATGAAAAATATAAAGATAATGAAGATGTCTTTAGCTATCTAGAGAGTACATTTAATATAAATAAAACAACTCTATTGGATTATTACAGATTTCATATACCTAACATTACTCCTTATCAAGGAGTCGAAGATTTTTTTAAGAAATATTATAAAATTTATAATTTTTCCATAGTCACTGATGGTCGCTCTAAAACTCAAAGAAACAAAATTAAGGTATTAGGCATAGGCTCATATTTAAATAATATAATTATTTCAGAAGAGATCGGTTCCCAGAAACCCAATCCAAATAATTATAAACAAGCTATAGCTGGAATTGATAGCAATCGTATCTATTATATAGGCGATAATACTAAAAAAGACTTTATTACTCCAAATAAATTAGGATGGACTACTGTTTGTTTAGAGGATTCTGGTGACAACATCCATAAACAAGATTTTACTATCGATAAAATATTTTTACCCCACTATCGTTTCAAATCTTGGTCAGAAATCAGCTTGTTCCTTGATACCGATATATAAATATCTAATATTAATACCAAGAATTTAAATTATTTTCTCATCTTCTAAGCTTTTAAATAAATAATATTTACTCAAGGCAAATCCTAATGCTAAATACCCCATTCCAACCATGGCCAAGTTTTACGCAGGAAGAAGCTGATGCGGTTAGTCGTGTTCTATTATCCAACAAAGTCAACTATTGGACAGGACAAGAAGGTCGCGAATTTGAAAAAGAATTTGCACAGTGGGCCGATAGCCAGTATGCCGTGGCTATGGGTAATGGGACGTTAGCCTTGGATGTGGCATTACAAGCTTTAGAACTACAGTCTGGCGATGAAGTTATCGTTACGCCACGTACCTTTATCGCTAGTATCTCTAGTGTGGTCAATGCCGGTCTGACGCCTGTATTTTCAGATATCGACAAAGATAGTGGCAATATCTCTCCAGAGACCATCGAAGCCGTCATCACCGATAAAACACGTGCTATCGTTTGTGTCCACTTAGCGGGATGGCCGTGTGATATGGATGGCATCATGGCACTTGCTGAAAAGCATAACCTGTATGTCATTGAGGACTGTGCACAAGCTCATGGTGCTAAATACAAAGGTCAAAGTGTGGGTAGTATTGGTCATATCGGTGCTTGGAGCTTTTGTCAGGACAAGATCATGACCACAGGGGGTGAAGGTGGCATGGTCACTACCAATGATGAAGCACTGTGGCGTAAAATGTGGGCTTATAAAGATCATGGAAAGAGCTATGCCGCTGTCTATGAAACCGAACATCCACCCGGCTATCGTTGGCTACATGAAAGCTTCGGAACCAACTGGCGGCAGACAGAAATGCAGTCTGCTATTGGACGTATCCAACTAACTCGTATGTCAGACTGGACTGCCAAACGTACTAAAAACGCACTAGCAATATTGCAAGCGTGCCAGCTATGGGAAGAAAAAGGCTACCTTAATGTTCCTGTTATGGAACAGACCCTAGGCTTTGAAGACTGCACTCATGCTTATTACAAACTTTATGTCTATGTGAAGCCTGAAAACTTACCTGAAGGCTGGTCGCGCGATCGTATTATTAGCGAAATTAACGAGCTAGGTGTTCCTTGCTATTCAGGCTCTGCTTCAGAAGTATATTTGGAAAAAGCATTCGATGACACAGGGCTACGTCCAGAGCCGAGATTGCCTGTGGCTAAGCAGCTAGGGGACACAAGCCTAATGTTTTTAGTTCACCCTACCCTGTTAGAGAGTGAAATGGAAAAAACAACAAGCGCCATTGAAACTGTTTTTTATAAAATAAATAATGAACAGTAGAAGCCACTATTAATTTTTTTATTACTATTAGATATCATTCATTGTTAATATAGAATGGTAACATCTAATAATGATGTTTTACCTTTAAATGGTCATATCTTATGAAACCCACCGCCAAACTAACTAAATCTATCAAACCTAAAAGACTCAATCGTTTAAGCAAACTTAGTATATTGTTAAGCTTTGGTTTGATGGTTACTATTGGCTCTGCCCAAAATTTACAAATGAATGATATGAGCTTAAAGTCAGAACTTGATTGGCTTAACTCTCAAGGTGTTATTCAGATCAGTACCAGCACTTGGCCATTAACCAGTAATGAAATTGACCGTGCGTTGGCTCTTGCAACTATTCGTACACCTGCTCAAAAACAAGTCGTCCAGTCTATACGCTATACTTTAAACAAAAAGCCCCCCTCTTTAGTGAACACTACGCTATCAGCTTATGCGCAAACCGATAGGCAACAATTATCTCAAACCTTCGCAGACGATCAATTGGCAAACGTAGAATTAAGCGCGCAAGCTGGGTTAAGTGAAGAAGAATGGGAATTTAACATTCAAGCGCATGTCAAAGACGATGATATCGATAATGAAGATTATAGCTTTGAAGGCTCTTATTTAGCTAGTAAATTTGCCAACCAATGGTTAGTTGCTGGTCAAATTCCCACTTGGTGGGGCCCTGGTAATGACGGTAGCCTAATACGAGGGGATGCAACCAAGCCTGTCATAGGTGTTACGATGCAGCGTGATGTTCAAACCGCACCTACTTATAAGTATCTAGAATGGATTGGACCTTGGCAGTATCAATTGTTTGCAGGTCAACTTAGAGATTACGCAGCAGTACCTGATACCAAGCTTATTGGTATGCGTCTTACAGCGCAGCCGCTAGAGTGGTTGGAGTTAGGAGCTTCTCGTTCTTTTCAATGGGGAGGCGATGGACGCCCTGAAAACTTAAGTTCTTTTTGGGATGCCATCAAAGGCACTCAAGATAATGGTGGTCGTGATGGCGGTGATCCTGCCAACCAACTAGCTGGATTTGATGCTCGGGTTAAGTTAGCACCTCTTACCTCTCTTCCAGTAAGTGTATATGGTCAGTATATTGGTGAAGATGAAGCGGGTGGGTTGCCTGCTAAGAATATGTATTTAGCAGGTGCAGACTTTGCATCGAGTATAGAAACCTCCAATATGGGCTCTATGCCGTATCAACTTTATACAGAATGGACAGATACTCGCACTAGTGGTGACATTAGAGGTATTTCATATAACCATAGCAATTATACTGATGGTTACTATCAGTATGGGTATCCACTAGGTTATGCTTTAGGTGGAGACTCTGAAAGCATTACCGTTGGTGGCAAACTATGGGTAGATAATAAAAACTTTGTGAATGCAAAGATGCAATACGCTAAAGTTAATCAATCAGGAGTTGAAGGCGGTCGTTCTTATGATAATAATAGAGCGTTTCCTTTATCTGACAAATTAAAAGTAGTTGATGTTGCTTGGGAGCATCAGTTAAATCCGAAAACGTTAATCTCTAGTCGAGTCTGGGCTTCTGATTCAGACAATGACTCTACAGAAGTTGGTGCGGGTATTGACATTGAGTTTAACAATTTTTAGTGTTCAAAATTAACCCTATATATCAAAAAGAAGCTCTAAACTATTAAATAGTTTAGAGCTTCTTTTCTTATGAATTCAAATAGATTTTACTTCAAAGTCCTCAATATTTGACAGATTTGTAGGACGTTCAATACTTTAATAGGTTTAAAGTAGTACTAAGTATGTCATCCCTGACCCTGACCCAATGGCACAATACGTTCGTGTTGCCCACTTCCTAATAGGCTTTGACTGCCAATAGCATCTGGATTAGTCTCCAGATAAGCCATCATTTCATCGATGATCTCATCCTCGCCAAGATGTTGTATGCGCTGAGCAATCATTTCTACTGGAGGTACGGGTAATTTCTGTAGTAGCGAAAGCAGCAGACTACTCTCCCCTTTTTCGACCACCATCTCAATAAGCTGGCGAGCGTCTACTGGTAAATCTGGTGTAGATTGTGCAAGAAGAGCCAAATGATACGCACCTTGTACATCCTGATCTTGCATGACACGTTGCTCAATAGCTCTGTACGTCTCTCGAGTTGCCCCGCCAGCCACACTTAATAAATGAATGCACTTTAAAGACGAGTGCGTCTCATTTTCCGCGATGGTCTTAATTTTTTCTGATTGTTGTTTTAATAGCTCTTTTTTTTGTTCTAACTGTTTATCAGTCGTCATATCTTAATCCTATCATTACCTAAACTGGCTAAACTGTATGTAACAAACCGTTTAATGCTCTAGTTTAGAAGTTAACGCGCATTAATTAATTAATTGAGGTGTTAATTTTCTAAACTAGTCTATATAAAAATTTGGTATATAAGTTCAGTCTAAAAAGTATGGTTCACTGACTCAGTGTGCATCGAATATTTTTGAATGTCTAAACCTTATATGGTGGCAAATAATTATTTATAAAGTCATAAACCATAAGTGCTAATTTTACTTTTTACTCTGAAGAGTTAAGGAAAATAAAAGACCCCAGATATAATCTGAGGTCTTATAAGTAATGTAGTAGATACTTCCTATACTAAGTTAGCAAACTAATAACTATTAGTATTCACTAATACTATGCACTAATACAATGCACTAATACTATGCACTAATACTATGCACTAATACTATGCACTAATACTATGCACTAATATAGGTTACTAACCCGCTGGGCTATGCTCTTCAACTAATGGCTTTAATTCGCCAGATTGATACATTTCTAGAATAATATCCGATCCACCCATGAGCTCACCGTTAATCCATAGTTGTGGGAAGGTTGGCCAATTTGCAACTTTAGGCAAGGTTGCACGGATTTCTGGGTTTTCTAAAATGTTAACAAAAGCAAAAGGACGTCCAATTTGGGTTAACACTTCTATCGCTTTCGCAGAAAAGCCACATTGTGGAAACTGAGGTGAGCCTTTCATATAAAGTAGAACAGGGTTATCTTTAATTTGATTACGGATCATGGTTTCAACATCTTGAGCTTGATCGGTCATAGCTTTTCCTTATTGGTTTGAATGTATTAACAATTAAGTTTATGAGAAGAAATCAGTTAGTTTGAATAGGCATAATAGGTTTATAAGATATGGTTCAACCCAAATATTTATAATATTAATGGGGATAACTGTTAGATAATACAACCATTTTATATATTGTCCGTTATCGTTATAGCTATACACTTAAGTTTTGAAGATAATATATCAACATACTCTTATAAGTTATCTGTAGTAATTAAAACAACAGCACTACATAATATACCTTCTTTGCGCCCTGTAAAACCCAACTTTTCAGTCGTGGTCGCTTTGACACTAATTTTTTCAATATCAGTTTCTAAATCTTTAGCAATATTGGTACGCATGGCTAAGTTATGTGGGGCAAGCTTAGGACGCTCACAAGCTACTGTAATGTCAGCGTTAACTAAACGATAGCCTTTTTGTTGTACTAAGCTATAGACATGACGCAATAAAATACGTGAATCCAAGCCTGCGTGAGCCGAATCGGTATCAGGGAAATGTTGCCCGATATCGCCTAGTGCCAATGCACCTAATAATGCATCTGCCAATGCATGCAATACCACATCCCCATCGGAATGCGCTTTTAGACTGTGGCTGTGTTCAATCTGAACCCCTGCCAAAGTTACAAACTGCTTACTATCAGTGTTGTTACTCTCACGCTCTACTGACTTATCATAGAAAGCATGGACGTCAATACCTTGTCCTATTCTTATCATTATATGCCTATCAGTGTTATAATTTAGCCAAATTTTAGCATAGTTTTTTAAAATATGACGACATCGGACAACTTCTCTGACTTTAACACGTCTACGCCTACATCTCTAGATAATAACCCTTACGATTTGCCTGCATTACGCTTAAGTGATGTACCTAACCCTGAGCATACCAAAGTGATCGTCGGTATGTCTGGTGGCGTAGATTCTTCGGTTTCAGCTGTATTACTTCAGCAAGCAGGCTTTTTGGTGGAAGGCTTGTTTATGAAAAATTGGGAAGAAGATGACGGTACTGAATACTGCACCGCAATGGATGACTTAGCCGATGCTCAAGCCGTCTGCGATAAGATAGGTATTAAGCTGCATACCGCTAATTTTGCGATGGAATATTGGGACCGTGTGTTCGAGCACTTTTTAGCAGAATATCAAGCTGGCCGTACCCCAAATCCAGACATACTGTGTAATAAAGAAGTTAAGTTTAAAGCCTTTTTAGAGTATGCCTCAGATCCGAAATTTGGACTGGGTGCTGATTATATTGCTACTGGTCACTATACTCGCCGTAGTATTAACTATCGTCGTACAGACTCAGATGGCGATACAATCGAGGTTGCCAGACTACTTCGGGGACTGGATAACAATAAAGACCAAAGCTACTTTTTACACGCGGTAGGTGGCGATAAAATTGCTAAAACATTATTTCCTGTGGGCGAATTAGAAAAGCCTGAAGTGCGTAGAATTGCTGAAGAGTATGACCTAGTTACGGCTAAGAAAAAAGACTCAACCGGAATTTGCTTTATTGGTGAGCGCCGTTTTAAAGATTTTTTACAGCAATACCTGCCAGCCAAACCCGGTAATATTGTCACTGATGATGGGGTGACCATCGGTCAGCATGACGGGCTTATGTATTATACATTAGGTCAACGCGGTGGTATTGGTATTGGCGGGGTTAAAGACCGACCTGAAGAGCCTTGGTTTGTATTACAAAAAGACTTAGAAAACAATGAGCTAATCGTCGGTCAAGGTCATGATCATCCCATGCTACTGAGTCAACGTTTAACGGCTTATAAACTTGACTGGGTTGAACGTAGTGCTCCCGAAGCGATTTTTAGTGAAAGCGGTTTAAAATGTATGGCAAAAACCCGTTATCGTCAGCCCGATCAAAGCTGTACCGTATTTGTTAATAAAGATGACGCGAGCAAAGTTAATGTTATTTTTGATGAGCCGCAGCGTGCCGTCACTCCAGGACAATCGGCGGTATTTTATGTTGGTGAGGTATGTTTAGGAGGCGGCGTGATTGAGTCGATGACCGTCTAACTATTTCTTAATGCTACTAACGTGTTTAGCTACTAAACTCAACTTTTTATTATATAAACCAATTATTATATAAACCAGTTATCAAATAAACTCGTTATTTATTTAACCAGTTATTAACGTATATTAAGTTGCTATTGGTTTGGCTAATATATTTCTATATAATAAAAAGCTAGCACTCTAGAGTATTAATCAAATTTTAGTAGCCTAGTTTATAGATATACGTCCATTATTATCTATTAGTTAGAACCCTTCATCACCGCAGTCGACTGAGTTATGGTCTGACTTCTATCCCCTTCCTCATTCACATTATGGACATCATAAGTATATTGAGCAATGGGCTTAAGCTCTGAATTAAATTGATAAAATTTAATATCGTAACTTCCCACTTGCCACCCCGCCTTAGGTATCACACCCACCCAATTGTCATTGCTATTCGGTAATATCTGTTTTTTCTCAAACAATAATATTTCACCAGTTTGATTATTCATCCATTTAACAAACACGTTAGGATTAGCGAATGTCTCACTGGTTACGGACAAATGTGCATAAATTTTATCAAATTTATTTAGTGTTGAAGTGTCCATAGACTGCATAGGCTTAATGTTGTTCAAGGACAGCTTAATCTCGCCTGCAATAGGTTGATTGTCATTAGATTGATACAGCTCTTCGACAGCGCGTTTGGCAAACTGTCTCTTATCCGTTATAAGTGTATCTGCTGAGCCCGCTACAAATCTATCAACATACTTATCTAAAACCACATTGGGCATGGTATCGATGAGTTCTATTGCTTGCTCATAGGTATAGTCGTTTTTACTTATTTGAGTATCACTAAGCTGAGATGTATTGATAGCGTCATTGGCATTAGGGCTGTCTGTATTAACTGAATCATCAATAGATAAAGAAGACTCGTTGGGTAGACCATTCTGATTTGAATGAGTTTTATCCGTTGTGTTATCAATTAACTTAGATGCAGCTGAATTAGGTGCGCCGCTATCGATTTGATTTTTTGACATCCACAAGAATGTTATAAGACTACCGCATATAAACGCGGTGATTATAAAAACAATGGGAAGGACTTTTGATGACATGACGATGTTATTAAAACCTATGTGTTAGTGAAACCTATATGTTAGTTAAACCTATGAATTATTGAAACTATTAATAAGTTGTTAGCTTTTAACAATTAATACCTATATGCACTGCAACCTTATGAGGGTGTGTTATTTAATAAATGAAGGAAAAAATAAAAGCCATTTTTATATTGAATAAAAATGACTTGGTATGGCTAAGTCTATACATTTATATATTATAGCAACATATATTAAGGTATTAGATAATCAATAAAACTTAATATCAATTATCTACGCAAACATATGCATATTTTTCAAAGGTTGCAATATCATTTGTGACTGAGTCGATATCAGCGTCATCATACGTTTCAACATCTATCAAATCTCTGCCTAAGCAATCAAGCGAAAACACTTCGCCATTATTTAACTGAGGGGTTTGAAACTTACATTTACCTTGAGTATAAGTACTGCCAAAGTAAGTACCAATATAGATAACGTCATCTTCTACCTTACAAGTATCAAGCATAGCAAATCTTGGGTTTTCGTAGTTATAATTACTAGGACTGCCACTACTATCAGAGTCTCCACCACAGCCTACCAAAAATGCAGATGCACTTAAAACACTTAGCCCAACTAATTTTTTAATCACCTTTAAGCTTTCCTTAGTCACATTAAAATTAAATCACATTGAAATTAAATTACATTGAAATCAAAGCTACTATATGTTAATGACTTATTTAATTCAATAGAATTAGACTTATTATTGAAAACTATAGAGTATATATTGCTATAATTGAGTTGTTTTAATAATAAAATCAATTATCACAATATATATAGTCAAAGAACTTTAAAGTAGTCGCAAGGCAACCGAGTGCAAGTACTACTAGGGTAGGCTTAACGAGGTTAACACCGTGACTCTTTAGAAGTTCGCTGACTATATCAGATATATAATACGTCGACACCAACCCACTGAGTTAAAGGATATCTATGTCTGCCTCTTTATCTGCGTTAACTGCCCTATCCCCAATTGACGGTCGCTATGCTAGCAAAGCTGATACGCTACGTGAGCATTTGTCTGAATTTGGGCTCATTAAAGCCCGTGTGACTGTTGAAATTCGCTGGTTACAATCGTTGGCTGATAATGAGGCTATTACCGAGCTAAAACCATTCGATGCTCAAACTAATGATTTCCTAAACGGTATCGTATCAAACTTCAGCGAAGCAGATGCTCAGTCAATAAAAGACATCGAAAAAACCACTAACCATGATGTTAAAGCGGTCGAATACTTTATCAAAAATAAATTCAAGGGTAATGCTCTTTTAGAAGATAGCCTTGAGTTTATCCATTTCGCCTGTACTTCTGAAGACATTAATAATCTATCGTATGCCTTAATGCTAAAAGATAGCCGTGACATAGTCGTAAAAAAACTGCAAGCAGTCACCGATTCTATTGTGGACTTGGCCAAAGAACATGCCAATCAGCCTATGTTATCGCGTACGCATGGTCAAACCGCAAGCCCGACTACTTTGGGTAAAGAGATGGCAAATGTTGCCTATCGCTTGGCACGTCAAATCAAGCAAATCAATCAAGTAGAACTATTGGGTAAAATCAATGGTGCCGTGGGTAACTACAACGCACATCTTTCAGCCTATCCTCAAATAGACTGGGCTGAACATGCTCAGAACTTTATTACCGAACGTTTAGGGTTGGAATTTAATCCTTATACCACTCAGATTGAACCGCACGACTATATAGCAGAATTATTTGATGCAGTACGCCGTTTCAATACCGTATTGATAGACTATAACCGTGACATTTGGCAATATATTAGCTTAGGCTATTTCAAGCAAAAGCTTAAAGAAGGCGAAGTCGGCTCTTCTACCATGCCGCATAAAGTAAACCCAATCGACTTTGAAAACTCAGAAGGTAACTTAGGCGTAGCGAATGCTATGTTAGCGCATTTAGGTGAAAAACTGCCTATCTCTCGTATGCAGCGCGACTTATCTGACTCTACTGTACTGCGCAATATTGGCGTTGGACTGGCGCAAAGTATGATTGCTTATGATGCGTGCCTAAAAGGTATTGGCAAATTAGAAGTCAATCCAGAGAAGCTTAATAGTGATCTAGATAACGCCCAAGAAGTATTGGCTGAGCCTATCCAAACTGTAATGCGCCGTTATAGAGTTGAAAACCCATACGAGAAATTAAAAGCATTAACGCGTGGTCAAGCCATGACCCGTGAAAAAATGCTTGAGTTTGTGAATGGCAATGAGCTAGATGCGGTACCAGAGGCGGATAAACAGCGTTTACTAGAGCTTACGCCTGCGACTTATATTGGTAATGCCGATGAGCAAGCGTTAGCGATTGAAGAGTGGATTGCCAAGCTTTAAGCTTAAGCCTTTAAGCTTTTAGGGTTAATCGTATTGAGGTTGTCGCTTTTAGATTGAGACTGTTAGCCTAAATAGTCAATAGCAGTCAATGAGAAGTTAAAAATGCATAATAAACATCTTGACTCAACTAAAGCTTCTTATAAAGGTCTTGAGCGCCCAGTTATTATCAGTTTGATAGCGGTCGTTGTGGCAATGATTGCAGTAACTCTCCTTCCGTTGAATTTTTCGCTCAATTGGCAGGACTACTTACTGCACCAAATGGGCACGGTTATTTTTATGGTGATGGTTTGGCTGTGCCATCGCTACCTTGCCACGTCAACTACCTCGTTTGTGCTGGCGAGTGTGTTTATTATTATCCATATCATAGGTGCAAGGTTTTTGTATTCCTATGTTCCCTATAATGAATGGCTACAAAGTCTATTTGGTTTTGACTTGAACAAAGCGTTTGGCTGGCAACGTAATATGTACGATAGACTGGTACATTTTAGCTATGGTTTATTATTGCTGCCTTTAATGGCAGATGTGTTTAAACGTCTGATACCTAGCTTAACTTTAAACGGCATGCTGTTATTAGCATTACAATTTAATCTTGCGACCAGCGCGCTTTATGAATTATTTGAATGGATACTAGGTATCACCCTATCCCCAGAATCTGCTGAAGCTTATAATGGTCAACAGGGCGATATCTGGGATGCTCAAAAGGACATTTTGCTAGCATTTGTGGGTGCACTTATTACTGCAATTGTTATTTATATTCATGCAGGATCTACAAAAGCGGACAATAACAATAATGTCAGTATTAAACACAATGACGTTTAAAAAATGACTTTCCTTTTTAAGTTAAGCTAATTTAAGCATGGCAACTGATAAACATGGCACCTTAATTTACCTTTAGTCTCTACTAATCGTCTTTATCATCATCCCCACCTGGTATAACTGCTTTGGTGACTGCTACTGTGCCTTTGACAACGCCTTTGGTAGTTTTATAAGCTACTTTGACAGGTACGGTAACGACTTTGTGTAAACACGCTTGTAAAAAGATACTACTGATAATAATGGTTAGGAATGTTAATTTATTCATAATTGCCTGTTGTCATTGATGAGCGAATTCAAAGATGTGCGAATTCAAAGATGTGCGAATTCATGATGGGCGAATAGGTACAATCTTAAACCATATTAGCGCTTTGCTAAAGCCTCAATTATAAATATTTAAAGATTTTCAATATTTTAATTTTTACATAGGCTAAATTTCAATTTAGCCCATCTATTAGGCTAAACGAATAAATTTATATTAAGGTTACATCCTCTTTGTATATAAAGATTATAAATAAAGGTTAAAAGACATAACATGAATGAGATACTCTACTGTCTGCCAGAACACATAACGCCTGAGCAGTTTTTGGCCGACTATTGGCAAAAAAAACCACTGCTCATTAAACAAGGTCTACCGCAACTAAAAGACATGTTTGAGCCAGATGACATTCTAGGACTCAGTCTTGATAAAGCCGCAACATCACGACTTCTAACTCAACATGCCTCGAAGGATGCCGATCAATGGAGATTACAGCAGAGCCCTTTAAACGAAAGCATGTTTGCTGACTTACCCGAGCAATGGACCGTCCTGGTGCAGAATCTGGAACAGTGGTCTCCTGAGCTCGGTCAACTTTGGAATGCCTTTGGTTTTATACCTCAGTGGCAGCGAGATGACATCATGGTGTCGTATGCGCCGGCAGGAGGTTCTGTGGGTAAGCATTATGATGACTATGATGTTTTTCTTGCGCAAGGATATGGGCACAGACGCTGGCAGTTAGGCAAATATTGCGATGAGCGAACTGTATTCATTGAAAACCAGCCCATTCGAATCTTTGATGATATGGGAGATATCGTGTTTGATGAAGTCTTAGCGCCTGGTGATGTGCTTTATGTACCGCCCAAACTTTCTCATTTTGGGGTCGCACAAGATGACTGCCTTACCTTCTCTTTTGGCTTTCGACGACCCAACCTTATGCAAGTTTTAGACAGTTTGGTCGATGCAGCTACCACGCAGCCCTCACTGTTCACGCCACTACTTTTAGAGCAGCCCCTACATGCATCTGGTAAGCTAACTCAAGACAGTATTGATCAAATTAAACAGTACTTGTTGCAATTGCTACACTCTAATCAAGGGGATCAGCTACTCGTTGAAGCAGTCAGTGAGGTGGTGAGTAAACGTCAATATGAACTGCTAGTCCCTGAAGAGACCATAGAAGCAGAAGAGCTACAACAAGCCCTCGAAGACGGTGCCGTTTTAAAACCTGATTTCAGTAGTCGTCTTATTTATACAGAGCTTGATGGTCAACTTAAGGTATATGCAAATGGACAACCTTTAGATGATATTGGCGACTTTGAAGCTAAGCTATTGCAGCGTTTGGCTGATGGTCACTCAATAAATATTAGAGATATGAACGAGGTACACGTTGATATTTCGTCTGTTATGACTTGGCTTGAAAACAGTTGGGTATGGTTAGATTTTTAGGTTAATAAATATTTTGGTGTTGCAGTAGTTAGCTAACTATCTAATGTTGAAAATTCAAAAATTTTTTAACATACATACTTGCTACTAAGACTGAGTTACCCCTTGATTTATAAAAGTCTACAGCTAAAACACATTTGAGTTTAACTAATGAATAATTAACTATATAATATTATTAGTTTACATATGTAAACACACATAAATTTTATTACTTTTATAATAGGTTATTACGATAAATATTTAAACTAAAAGTATTAATCAATTTATTCGCAAAATTTGTTATTGGGTTAGACAAATTATTTGTCTACTATTTTCAATAACTTATAGATAAGGGAGATCAACAATGTCAAACGACGCATGTAAAACCACTAAAATGGCAAGAACGGATATCAACCAAGATCACTTAAATAAAGAAGATCAACAACGCACTGATGATTCAGCTCTAGATATGATGCAAGGCATACATGAGCATGAAGATCACAGTGAAGAAGACAACAGCAACTAATTTAATTTATTAAAATAAACTTATTTGTTAGTTAGCAATTTAGATAAAATAAAAGACGCTTTTTAGCGTCTTTTGTTGTTTTTAGACTATAATATAATATGTGAGATAAGATAAAATTCTAATAGTATTTGTATGCCATACTATAGTCAAAGTAGTGCTAAATGATTATCTCGCAACTGAATTCTAGTATTTTTCATATAGGCTTAATGACGCTTATTTAAGCTAAACAAGGTTAACACCGTTACCGTTTAGTAGATCAATAACGACATTTAGTAGATCAAAAACGACATTAACCTTCAAAATCTACATCTAATAAAGCATTGCTAATTGCAACCGTATTAAAACCACCATCTACAAACAATATCTCGCCAGTGATACCTGAGGCCCAAGGTGATAATAAAAATAAAGAGGCATTCGCCACCTCAGCTTGGCTCACATTTCGTTGCAATGGGGCAAGTTTGGCATTGACATCAAGCATTTTTCTGAACGACTTGATACCACTTGCTGCTAAAGTACGAATAGGTCCAGCCGATACAGCATTGACTCTAATATCGTCTGCACCGAGAGAGCTAGCCAAATATCGCACACTGGCTTCTAAACTGGCTTTTGCCATGCCCATCACATTATAATTGGGTAGAACGGCGGTACTACCTTGATAGGTTAGCGTCAATAAAGACCCCTTACGTTTGGCAAGTAAACTGCGAGACGCTTTTGCAAGTGCAACAAAGCTATAGGCAGATATATCATGTGCTATTTGACTACCCTCACGCGTCGTAACCTCAGTAAAGTCGCCATTAAGCTCATCTGCAGGTGCAAACCCAATGGCATGCACAACACCATCTATCCCATCCCCCCAATGTTCGGTTACGGCCGCAAAACAACTGTTAATATCTTTATCTGAAGCCACATCGCAGCGTAGCACCATGTCTGCTTCGAATTTATCCGCAGCCATGTCTACCCGTTTTTTCATTTTATCATTGGGATAAGTCAGTATTAACGACGCCCCTTCTCTATGGAGCGCCTCAGCGATGGCCCAAGCAATAGATAATTTGCTCGCAATT
Source organism: Psychrobacter sp. CX21 (assembly GCF_057396255.1). Taxonomy (NCBI): domain Bacteria; kingdom Pseudomonadati; phylum Pseudomonadota; class Gammaproteobacteria; order Moraxellales; family Moraxellaceae; genus Psychrobacter; species Psychrobacter sp. CX21. The sequence continues at coordinate 161,398 of NZ_JBXYJG010000002.1, read as the reverse complement.
CCCGTAACAACGAATCGTTTTCCTTGAAGTAGCATATTTATTGTCCCAACTGATTTAAGTTCACATTTTGCTTAGTTACGTTATATGAAATTGAATTGATATTTTTCGTAGATAATTATATTAGAATGTTTTTAAGTCTATATCTTTAGAACTATTGTATCGCAATGCTTATCACATTAATGAGAACCATTTAACCATTACGAAGGACTGTTAACCATTGCAATATACAAATTACCCCACATAATTTTAATAAAGACCTTTACAATTAAATTGAAGTCGTTAAGCTATACCCATCTTTCTTTTAGCTACGTATAATTATGTGTGATTCTATAAATAATTCGTCCGAAACCATTATACAACCTCAACTTCCTGATCCTGATTTGTATGCTCAATTAATAGCATCAACTGGAGAGGATTTAAGTCGCCCTGGATTAATTGATACACCAACACGCGCGTCTAAAGCATTTGGATATCTCACCCAAGGATATCATCAATCACTTGAAGAAGTGACCAACAAAGCTGTCTTTCCAACCGATAATTCTGAGCTGGTGTTGGTGCATAATGTAGAGTTTTATTCCTTATGTGAACATCATTTATTGCCATTTCATGGGGTTGCCCATGTTGGCTATCTTCCAAATGGTAAGGTACTAGGGTTGTCTAAAGTTGCACGTATCATCGACATGTTTTCTAGACGTTTACAGATTCAGGAGAACCTGACTAAGCAAGTGGCGGAAGCAATCATGGAGATTACCGACTGTCATGGCGTGGCCGTAGTCATGGATGCATCACACATGTGTATGATGATGCGCGGTGTCAGCAAACAAAACTCTAGCACCCGTACGACGTCGATGCTTGGTGTCTATAAATCAGACACTCAAGCACGTAGTGAGTTTTTGCAGGCGTTACCCCCCTCTAAACTTTAAATTTGAACCCATCGAGTATTGTATAGTTTTAAACTAAAATAACTATTGGTTAAGAGTGCGACTGAGCTTATAACTGGCTATCAAAAGTAGCATTGTTAACACTGGTTTCAATCAATAATTTTGAGTATGGATGGGTAGGCTGATTAAATAGTTGTTCTGTCGATGCGTATTCTACACATTCACCCGATTGAATCACCATAATATGGTGGCAGAGTGCTCTTACGACATTTAAGTCATGACTGATAAATAAGTAACTGATGCCATTCTCAAGTTGGATTTGTCTTAGTAGCTTTACTACTGCGATTTGCGTGCTGCTATCTAATGCAGATGTGGGCTCATCTAATATTATAAGCTTTGGCCGCATTACTAACGCCCTAGCCAATGCCACACGTTGCCTTTGTCCGCCAGAGAGCTCATGCGGATATCGATATGCAAAATCCTCAGGCAGTTGCACTGTTTCAAGTACTTCAAATACAGCACTTTTTCTTTGCGCAGGCGTTACTCCTTTGACCAGTAATCCTTCTTCAATAATCTGCATGATATTAAACCGAGGATTGATACTGGCAAATGGATCTTGAAATACCATTTGAATTTGTGAACGAAATGCGCGTAGTTGCTTACTGCTTAGGCTATTTATATCTTGACCATTAACCTCTATATGCCCTGTTACCTTGGCGTCATTACCTAACAATCGGGTTAAAGCCAATGCAATGCTGGTTTTTCCTGACCCTGACTCCCCGACAATACCTAATGACGCCCCTTTACCTAACCGAAAACTAACTTTATTGACTGCTGTCATCCATGATTTAGTACTGCCTAATATAGATTTTTTATCAGGAAATTCTATAGATAAGCTATCTACATTTAAAACAGGCTCAAGCTCTAAGTTTTGTTCTTGTATTGGATGTACCTTACCAAAATCTTGTTCAATCAAGGTTTGAGTATAAGGGCTTTTCGGGTTTAAAAAAATGCTATCACTATCCCCCTTTTCTATCACCTCACCTTGTTTCATGACAATAATTCTGTGGCTATGACGTCTAACTAAATTTAAATCATGGCTAATTAGAATCATCGCCATACCATGTTCATTTTTTAATCGGTTTAATAACTCAAGTATGTCATGTTGAAGGCTGACATCTAAGGCAGTGGTAGGCTCATCAGCAATTAATATCAGGGGATTTTGAGCTAATGCCATAGCTATCATCACACGCTGGCGTTGACCACCCGACAATTCATGCGGATATCTAGACAATTTGGATTCAGGGTCTTTGATATTGACATCATTTAACAGTTGAATAATGCGAGATTTGATTTGATGCTTTGGTGTGCCTATTAGTTGCAAGCTTTCTTGAATTTGCTTGCCAACGGTGTGCAGGGGGTTGAGCGCCGTCATAGGCTCTTGAAATATCATACCTATTTTACTGCCGCGAACGTGTTTTAGGGCTTTATCACGTTTGGATTGGCGCGCTAAGTTATCTGATGGATGATGAATAATAGGTAAGGATAGTCCGGAGTCATCTAACGTGCTGTCCTTTTCATTAATAGTCGCTTCACCGGTTACAGCCAACTGCTTAGAGGTCAAACCCAACAACGCTAAGGTTAATAAGGACTTACCTGAGCCTGACTCTCCGACGATAGCTAAGGTTTCACCGCGCGACACTTCAAACGATAGATCATGTACCAACGTATTGCTATCTGACTTAATATTTAAATGATTTACGCTAAGAATAGGCTCCAATGCTTTCAAAGTGCTAGATTTATCTTGTATCGAATTATCTAGCATAGATTGATTAGCATTTAAATTTGTTGATGAAATTTCTGCTGATGAAATTTCTGCTGATGACATTAGTGATGATGTCGATTCTGATGCCGACAATTGAGTTGATGCCAGAATTGATGATTCCGATTTCGATAATAACAATTTTGATGATGGCAGAGTTGATCCTAATAGGACTGATGTGTTTGAGGTTAAAGCGTCACGGGTATCGTTTTCATTGCTAACCATATATATAATCTCAAAGTTAAACTTAGATCAGGTTAAGCCTGACCAAATGATTTTATAGTCTTAAGGTGTGATAGTCTTAAGGCGTTATAGTTTTAAATATCGGTAGTTTAAGGCGTTATTTTATTAGAATGCCATTATGTTAGGGATTGGTAGTTAGAGCATGTTAATGACAGGCTTCTCTTACTTTATTAGAGGACAAAAAGTCTTGCACTACGTTATATTGCCCTGCTGTGGTTTCTTCACCATACATGGCCTGCCTAAATGCATTTGAATCTTCTATACCTGAAGTGTACCAAGCAATGTGTTTGCGAGCGATACGGCACCCTGAATATTCACCGTAGAACGCATATAGCGCTTCTAAATGTGACAACACGATTTCTTTTAATTCATCAAAGGTTGGCGGCTCAAGTAGTTCACCTGTCAGTAGATAGTGCCTAATATCGCGAAACAGCCACGGTTGACCTTGCGCAGCGCGGCCAATCATGATGGCATCACAGCCTGTTTTATTATATACCTCAACTGCCTTTTGCGGGCTATCAATATCACCATTTGCAATAACAGGAATACTGATTGATTGCTTTACTTCTTTTATAAGATCATAGCGAGCATCACCGCTATAATTATCTTCTCTGGTACGACCATGAATCGCTATGGCAGCTATACCTGCTTCTTCTGCTCGTTTTGCAATCCTCAATATATTTTCTTCACCATTAGCAAATCCCAATCGCGTTTTTAGCGTTACTGGCGCATCTACCGCCGCTACTGTAGCGTCTAACAACCGTGCGACCAACACCTCATCTTTTAATAAAGCAGATCCTGCAAGTTTTCTACATACCTTTTTTGCGGGGCATCCCATATTAATGTCTATAATTTGCGCACCATTATTGACTTGATACTGGGCAGCTTCTGCAAGCTTATCCACATCCGCGCCCGCAATTTGTGCCGATATCGGGGCTATCTCTCCATCAAAGTTAGCTCTAAATAGGGATTTTTTATGCGCATATAAAGTGGCATCTGCGGTCATCATTTCACTCACCGCATGCCCTGCACCGAAAGATTTACATAGCCGTCTAAACGGGTTGTCCGTCACGCCTGCCATAGGCGCAACCATAAGACGATTTTGTATCTCAAGCCCACCGACATTTAGCGGTTCTAATAATTTATGAGGTTTACCCAACGTATTACTGTTAAAAGACTGATTCATGACTCACTCTGTACTATTTATTATAAAGGTCACATTATAAAAAATCATATACTATAGACCGAACTTCTAAACGATTAAGGTGTTAACCTTACTAAGCCTACCATTTGTAGGATTTTTCAATCGTTTCCTTGATATGGTAATTATCAAATTTATTATAAGATAACCTTAAGCTATCTCAAATTTTAGAGCAATAACGTCAACAAAATTTCCAACTGGCCCATAAATATTTTCACCAATCATTTTTAAAAGAGTTGAGCGCATGAACAAGGGTAACCCATGTCTAAATCCTAAATAATCCAATACCAGTCCAGTAAAGGTATAATTTGACCAGGTATGTAAACCCCATTGGAAGTAGCCGATTTGCATGGCGTCTTTTGCAGCGTTGATGGCCTTTGACGTTGAATATGGGCTTTGTCGTTAAAATTGTTGGGTCTGCAAAATGTACCACTGGTTCATAAACACCATAAAATAGTAGCGCAATACCATAGCCTGCCGAAAACAGCATCTTAAACCATTCGCTAAATTTACAATTGGGTTCAGCATGATCTGAGCCTAGCTTAATCTTACCTTAGGAAGAGCTAGTGGCCTAGTAACAGGGTGAGTAACTAATGACTAATTTAATGAATGACGAATTTAGTGAATGACGTGTTAAGTGATCGCATCAGCTAGTTGCTTGGCTTGAGCAGCAAGCTCTTCCATATCTGCTTGACTAACTGCGTGTTTACCTAGCTCATGGATGCTAGATGGAATAAGATGCACGTGATAATGGAACACAGTTTGACCCGCTTCCGAACCATTTAGCTGCATTTGTACAATTCCTTCTCGATTAAACACCTGACGCTGAGCTTGCATAACTTTCTTAGCAGTCATTAACACCGCACTTGCGTACTCTGGCTCAAGCTGAGACAAGTCAACCGCTTTTTGTTTGGGTATCACTAAAACGTGACCTTTTGCTTGTGGCATAATATCCATAAATGCCAACGTCTTATCATCTTCATACACCTTATGACATGGAATCTCACCCTTCAACATTTTGGCGAAAATATTATCATCCTGATACGTTTGTGCGGTCATAATTATCTCCTTAATGAAGTTAGCAATCTATAGTACAAAACTGAAAAAAATATTCTCAACATTTACAAACTAGCACAAACTGACACGGTAACAATAGTTAGCGTTTGAAAGTCTATGACACCTATTTTATTGTGAACAAACTTTAAGACAAAAATCTAAGATAATCAATTTATCATTTACATATAAAGGTCTGATCATCAATAAAGAAGACTGCCTATAGCAGTCTCGTTAATTTAAATCTTTTGAATGATATCCATATTTTAAATAGTAAAATGGTTAGATAGCTTAGCTAAACCATTAGAAAGCTAAACTATTAAAAAACTCTATTTAAACCATTTAATGCAGCTACCCGGTAAGCCTCAGCCATCGTCGGATAATTGAACGTCGTATTTACAAAATACTCGAGCGTGTTATTACATTTCATGACGGCTTGACCAATATGAATAATTTCAGAAGCATGGTTGCCGTAGCAATGGATACCTAATATTTCAAGCGTTTCGCGGTGGAATAATATTTTAAGGACACCAGTACGCTCACCAATAATTTGAGCACGGGCTAAGTGTTTGAAAAACGCTTGACCCACTTCATAAGGCACACGTTCGTCGGTCAGTTCCTGCTCAGTTTTACCAATACTTGAGATTTCTGGAATAGTATAAATACCCGTTGGCACACTTGAAACGGGTTCAGCATCCTCATCCCCTATCATAAATGCCGCAGCACAGCGCCCTTGGTCATAAGCTGCGGATGCAAGCGAGGGCCAACCAATAACATCACCAGCCGCATAAATATTATCAACCTCAGTACAATAGGTATCATCAACTTTTAACTGACCACGTTTGTTGGCTTTAAGACCAACGGCTTCTAAATTTAAGCTTTCAGTATTGCCAGAGCGTCCGTTAGACCATAATATAGCGTCTGATTTGATACGCTTACCGCTTTTGAGATGCAGCACCACATAATCTTCATACGTCTCAAGCTTTTCTATCTCTTCATTATGACGCACTAAAACGCCGAATTGTCTAAAATCATGCGCTAAGGCATCACTGATTTCTTTATCCAGATATGTCAGTAATTCATCATGGCTATTGATTAGATCAACTTTGTAGCCAAGTCCTGTGAATATAGAGGCGTATTCGCAGCCAATCACGCCCGCACCGTAAATGATTATTTTGTTAACCACATAATCCATTTGTAGGATTTTGTCTGAATCAAATACGCGAGGATGTGTGAAGTCTAGTAATTCAGGATGATAAGGACGGCTACCTACCGTAATAATGGCTTTATTAAAAGTGATGGTTTCATAGCCCAAACCATCTCCAAGCTCAATTCTTAAAGTATGCTTATCTTTAAAACTTGCCCAGCCATGACGTACTTCAATTTGATTGCGCTCATAAAACCGCGTGTGCGTTTCCACTTGACTACGAACCACTTTTCGAGCCTTAGTAAGCACTTTATTTAAAGGAACTTGATAATAATCTAACCCTTGTGAGAATAATGGGTCACGGCGGTAATTAATGAGGTTAAAGACAGATTGACGTAACGCTTTACTCGGTATTGTACCCACGTGAGCAGAGTTGCCCCCTACTTTATCGCGCGGGTCCACAACAACGACTTTTTTACCCCCCTTTGCAAGCTTCATGGCTGCCGCTTCGCCAGCAGGACCGGCACCGATAACCACCGCATCATATTCGTACTCATGCGCATCTGTCTTAATTCGCTCAGAGTCTCTAGTGTATCCAGAGTTGATACGAATACGGTCATTATCCAGTGGGCTTATTAGGTTGGGATGGAAGCTTTGTTGTGTATCCTCTTTTGGCTTCGAGCTAAGCATATTTTGGTCAGCATTAGGCTGATGTTGAGGCGCATCACCGCTGTCTTGGTTAGATACTTCTACATTATTTTTAGACTCTCTAATGTCATTGGTCTCATCACCTTTGCGTTTTTTTGTCATATCGTCCTCATTTTAATTGGGTATTCATTAATCTGGTTTTTTTTTAAACTTTGTTTATATTAATCAGTATTAATAAGCATTTGGTTTAAAAAGATACTGAGCTTCAAAAGATATTAAGTCTATTTTTAAGCTATACGTAGTTTGAAAGTTATACTGTTCTCAAAAAATTATGATTGGTTTATTATATCAATTATTAATTTTGGAATTTAGCCCAGATTGTTCTAGACCTGTTAACTGAACCTAATACCTTTTTATATAAGTAGATAAGTATGGGTTTTATAAGTAAATAAGTTTGGGTTTTATAAGTATATAAGTATGGAATAAACAGTTATCAGGTTATTTGACAGTTAACAGTAAATAGCTTACAAAAAGCATGAATTTACGGCTACCCAATACGACGTTTTAATCCTGTGATTTGTAAAATACGTGTTGCAATCTCTTCTACTGACATTTGTGACACATTTAAGCTTGGTATACTTTGGGTCATATATATAGCTTGGATGGCGCGTTGCTCTTCTTCACATTGCTTATAACTGGCATAGCGGCTACCAGCCCGTCGCTCTTGACGAATCTTCTGCAAACGTTCGGTATCAATAATCAATCCAAACAATTTGCCTCGGTGTGGCTGTAACGCTTTAGGCAGTTGATTGTCGAATAAGTCATCTTCGGTTAATGGATAATTGGCAGCTCGGATACCAAACTGTAAAGCTAAGTACAATGAGGTGGGCGTTTTGCCAGAACGAGACACACCAATTAGAATGATATCTGCCATGTCATATTGACGCGTACGTGCCCCATCATCATTATCCAATGCAAAATGCACAGCGTCTATTCTAGATTTATAGGTTTCTGAATCCACATTGTCGTGAGCATGCCCAGAATGAACATCGGGTTCAACACCAATTTCATCAGTAATACGCCCTATCAGCCCTTCATACATATCAAGATTACAAGCTTGAGCAGAATTAATTACTTCACGAATATCTGGATCAACAATAGTATCAAAAACCAGCGGCAGTATTCCTGTAGTCTGATAGGCTTTATTGATATGCTTTACGGCAATTTGCGCCGTTTCCACACTATCTACATAGGGTATGACCCGTGTCTCAAAAGGCACACTCGCAAATTGACTTAAAATTGAGCGGCCGAGTGTTTCAGCGGTAATGGCTGTACCATCTGAGATGAAAAAAGCGACTCTGATGATCTGAGGTTTATCTACCGCCAAGGCACTTCTATTTTGAATTGTTGGCTTTGCTGATAGCATATTGTCTAAACTTTCCATACCATTCCTAATATAGTCATAATTTCTAAATCAAAAGCGAAAATTTTTTATAAACTTATTCTAGTCTAGGGTCTGTCGAATAAATACCAATATAGCTGTAGGGTTACCAAACTCGTACTCAGCTAATTGATGCTATAACTCGTACTCAGCTAATTGCTACTATAAATAATAACTTATTTACACCATCCTGTTGATTCTATTAGCGATAAAAAAAGATTAATCATACTAAAATTTATTAAGTTATATATTCGATACATTTTACCCATACCCTTATGTAGACGATTATTAATTATGGATGATATAGTTTGTTCCCATACCTATATTAAATTTGTATAACATCAGTGCACTCATTAATCTTATATTCAGTTTTTAACTAAATATAAAAGCCGCTGACTTCATATAAAATTCGCAAGCTATGCGAATTTATAAACTCTTTAATATTACAATTAATATTTAAACGTCTTTATGGACTATTAAGTCATAAGATTATGCATAGTTTATATAAATTTTAATGGTTAACCATACACAAATTACCGAAATAGCGGTATAATTTAAAAAAATGACCTTATTTCCTGGAGTTATCATGACAACACCGCAAGTTATTACCCTTGACAAGTTAGGCAAAAACGACGTCGAAACAGTCGGCGGTAAAAACGCCTCATTAGGCGAAATGATTAGCCATCTATCAGACCTAGGTGTTAGTGTACCAGGCGGATTTGCAACCACTGCTGCTGCCTTCAACAATTTTCTTACTGAAACTGGTTTACTGGATAAAATTAACGATGAGTTGAATAATCTAGATGTTGATGATGTCAACAAACTGACTGAAACCGGTAAAAAAATCCGTAATTGGATTATTGAACAAGAATTACCAGCGTCATTAGAGCAAGAAATTCGTGATGCTTTTGAGATAATGAGTGAAGGCGAAGATATCGCTGTTGCTGTACGTTCTTCAGCAACTGCAGAAGATTTACCGGATGCATCATTCGCAGGTCAACAAGAAACTTATTTAAATATCCGCGGCATTGATAACGTATTAATCGCTATAAAAGAAGTATTCTCTTCTTTATATAATGACCGTGCTATTTCATACCGTGTTCATCAAGGGTTTGAACATGCTGGTGTTGCCTTATCAGCAGGTATTCAGCGTATGGTACGCTCAGAAACTGGCGCTGCTGGTGTTATGTTTACCCTAGACACAGAAAGTGGCTTTGATGAAGTGGTGTTTATCACTTCAAGCTATGGTTTGGGTGAAATGGTCGTTCAAGGTGCGGTTAACCCTGATGAGTTTTATCTATCAAAAGCCCTATTAGAACAGAACAAACCTGCTGTTGTTCGTCGTAACTTAGGTAGTAAGCATCAGAAAATGGTGTACGGCGATGAAGGCAGTACCGCTCGTTCAGTTAAAACTGTTGATGTCGAGAAAGAAGATCGTAATCAGTTTTCTTTAACGACTGATGAGTTAAATGAACTGGCTAAGCAAGCCGTTACTATTGAGAAGCATTATGGCCAACCGATGGATATCGAGTGGGCAAAAGATGGTGATTCAGGCAAATTGTTTATTGTGCAAGCCCGTCCAGAAACCGTCAAAAGCCGTCAAGATACAAACGTTATGGAACGTTACCTCATTCAAAGTCAAGGCGCTAAAGTGATTTGTGAAGGCCGTTCGATTGGTCAGCGTGTTGGCGCGGGTAAAGTTCGTGTTGTTAACAACCTAAATGAAATGGATAAAGTTGAAGTTGGCGATGTTCTGGTTTCAGATATGACAGATCCTGATTGGGAACCGGTCATGAAACGCGCTTCAGCTATCATTACCAACCGTGGCGGCCGTACTTGTCACGCTGCCATTATTGCTCGTGAATTAGGGGTTCCTGCAATTGTTGGTTGTGGTAATGCCACTGAGTTATTGACAGATGGTCAAGAAGTAACTGCTTCTTGCTCAGAGGGCGATACGGGCTTCATTTATGAAGGTATTTTGGATTTTGAAATTCAAAGCAATTCAATTGAAGCCATGCCAGAGCTGCCTTTCAAGATCATGATGAATGTGGGTAACCCAGATCGCGCCTTCTCATTTGCTCAAATACCGAATGCTGGTGTTGGCCTAGCCCGTTTGGAATTTATTATCAATCGTATGATTGGTGTGCATCCAAAAGCGCTACTAAACATGAATACACTACCACGAGAAGTATCTCAAGCAGTTAAAGAACGTATCTCTGGATATGCTTCCCCTGTTGATTTTTATGTTGATAAACTGGTTGAAGGTATCTCGACATTAGCAGTGGCATTTAGAGAGCAGCCAGTAATTGTTCGTATGTCTGATTTTAAATCAAATGAATACGCCAATCTAATTGGTGGTAAATTGTACGAGCCATCAGAAGAAAACCCAATGCTTGGCTTCCGTGGTGCAAGCCGCTATGTATCGGATAATTTCCGTGATTGTTTTGAGCTTGAGTGTCGTGCGCTAAAACGCGTCCGCGATGATATGGGCTTAACCAATGTTAAGATTATGATTCCGTTTGTCCGAACCACCAATGAAGCTAAGGAAGTGGTTGAGATTCTTGAGAAAAATGGTCTTAAGCGTGGCACCAATGGCCTAGAGCTTATTATGATGTGTGAGCTGCCTACCAATGCCCTACTTGCAGATGAGTTCTTAGAATACTTCGATGGTTTCTCTATTGGTTCTAATGATTTAACGCAATTGACTCTAGGTTTAGACCGCGATTCAGGTATTGTGTCTCACCTATTTGATGAGCGTGATGCTGCGGTTAAGAAATTATTATCTATGGCAATTTCAGCCTGTCATAAGCAGAATAAATATGTGGGTATTTGTGGTCAAGGCCCATCAGATCATCCAGATCTAGCTTACTGGTTGATGGAACAAGGTATTAGCTCTGTTTCTTTAAACCCAGACTCAGTTCTTGATACTTGGATGTTCTTAGCCAATGATGACAACGCTAATGCTAATGCCTGATTTTAGATTAGGTTTAGTTTGAATGAGGCTATTTCAATTCATTCTTTTAAGTTGTTGATATTAAGAGGCTTAATAAGTATTAATCAGTTTCAGCATTTCAAATGCATTAGAACTTAAAATGTCGTATCCGGCCACAATAATCAAATTTATGATCATTGTGGTCGTTTTGCTATATACGCCTAGGTTCAATTTTAATAATTGTATTAAAGACCTACAATAGGTCAAGATACATTTATTATAGTACGTATAGATTGGTTGCGATAAATAGATTAACCTTCAAGATTGGATTATCAAATTAAAGCCGCATATAAATAATTAAACATTAAAAAGGGTTATCGTTTTATGAAAATATTTCTGGCGAGAAATGGCGTTCAAGCTGGACCTTATTCACTTGAACAGCTTAATAACATGCTAGCGACAGGTGAGGTCGACCTTAATGATTTAATGTGGCATGAAGGTATGGATCAGTGGGTTCGTGTGGGCACTATGACCTATGAGACTAGCCATTATACCCCGCAGACTAGCAATAATGCGCCTGACACGAACAAACGTGTATCAGTCGCAGAGCTATATGGGAATAACGAGCCTGATGTTAAAAGTGAAAATAACATTTCACCTGCGCCAAATCCTCCTAATAAAACAGTAGGTATGTCTAAGAAACCTGGTGCGCTGGTAGCCAATGCTTCATCAGAATTGGCCACTATCAGTAGTCGCGTATTAGCAGTAGTTCTTGATCAGATTTTAGCGCTTTTATGCTTAATACCACTGTTATCGGGTATGGATTTTGACTTTGAGAAGCTACAAGCCGCTGTTCAAGACCCTGCGCTGTTAGGTACGATAGCAGAAACCATTCCTACGCATCTTGCTACAATGACATGGTTTTTAATATTTGCTTTATTTATCGTCCAAATATTCTTACTTGTCAAACGTGGTCAAAGTATTGGTAAACTCATTACAGGTGTTCGTATTTTGGATGTTGAATCTAAAAACTTACCTTCAGTCACTAACATTATATTGATACGTACTGTACTAACAAACCTTGCTTATAGCATTCCTACTATTGGACAAGTGATTTTGGTTGTTGATTTTGTTATGATGTTTATCGATAAGCAGCGTCGTAGTTTACATGATAAAGTTGCTAAGACTTATGTCGTTAAAGCAAGACCTTCTCAGTTGAATAAAAAATAGATAACTTACTTAATAATCTAAGCTTTAAAAAACGGGTAAGTGTAATAGGTGCAGGGTATAATCAAGTCTCTATGTTTACCAAACCTTTATAATTATCAAAACCTGTATATTTACCACTATTAATATTGTGTTTAAGCGCTAAGTTTGTTAAAATAATCCGCTTTAATTTGCACACAAAGATAATATTCCAAATTTGTGTCAATGACGATATTTTAAATTTGAACGAACTGGCTGCTTATTCAAATTATTTATGTTGTCACCATATAGTCAAAGAAGTCTAAAATGGTTACAAGGCAACCGAGTGCAAGTACTACTCGAGTAGACTTAACGAGATAAACACTGTAACCGTTTAGTAGTTCGCTGACTATAGCTATTTATAGCTAGCCTGTGGATAGTCTCAGATCCATAATGGCTAAAGTGGACAAACTTAACCCAGTCAACTTTTAGATTGTTTTATAACCAGACTGTTTAAAAAGTTTTTTGTAAATTTCTTAATATTATGTTGAGTCAATTAGTCTTAATTTTAAGCGATTGATTTTTATATTTTCAGTATTTCATACTGAGTCCTAATTTAGTAATTAAATTCTACCAAGGAGACATCCGTGGCTAACTCAGCACAAGCTCGTAAACGCGCACGTCAAAATAACTCTCGTCGTCAACATGCTGCTTCACAGCGTTCGATGATTCGTACTTACATGAAAAAAGTTGATTCAGCTATCGCTGCAAACGATTACGATGTAGCTACTGAAGCTTTTAACAAAGCTGTACCTGTTATTGATCGTATGGCGGACAAAGGCGTTATTCATAAGAATAAAGCAGCTCGTCGTAAAAGCCGCTATAACAAAGCCATAAAAGCACTTAAAGCTTAATTGGCAAATTAATTAGTTTTAGCTAATTTGGATTATTGAAGTAAGACAAAGCCCTCAACACTGTTGAGGGCTTTTTTTATTGGTTCTATAATCAGCGAACTAATATCAGTGAACTACTAAACGATTACGGCATTACTCCTCTACGCCTACATAAGTATAGTCAGCGAACTTATAAAGAGTCACGGTGTTAACCTCGTTAAGCCTACACTAGTAGTACTTGGACTCGGTTGCCTTGTGACTACTTTAATGTTCTTTGACTATAGTATTTGCGTTATGAATACTTGCATCAAGTTACCTTGTAACCAATCCAGACTTCTTCAACTATAGCTTAAATTTCTGTTGAGCGAATCACTTACGAGGCAGTAGCAATCGAGAGGACGGTACTTCAAATCTTTGACCGCGCCAAACCAAGTTGGCGGTGGCTTCTTCGAAGGGTTTGTCATCAAACCACATAAAAACGCCTTCCATCATTTTAGGCCAATCATCCCAAGTTATGTCGTTCGCGTCTAGCATCACCCCTAAGAACGCAGCCAGAAGTGTGTCATGACTTACCGCAAGCGATAAAAACCCGGGTTCAGGCTGAGAGTCATATAATAACGATAGCAAATCTAAACCGCCTTTTTGAGCTGATTTAGTACTGGTTAAATCATCTCTTAAAAAAGCATTAATAAAATTTAAAGCACCTATCTTTTTAAACTTTTCGTTCGCTTTTTTGGAATCAATTACCAAACTTCCAGGCTCTACCAGTAGCGACTCATGTGATATGGGTTGTTCAACCCCTGCGCCATCTTGCATAAGCTTTGCAGTATCAACACATCGCCATATTGGACTTGCGATACTAGGGGTATCCAGCGAATAAGGCAAATATTCAGACAACCAGCGACCCCATGATTTAGCCAATACCCTACCTTTGGGTGTTAACGGTAAATCTGCACTAGCAAAACCTTGACCAGTAGATCGCTCTCGTAACGAATGCCGAGTAAACAATATCAGACGTTCATGATTATTCGGTAGATGTTTAATAGAATGAATCATACTCTCAGGTAAATGAGCAGGCGCAGGTGCTAAACTAAGACGCTTAGAAGGTATCATTGTTTCGATAGTAGTTGCCTTGTACAATATAAAAGTTAAGACTATAAGAGTTCAGACGTTATAGATGTTATAGATATTATAGATGTTATAAATGTTAATTTAAGATTCTTTATAATTTATAGAAAATTTAGTATACACAAACTTTAATACAACAAACTTAGTCCAAGTTATTCAATAAGCGTATCATATCTCGACCACTTTAGCCCAATCAAACTCTAACTCTGTACTGCTAATCTCACCGGGATAAGCACGAGGATTGACCACTACTCGCGTATTACCCTCAACGTAGTCAAAAGCTTCATGAGTATGCCCATGCACCCAGAGTACTGGCGCCCAAGACTCATGCATCCAATGACTAAAATCGGTAACAAAAGCAGCATTACTAGGTAGGTCCGCATATTTTTTAGACACTGATCTTGGACTAACACTATGATGACTCATAACAATAGCTCGTTTGTCATCAGCTTGTGCTTTAATCAAGGCTTGCTTTAACCACCGTCTATGTTGATGATGGATTTGGATGGATAGCTCAGGAGAAAATAGCTGCTCTCCTACACGTATTGCACGATAGTCACGCATAAAGGCCATCACCGCATCACGTGTTTGCGGCGTGGATTCAAACTCATAGTCTGTCCATAGCGTACATCCTAAAATTCGGATATCATCGACATCAAATTCATGACATTGTAATACCCTAACACCTGAGAAGTTATGAGCATCGTAATTATCCCAACTTTGCAGCTGCTTATCAAAAGTCAGAATGTCTTCAGAAAAATATTCATGATTACCCGCAATAGTAATGATGGGTTTGTTATTCTCGCGGGCTTGATCTTGTAGCCATGCCATACCTGAATCACTATTGGCAGTATCACCTGCAACTAAAATGATATCCGCAGTCGTTTGTGGAATACGGCCTAAAGGCTGATCCCTTTTCGCATAACTGTCTATATGAAGATCACTTACAATTTGAAGTTTCATAACATCCTATCAACATACATGTATTAAACTCTCATTATCCCATATATGGCTATTATTAAATTAAAATCAACAACTTCAAAGCTTATAAAGCGTTAATAGAATCTAATATAGTCATTAATTTTTGCGTAGGCAACTTTGATTGAGTTATAGAGCGTCCAATGACCAAATAATCAGAACCATTTTGCATGGCTTGCTGCGGGGTACAAATACGTTTTTGATCATCAGTAGTATCTTCTAAAGCACGTATACCTGGAGTTATTAATTTAAAGTCTTTCCCACATAGCGCTTTTAGTCGTGCAGCTTCTTGTGCTGAGCAGACCACCCCGTCTAAACCCGCCTCTTTTGTTAATAGTGCTAAGCGCTCCACCTGTGCATCGACACTTGCCTCAATGCCAATATGGTTCAGCTCATTTTGATCCATTGAGGTTAATACGGTTACCGCAATGAGCAACGTATCATAGCTACCATGCTTCAATCTGTTATTAGATTCTTGCATGGCAGTCAAGCCTGCACTGGCATGAAGATTTACCATCCACACGCCCATATCTGCTGCGGTCAATACTGCTTGAGCCGTGGTGTTAGGAATATCATGAAACTTGAGATCTAAAAATACTTCAAATCCCATCTTATGTAGTTCTCTAATGACTTTCGGGCCACATCTGGTAAATAACTCTTTACCTACTTTTAAACGACAGTGCTTAGGATCTAATTGATCTGCTAACGTTAAAGCATCAGACAGTGAGTTCTTATCGATTGCAACTATAATAGGTGACGCTATTGATGACGCGGTTGAATCAGAAGACGTTATCGTTGAATCAGAAGGCGTTATCGTTGAATCAGGCACTATTAATTGCTCTGAATTATTATTTGAATGATGCGGTTTATCCGAAGAAGATGGGCTCACAATGACTCCAATTTAAAAATTAATGCTCATATTCAATATAGGGGGGTATATAGTAAGTATAAAGGATGATGCTTGAAATCCCTAAAAAATCTATACTGCTATTTAAATATAAATCAAAGAAAAAAAACGACCTTTATTGAATAAAGGTCGTTATCATATCAATTACGTTATATAACCAACTTAATAGTGATTATAAATTGCCGCTTATTTAAAACTACTGATTAAAGACCATTTATTGAAGACCATTCATTGAAGACAAGTTAGGGAAAAGCAGCGATAAAAAATTCCAATTTTAAAGGTTTAAATTTACTGTATTATAGCGTAGGTTTTGATTTAGTTACTGTAACTGAGCTGTCAGGTTGTGAATCAACAAATACAGTATTGTCATTAACATCTAACTCGTCTTGATGCTCCAGTGCGATAGTAGCTTGCGCTAATTCTTCTTGTAAACGTTTGTTTTCTTTATTTAAACGGTTAATTTCCCACTTGTTTTGTAGCACTTTAAACAATAATAATGCCAAAAGCATGCCAATAATAACACCCAGAAAAATACATAATATTAATAAAAGCCCCAAATTCATTGCTGGAGCTTGGGTAAAGAGAAGGTTAACCGCCACTTCTCTACCATTTGCTAATACCAAACCTAAAGAATAACCAAATATTATGAACAGTAAAATTATCAATATAAAGCGCATACAAACCTCTGAGTATTATGATCTGAAAAGTAATGGAATTAAGAAGCAAATTAATGAAGAAGCAAATTTATTAAGATGCTAGTTTTAAAATGCTAGTTTTAAAATGGTTAAATAATCGTTATATCGGGGATTATAACGTTATATAGCCAAGCTCTGCTAGTAGTCATTATATATTAAATATTACCAGTCATAGAAGTAAGTGTTATCATAAGCCTCATTTTTTGATACTATGCCTTTTATTTGTGATAACAATGCTACTTAGCTGTTTAACTTATAAGTTATTTTTAAGCTTTCTTAATTATCAGCTAGTTAATTTATTAGCGCCTCAACTTAAACGCTACTTAGCACCTTAATCATAAATTCCGTACAGTTTATTGTTATTATGTTTATGACCAGATACGTCGGGATAGGGGCGATACTTTTTGAGATAGTATGTATTAACTTAGTATGTTTAAGCTAGCTTAAAACATACTAACAATTTAAATATCTATTGCCCCTATCCCACAATAATTTTCAAGGATATAAAATGTTTTTATTTATACAATCAGCCCATGCCGCAGAAGTCGCTACTGGACCTTCAATGATTATGCAGTGGATCTTCCCACTTGCAATCTTTGCAATATTTTACTTTTTAGTTATCAGACCTCAATCAAAACGTGCCAAAGAACACCGCAACATGGTGAATGCATTGGCGGTTGGTAATGAAGTCATCTTTGCTGGTGGCCTAATGGGTAAAATCAAATCTATCGAGGGCGATTATGCGGTTGTCAGTTTAAATGATAGAAATGATGTGATGGTCCAACGCGCCTCAGTGATATCAGTATTACCAAACGGTACTATGGATGGTCTTAAGTAACTATTACTAGTACCTCACAATAATCTATAAGAATTAACGGTAAAATTACCGGTTTAATTTACTCGTTTAGAGATACCTACTTTAGCATTCTTTTGTCATCCTTCCTTTAAGTGAAGTAGCTACTATGCATTACCCTGCCTGGAAATATTTTTTAATAATCTTTGTGCTCGTTATTGCAGGGCTATACGCCCTGCCAAACCTGTATCCAGATGAACCTGCCGTCCAAGTTACTAGCGCTTCTGCTGGTACGGAACTTACAGATGATGTGCTTGAACAGTCGAAGCAGTTATTAGATGAGTCTGGTATTGCCTATCACGATACGACCTTTACTGATAACAGTGCCTTGCTTCGTTTTAATAATGGTGAAGATCAACTCAACGCCAAACAAGTATTGCGTCAGAATTTAGGCGATGATTATGTGGTTGCGTTGAATTTGGCTCAAACCACTCCTGAATGGCTGCGAAATATTGGCGCCAAACCCCTAAAGCTGGGCTTAGACTTACGAGGCGGTGTTCGATTTGTCCTAGAAGTTGATATGGATAAAGCATTAGAACAACGATTAAAAACAGCCAGTAATGAGGCGCGTAGTACACTACGTAAAGAGCGCATCGCAGTTAAAGGCATAAATGTAACTAATGACGGTATCCTACTTCATTTTAGTGATACTGAACAGCGAGACAAGGCACAGCGTATATTGCAAGCGTCTCAAGGGTCTCAGTTTAATCTTCAATCAATGATGGATGATCAAGGCGCAGCACTTAGCCTTGAATATAACGATGCTACCATTGATGAGATTAATGAATATGCAGTTGGGCAAAACTTAACCACACTGCGTAATCGTATTGCCGAGCTCGGTGTGGCAGAAGCGTTGGTTCAATCACAAGGCACCAACCGAATTGTGGTTGAACTACCAGGTGTTCAAGATACCGCAGAAGCGAAACGCGTATTGGGTCGCACCGCCAATCTAGAATTCAGATTAGTAGCCGATGAAAACGCGACTTATGATGGTGGAATTCCCCCAGCAGGTACAGAAGCGTACCCATATTTAAGTCTTGATGGTCCTTTATCTTTATTAAATCGTCAGCCTATTTTGACGGGTGAGAAGGTTCAGGGCGCAACCTCTGGATTGGATGAAAAAGGTGTACCCGAAGTTAGTATCACGCTTGATACGGCTGGCGGTAAATTGATGCAAAATGCCACCAAGAATGCTGTGGGTAAGCAAATGGCTGTCTTGTTTATTGAAAATAAGCAAAAAGTATCCTACGACGAAGACCTGCAAACAGGCGAGATGATAGAAACTCGCACGCCTTATTCAGAGATTAAAATTATTAGTCAGGCTAATATCCAAGCGGTGCTTGGCTCATCATTTAGAATTACAGGATTAGACAGTACCGCCGAAGCTGCAGAGCTTGCGTTACTATTACGCTCAGGGGCGCTTGCCGCACCAATGTATTTTGTTGAAGAGCGTACTATCGGGCCATCACTGGGTCAGCAAAACATTGATGATGGTTTATTTTCAACCCAAATAGGCTACATGCTCGTATTCGTATTAATGATTATTGTCTATCGTCTATTTGGTATTGTGGCTAATATTGCATTGGCATTTAACCTTATCATTATAGTCGCAGTCTTATCAATACTAGGGGCGGCGCTTACCCTACCCGGTATTGCTGGTATCGTATTGACGATAGGTATGGCAGTTGATGCCAACGTGCTCATATTTGAGCGGATTCGTGAAGAGCTGTCAGAGGGTACTCGGCCTAAATCTGCTATAGTCGCCGGTTTTGATCGCGCCTTTAGTAGTATTTTTGATGGCAATATAACCACGCTTTTAGTGGCAATTATTCTTTTTTCAATTGGTTCTGGTCCTATAAAAGGGTTTGCTATCACCCTTGCCATTGGTATTTTAAGCTCATTATTCACAGCAATTATTGTTACCCGAGCTTTAGTACAAATTATTTATGGCAGACGTAAATCCATTAAGAAATTGAGCATAGGCTAGGAGAGAATAATGTCCGACAACAATCTAAAAAAAGATTCAAATAAAAAACCTGAGTCGCATGAAAGCTCTACACCAGCATATATTGAAGGAGGTCGACGCCGTAAGCGTGGTCCACGTCGAGATGGTAGAGGGAGTAACGCCCCTACGAATACATCAGACTCAGTCAAAACGGGTACTGAGGTTCAAGAAGTTGATGTAAACATTGAAGATACGGATACTTATGAAGATGAAGCTGCGCTAGCTGAAGGTGGCGTTAAAGCGGTCGGGGACAAACGCATCATTCCCTTTATGAAGCTTGAAAAACCGATGGCGATATTTTCTATTATTATCGTGTTGGTAAGTTTAGCCGCTATATTTATCAATGGTTTAAATCTTGGCTTGGACTTTACGGGTGGTGTCTCTGCCAATGTCACTTATGAACAACCAGTTGAGCAAACTGAGGTTATAAATACCTTAGAAGAGGCAGGCTTTGATGATGCCGTCGCCCAATATCTTGGCGGTACCACAGAATTATTAGTTAGACTGCCGCCGCAATCTGATAATATTGATGGATTAAATGAAGCACTGGGTCAGGCTCTTAACTTACCCGACAATCAAGCCGAAATTAGCAGTGTAGAGATTATCGGTAGTCAGGTAGGTAACGAGGTATACTTAAGCTCGTTAATCGCAATTATTACTGCTTTAGCAATGATGATGTTATATGTAGGGGTTCGATTCCAGTTTAAGCTGGCAGTTGGCGCCCTTCTTGCTTTGTTTCATGATGCGATTGTTACCCTAGGTATTTTTGCATTGTTCCAGTTTCCGTTTGATCTAACAGTATTGGCTGCTATTCTGGCGCTTATCGGTTATTCCCTAAACGATACCATCGTTGTCTATGACCGTATTCGAGAGAACTTTAGACGGGTGCGCGGTACGGAACCTCGTACCATCGTAGATTTATCATTAACCGAAACGCTGCGCCGTACTATCATGACGATTTCAACTGTATTGGTAGTGGTATTGGCCATGTTGTTCTTAGGTGGGGCAGGTTTGTATTGGTTCTCCGTCGCCTTCTTTATCGGTCTTATTGCAGGTACCTACTCTTCTACTTATATTTCAAGCTCGATTCCTTTGAGAATGGGATTATCACGTGATGATTTTGTGGTAAAAGTTAAGCCTGAATTTCAAGAAGAAGTGGTTACCTTCAATAACCCTAAAGTGTATGAAGACTAACTTTAAAAAATTAATAGCCTCGTTTTCACCATTTGTAGCTATTTAATGAGCATTAGTTATTTAATAAGCATTAGTTATTTAATACTTAAAGCACCTTAGGGTGCTTTTTATTGTTTATATGAATAACTCTGAGTTCAATCACTAAAGCACAGCTTAGCAAGCCGACTGCTGTTAAACACTTAATTGTATAAAAGTATTGGGCCTATGAGTTCTATTAAAACTGACACTTTGGATTTGAGCTATCGCCGTATTATCGGTATTGCTGCGCCTGTTCTGATTGCTAATTTAGCCATGCCGCTACAAGGCGCTATAGATGTGGGCGTCGTTGGTCACTTTGATGACTCTTATTTTTTGGCAGGCCTAGGCATTGCTTCTCAGCTTTGGCTATTAGTATTAGTGAGTTTTAACTTTCTGCAATATGCGTCATCGGGTCTTGCCGCTCAGGCTTTAGGGCGACAAGCTACTGGTACCTATAAAAGTACTGAACTTGCCGATATTCTTTATAGATCCTTAGGGTTAGCCTGTGTGCTGGGCATTATATTATGGATATTTAAACCCTACATCATCAACTACGGACTTCAATTGTTAGGCGCACAACCTGCTAGCAGTGAGGCTGCCAATACCTATCTACAAGTACGCTATTACGGTATTATATTTGAGCTTATGAATTACGCCTTTATTGGATGGTTTGCTGGTCAAGGCAAAACCAATCAAATGATGATGGTTCAGTTACTTATCTCATTGAGCAATATGATACTTACGTTAAGCTTTGTTTATGGGCTAGGAATGGGTATTGACGGCGTTGCATTAGGAACGGTTATAGGCTACATAATAGGTGTTTCAACCGCTGCATTTTTGGCTAGCCAGCATATACGTAGCTTGTATTTATCATCTCAAAATCAGTCTGCTGATAAAAGCTCATACCATACTAATACAGATGGCTCAACGAGTGGCATTAAACGAAATTTATTAAGAATCTTTGAGCTTAATAAAATATTAAGCTTATTCTCACTTAACAAAGATATCTTTATTCGTACCCTGCTTTTGACATTGAGCTTTGCATGGATCACTCGGCTGTCAGCTCAGCAAGGCGACTTAATCATGGCGACCAATGCAGTATTACTGCAAGTATTAAGTATATCTGCGTTCGCCTTGGATGGTGTGGCAGTTGCAGCTGAGAGCTTATCGGGTCAAGCGGCGGCTCGAAAAGGACGTCATTACTTTGAGCTTGCTGTAAAGCGCACAGGAATCATGACTTTTTGGTTGGCGGTTGCACTGAGTTTTATTTGGTTGTTGGTACTGCCAACCTTCTTGTCAATCATGACTGACTTACCTCAGATATATGAATTGGCTATTGAATATCGCTATGTAGCCACCTTGTTACCTTTAGTAGGCGCAGGGGCCTATTGGTTAGATGGGGTTATGTTCGGACTCACCGCAGGATCAAAAATACGCAATGTTGCTTTACTAGTATCGGCTATATTTTTCCCTTTTACATGGATTAGCTACCATTTATATGGCAATCATTATCCTATGCCAGTTATTTGGCTTGGCGTATATTGTTTATTAATTTCGAGGTTTGTTATTGCAGCTATTGTCTTATGGCGTAATAAAGAAACTGTGGCATCGGTATAAGCGTTATGTATTCATAAATTAATAATTTAAACCGGCGTCCTATACCAGCTTTATAAATCGTTATTTTAAAATCTCATTCTTAAAAATTTTGATTAATAAAATACAATTGTTAATTACCAATAATAACTCTAAGCTTTATTGTAAATGATATTCAATACATACTCAGTCCATATAGATGCTATATAGGAAATACTATGTCAGATACTAAAGACAAATTTGCTTTTAAAGTTGTACCATCGATAATTGCTATTGCGATTGGATTTATCATTTGGTTTGTTGTTCCAACCCCCGAGGGTGTGAGTGAAAACGCATGGCACTTGTTGGCAATATTCGTAGCGACTATTGCCGCAATTATTGGTAAAGCGTTACCCATTGGTGCATTGGCTATCATATCAATTACTATAGTCGCCCTAACGGGGGTAACGGCTGAGACACCTAAAGGCGCTATTAAAGATGCTTTATCAAGTTTTTCAAGCCCCTTAATATGGTTGATAGGTATCGCCATTATGATATCTAGAGGCCTAATTAAAACAGGACTTGGATCTAGAATAGCCTATTATTTTATCTCAATCGTCGGCAAAAAAACCATTGGTATCGCCTACTCTCTTAGCGTAGCAGAGCTGCTTATCGCACCAATCACCCCGTCTAATACCGCACGTGGTGGCGGGATTATTCACCCTATCATGCGCTCAATAGCAGAAAGTTTTCATTCTACCCCTCAAGAGGGTACTCAGAATAAAATCGGTCGCTATCTTGCGATGGTGAATTACCATGCTAACCCTATCACCTCAGGTATGTTTATTACCGCGACGGCACCAAACCCATTAGTTGTCGATTTGGTAGCACAAGTCACAGGTAATGATATTCATCTTTCATGGACTACTTGGGCCATAGCAATGTTCATACCCGGTATGCTATGTATACTGGTTATGCCGCTAGTTATCTATATGATATACCCTCCAGAGGTTAAGGAGACTCCTGATGCAAAAGGGTTTGCCCAAGAGAATTTATCCAAACTCGGATCAATCAGCGCTCATGAAAAAATTATGTTGGGCGTATTTGCCTTATTATTGTTATTGTGGGCAAACATACCTGCCATGATATTTGGTAACCAATACAGCGTTGATGCCACCACAACTGCCTTTATTGGGCTCTCTATCCTAATCATCACGGGAGTATTGAGCTGGCAAGATGTATTAAAAGAAAAGTCAGCGTGGGATACCATCGTTTGGTTTGGAGCGTTGGTCATGATGGCGAATTTCTTAAACGAGCTGGGTCTTATCGAATGGTTTTCTTCAAGTATTGAAACCGCCATAGGGTTGACAGGTTTTGGCTGGGTTGGCGCAATGGCAATGCTGACACTTGTATACCTATATATGCATTACTTTTTTGCAAGTACTACCGCTCATATCACAGCTATGTTTGCTGCATTTTATGCTGTAGGTTTGTCTTTAGGCGCACCGCCCATGTTATATGCGCTTATTTTAGCTGCTGCCGGTAATATCATGATGTGTCTAACGCATTACGCTACTGGTACCTCGCCTGTGATTTTTGGATCAGGATATACAACGCTTAAAGAATGGTGGACCATTGGCTTTATCATGAGTGTTGTGAATTTGGTTATTTGGATTGGTTCAGGCTTGATTTGGTGGAAGCTATTAGGGTATTACTAGAGTCTGTTATGACTATGACTTATAGCGTTGGCGATCGTTTTACTTAATATGTAGATTTTAAGAATAAGTATAATAACGCATCCCCACTTATTTATTGTATAATTTACCTCACTCTCAACTCTTGACGTATGCTGTAGCTTTAGCCCAGCAATATGAATAAAAAATTGCGTTTTGCTGGGCTTAAAGCATTAGCCTACAAGGCAGTATAAAAAGTTGAGAGTGAGGTTTAACTTATAAAAAAGGTCGATGTCTAATTGGTGATATCAACCTTTTAAATACTTATTCAGTAATAATTATTGGTGGCTATTTTGCTGCAATACATTCAATCTCAACCTTCGCATCAAGCGCCAAACCATCAGCAGCAAAAGCAGAGCGTGCTGGATATGGCTTATCTAACTTCGCTTTATACCCTTCGTTAAACTCATTGAAATCATCCATATCATCTAACATGACCATGCATTTGACCAAATCAGAACTCTGATAACCATAGTTTAATAGCGTTTGATTAATATTGTCTAACGCTTGCATAGTCTGAGCTCTGACACCACCAGCGACCAAATTACCATTTTTTATTCCAAGCTCTCCAGACATATACAATGTATTTCCAACACGTACCGCTTTTGAGAATGGATAAGGCCCATCAGACCCATAAAATATTGGTGAGCTTTTGGTTTGAACTGACTCTCCCGAATAAGCTTTTGTAGATACTGATAATTCATTGGCACTCAGACTACCTGATGCGTATCCAGTTAGTTGTGCATTCGCAGTTGTGCTCAATAACCCTAAGCTTGAAACTAATCCTGATACAAGTCCAGCCATCATAAATAATTTTTTCATTATGTTTCTACCATAATATCTATTAAGCGTATCTGAATATATTACTAAAACTAGCTAAAAATATTTGTATAGTCGGCGAACTTATATAGAGTCACGGTGTTAACCTCGTTAAGCCTACCCTAGTAGTACTTGCACTCGGTTGCCTTGTGACTACTGTAAAGTTCTTTGACTATACATAATTCGCTTATAAAGTGTTGGCGAATAAAAAAGGCGATATTAACGCGCTTATGCATCAATATCACCTTTAGTCTATCAAGAATCAGACTTTAAACTTATAGGATAATGTATAAAAACTATAAAGCCTTATAAAAGTGTTCAAGTAACTACTAAAATGATTATTGAACATCACTTTCTTGAACACCCGTCATATCTACAGGCGTATCCGATATAACCTGAACACCTGATGATTTTATTTTAGCCATATCGTTGCGTTGTTCTTGCAAGTTGTCAAGATACTCTTCAGTGATATTACCAGTGATATAATTCCCATCGAATACAGCACTATCAAATCCTTCAACCTTACTGTACTTAGTATCTTGCACCGCGTCGATTAGATCCTCTAAGTCTTGAAATATTAAACGATCAGCACCAATAATTTGACGAACTTCATCCACGCTATGACCCGATGCAATTAACTCGTGACGAACTGGCATGTCGATACCATAGACGTTTGGATATTTAACAGGCGGCGCAGCGCTTGCAAAAAACACTTTATTAGCCCCAGCATCACGTGCCATTTGAATAATCTCTTGACATGTTGTTCCTCGTACTATCGAATCATCCACTAAAAGTACGTTCTTATTTTTAAACTCTAAAGGTACGGCGTTTAATTTTTGACGTACAGATTTTTTACGCTGTTGTTGGCCTGGCATAATAAAAGTGCGGCCTATATAGCGATTCTTCATGAAGCCTTCACGATACTTCACGTTAAGGTTAAGGGCTAACTCCATAGCAGACGTGCGAGAGGTATCTGGGATGGGGATTACGACATCGATATCGTTATCTTCACCCCATTCATCACGAATTTTTTCAGCCAGCTTCTCACCCATTCTTAAACGCGATTTATATACTGAAATATTGTCCATAATTGAGTCTGGCCGAGCAAAGTATACATATTCAAAAATACATGGTGTATATTTTTTGGATTCAATACACTGATGGGTATGTAGTTTATTGTTTAAATCAATAAAAATGGCTTCACCCGGTTTCACATCTCTAACAACTTTAAAACCTGATCCTGTCAATGCGACAGATTCAGAAGCTACCATATATTCTGTGCCGCCATCTTCTGCTAACCGCTCACCAAATATCAAAGGGCGTATCCCATGCGGATCTCTAAATGCTACCAAGCCTTGGCCAGTGATTAATGCAACTACAGCGTAAGCGCCTTCAATACGGGTATACATAGAACTGATGGCTTCAAAAATGTCATCAGGGGTGGGTTGAGTTTTACCCAGTGCTTGAATTTCATGCGCCAGGACATTTAATAGAACCTCAGAGTCTGAATTGGTATTTAAATGACGCAAATCATCACGATACAATTCTTTAGCCAGTTCAACTGCATTGGTTAAGTTGCCGTTATGCGCTAAGGTTATACCATAAGGAGAATTTACATAAAAAGGCTGTGCTTCTGCACTACTTGATGTTCCAGCGGTAGGATATCTGACATGTCCCACCCCAAATTCTCCGACTAATCGAACCATGTGACGAGTCATAAACACATCACGAACCATGCCATTGTCTTTACGGAGGAAAAACCGTCCGTCTTTCATAGTCACTATGCCAGCGGCATCTTGACCACGGTGCTGTAGCACAGTAAGTGCATCATACAATACTTGATTAACAGGCTGATGCGCTGCAACACCTACAACTCCACACATATTCTATCCTTTAAGTAGTCTCTGTTATTAGCAAACTTTTAGATTGATAAATAAATAGATTGATTAATATATTCGGCTATAACATAGATTGAGAAGTCAAAATAATAACTATAAAAAAGTAACCACACGTATCACGATTTAATAAGGGCAACGTGAATAGATTTAAATAAGTAAGTATAAAAAAATTATTGGGTTTAAAGGTTTGAGTGAAGCTATGACTTAACACATTTGGACTTATTTTATAAACAGTACTATTTTATAAATAGTAAGTTTAAACAAAACTATTTGGACTAATGATAACTATTGAACATCATTATTATTCAATACTGGATCATTCATATCTAATTGCTCCCAAGCCACACCCATTACCTCCGCTGTAAATTCTTTAGCAAAAGGGGCATAAGGCATAAGCTCTGGGGCAAGTAAAGAGCTTTGCCACATAGAGGTTTTAATGAGTAAAGGCGCTGTAACACTTAGCAATACCAATACGACTAATATACTTTTAGCTGCTCCCAACACACCGCCTGCCAGTTGATCAAGAAACCCTAACTTTAAACTTCTAACGACACCAGTCACCATTAATCGTATGATTTGAATCACTAATAGTGCAACTAGGATAATAATTAAAAACCCAGCACCCATTTGTAATACATGTGACGTAATGACGCCACTTAAATAAGGAGCAACATCGTCAGCCAAACGAGTTGCAGCCAATAGCGCTATAAACCATCCAACAAGGGAGATGGCGCTACGAATAAAGCCTGCACTAAAGCCACGCCATAGCCCTATTAGCACAATAATACCGATTATAATATCTAAAGCGCTCATATACTCACCTTAACTATCGGTATCCATTGAAGAGTATGTCGCATAATATTTAGGCGCATATCGTAGCTCATATAGACACTCTTTTAACCTTTCATTTAATTAGTTTTGCAGGATCAGTTGTACGTTTAACAAACTGC
Source organism: Psychrobacter sp. CX21 (assembly GCF_057396255.1). NCBI lineage: Bacteria > Pseudomonadati > Pseudomonadota > Gammaproteobacteria > Moraxellales > Moraxellaceae > Psychrobacter > Psychrobacter sp. CX21. The sequence continues at coordinate 133,202 of NZ_JBXYJG010000002.1, read as the reverse complement.
CATGATCAAACTACTTAAAGCTATCTAACTTATTCAGCTAATATGGAACTTATCCACTAATAGGGTAATTATTCAATTAACTTGGAACTTATCTAGCCAGTCTACTATTTAGATAGTCTAAGTAGCATCATGTCGCGGTCACTGGCTATGGCTTCGATACATTGTTGAACCAGTTTTGGACCTTGATATATCATACCGCTGTATAACTGAACCATACTGGCACCAACATGCAACTTACGCACGGCTTTATCACCACTATCAATGCCGCCGACACCAATAATGGGCAGCTTTCCTTCTAAACGTTCATAAAAGTGTTCAATAATTTGAGTGCTTAAATGACCAACAGGTCGACCAGATAACCCGCCTGCTTCGTCACCATAAGGCAAATCTTCAACACCTGTTCTACTTAATGTGGTATTCGTTGCAATGAGCCCATCTATATCAAAGTCAATTAGCTGCTTTGATATATAATCGACCTGCTCAAAGTTTAAATCTGGTGCTACTTTTAATACCATGGGCACATAGAAGCCATAGCCTGACGCTAACTGACTGTGTCTATTTTTTATAGCGTCTAACAAGTGGGTTAACGCCTCCCCGCTTTGAAGATCGCGCAGATTTTTGGTATTTGGTGATGAGATATTGACGGTTATATAAGACGCGTAAGGATACACTCGATCGAGGCAATATATGTAGTCATCCGCTGCATTTTCGACTGGTGTCACCGCATTTTTACCGATATTGATACCGATTTGACCTTCATATTTGCAACGCTTAACGTTTTCAACAAGATGATCAACGCCCAAATTATTAAAACCCATTCGGTTTATAATGGCGCCAGCTTCTTTGATTCTAAACATACGAGGTTTTTCATTCCCTCGCTGTGGTTTTGGCGTCACTGTCCCCACTTCTATAAACCCAAAACCTAACTCTGCCAACGCATCAATATAATCGCCATTTTTATCAAGTCCTGCTGCTAAGCCAACAGGGTTTGAAAATTCTAGACCCATACAGGTTGTGGGTAAGGATTGCTGAGAGTATACGAATCCTAAAGCATGCGCTTTGTGCGCTTTTTCAAGAAGTTCTAAGGTGAGTTCATGAGCACGTTCTGGATCTAAATTGAATAGAAAAGGACGTAATAAAGCGTAGGACATAACTGTGGGTAACCTGTTATGGGTTTAATAGGGATGCAAAGTTATTAAATGAATTTTTTAAATATATGTTCAATTTCATAGAAATATCATCAACAGCTAATTATATCAGTATATTATCGCTATTACACTTGTTATTAAACGGTTTCGTCATTACTCTAATGGTCTGATTTTACTAAATTTATTTACTGAATTAAAAAGGTTTAAATTATTTAGCGTAGCAATTAGAGATACGCGCTAGTAACTATTTAACTGGCTATTTAACTGGTTATTTAAATCTCAAAATTTTTAACTATTGAACAGGTTGTCCATCTGACAATGCGATCCAGCCTTTGACAATGCGGTAAATGTGCCAAATAATTGCACCTAAACCAATGAGTCCTCCTATAGTCATCGTTATGAATGACCCTATGCTCATATTTTTACTGGCAACGGACGCGCCAATACCGAGCCCACCTGCCCCAATGATAAACAACACTATACCGACAATGCCTAAAATAATGCTGTACCAGAACGTTTTTATTTGCCAATCAAAGTGCGTTGCCAACCACGTATTTTCTGCATCTCGGCGACGCAAATAGTTCATAACAATAGGAACCAACCATAATATACCAGCCGTAAAGAAACTGATTGCATATAATAAATAAGTTATATGGTTATATCGGACTAAAGACTTTTCTTCATTATTAGTAATCATAGAGGTTCGCTTAATTTGAAAATAGACATCATTTTAGAAGCTGTAGTAAAACAATGATTATAGCGAATATTCGCTATAAGTTTTTTAAACGTTCTACAGTCTCTATCTATATATGCGTCCATTATTCTAATTTTAAACTGGGGTTTGCTTTCTATTTTCACTATTGAAACTACATTTCTATTAGGTATACAGCAATCAATTTAACTGCTTTAATCTAATAGTGCTATAAATATAAGTGCTATAAATATAAGTACTATAAATTTATAGGATGATCGTATTTGAAAAAGCGGCATTGATTTAAGAGTTATTATCTCTGAAGACAGTGATTCAAAATAACTTTAACATCTATTAGAACACTGTTTAGTAGGACGCCGTTGCTTGGACACTCACCTCTTTAGTTTCTGCATCTTGTCTAATATATAGCTGATCGATGTTCATGCCAGAATTTGTCATCGCACCTATCACATTGCTGGCGGCAGTTTGGTTGTCATGTTTAAAGCTTAATTGAACCGCATCCCCTATTAACAGTACATTTGCATCTTTTGCACCCATTTGGGATAGAATAGTGGTCATATTTTGCTCAATAGGTGGCAATTGACTCTGATTATTCATAGCTATGTTACCTGACTGAGAACGCAGCCAAAAATAATCGTTAATAGCAGATTGATAGGACAATTTTTGTTCTTTTGCCGCACTGTAAACCGTATACCCACCATAAAAACCCACAAACAGAACTAAGAACACGCTTAACATTAATAGGGCGAACTGATCTCTTGTCGATAACTGTGACCATTTGTCTAGGGCAGGTAGCGTTATTGAATGAAAAGAGTTTTTAGAAGTCTCAGAATAATTCGTATCGTTTGCCTCATTTGACTCATTAACTGGATTTTGGATGTCAGAAAAGCCTTTCAACTTTTTAAATTTAGAAAGCTTATTAGACATTTGAAGCATACCTTATTATAAATAATGAATCTGAAGCAGTTTTAGTTGTGCTTAATTGTTAGTTCTTTATTGTTCGTACTTAATTGTACGCGCATTTTATGGTGGCGTTGAATTATCTAATTGAATGTTTATCTCACCAATCAATTGATTATTTTCGGTCGGTGTGACTTTACCTAAACTCGCCATTAACCCTTGTTGAGTTAGCCCGCTATATAATTCATCGATACCAACTCGGTTCTCACCTTTTACCACCAGTATAATATTGGAATCATTCCAACGTAAAGACTGCGCAGTAAGATTAGACTTTTTAACTAAGGGTGAGATTTGACTCATTATGTTTAACTGGTCGTGTTGACTACTGTCATCAGATAGCAATTTTGGCTTTACTTGAGCCTGCAAATTGGTCACTGGATTTGGCTGTTCACCGTCAAACCATGCAGAATACTGCGTCTCAATAGCCAGTTTAGTCGCTTGAGCTGCTTTTTGATATTGATACCACTGCATGCTGTCCGCAGCAATCTGTATGAGTCCTGCCAATACCAATAAAGATAACGCGTATTTTAGGTAATGTGATACTAAATAATCTCGATGAGTTTCAACGAAATTTAAAGGATGTTTGGTAGGATTAAGGATAGGTTTGATAAAAGAAGGTGTAGCGGTAACCACAATATTCAAATCATCCGCAATTCTCTTTATTGATGGGTCTACTGTTGGATGTGTCTCATTATTAGCAATCGCTATGGTATGAGTTTGAAGTTCAGTTCGAGCGCTTATCTCGCCCTGCTCGTGCAAATATATAATTTCTTCAATATTCTCTAAAATTCTGGGCAATAATGTTAAGTGACCGATTTCAACGCCATATGCTTCATTTGATCTAATAAGATATTGTGATTGAGCGTTCTCAAAATGGCTATGATATAAGACAATCTGTCCATCTATGTCCTGATTAGGAATCGGCAATAACAAAAAATCTGGTACTAATGCAACAAGGTTGTAATTAGCAAGTAATAAGCTTTGATGCCACTGCTCAACTTCAGAGGAACCAAGCGCGTAAAAATATTGAGTGACTCCATCACTTAGGCTGCGAACGTTTAGGTTTTCGACAGAAGTTAATGACAGCTCCTCAAATAGGAATTGTTGGCCACTTTTACCCAATTGTTTGACTTGTAACGGTGTTAAGTCATTTGTCAGCGTTAATATATTCTGAGAAGGAACGTATAAGCAAACCTCTTTATCATTAGTCTTAATAAAAGGCAGAGATTGAAGCTCTGCCAGACTATCTAACCATATCCAATGGGATGCTTTAGGATGCCATAACTTGTATTTATTGAGCTGGGAAGTTAACCAAATATGTATCACATTATATTCTCAGGATAGTCTTAAATAATAGATAGACTAAAAAAGTCTATAAAATCGACTCATTTATAAGTTTAAATAAAGGGGTTTAAATTAATAGTATAACGATGTTATTGGTATTACGATATCACCTAATCAGGCTGTTTTGGAATAAATCTTTCGATTTCATCACCCATATCCGGCGCTATGAACTCAGCCTCAAAAACCCGTGCTTCGGCCAATGAATAAGATTCTGGTTCAGTAGCCGAGAGAAGTCCGGCCATTTTAGCAACGATAGGCATATGACACACGATAACCACACACTCAGCCTTAACGTCATATAAAGAATTCAATCCAGTCATAGCGTCATCATCGGGCGTAATATTCTGGTGTACCTCAACATGTACATCCGGTCTTAAATCAGTAAATGACTCTAAAGTTTGCTGTGCTCGATCATAAGGACTGACAACAAATCTATCTGGTTTATAATTATGAAGAACGTACTGAGCTGTCTCAGACGCTTGCTGACGTCCGAATGCTGTCAACTGTCTTGCAGCATCTTTATTAGAATCTGTATAAGTAGGATACTGCGCTTGACCATGTCGCATAAGTATGACTTTCATAGTATTCTCCACTTAATTTAGGGGCTGTCTAGAATAGATAGAACCTATTCACCCTTACTTCTTGCAATTTGCGCTTTAGATTCATCGTTAGTAAATTGATGCGGCATTACGAATTCGACATCACTTCTAAACCCAGACTCCATTAGATTTAGCGCCACACCAAGAGCAGCTTGATCTTCAAATATAACGGCATATAAAGCATGGGTAATTGGCATATATATGCCAAGCTGAGTCGCTTTTTCATTCACTTGTTGAATGGTATTAATACCTTCAGCAGTTTGTCCTAATTTTTTTATCGCTGTATCTAAGCTCATGCCCTTTCCAAGCATATTACCTATTCGATAATTACGGCTTAGCTCAGAGGTACAGGTAGCATATAAATCACCCACACCGGACAATCCTAAGAAAGTTAAAGGATTAGCCCCTGATGCCACACCAAATCTACTCATTTCTGCAAGCGCTCTAGTTAGTAGCATAGCTTTGGTATTCTCACCCACGTTATAGTATGCAGCCATACCCATTGCAATAGCGTAAATATTTTTGAGTGCGCCGCCAAGCTCTACACCGCGTACATCATCAGCGGCAAATACTCTGAAAAAAGCACTGTGTAATGCAGATTGAACCGCATGGCGTAATAACTCAGACTCACTTGCAATAACAGACGCCGAAGGCATATTCTGCATAATTTCTACAGCGAGGTTTGGTCCAGACATCACACCAAAATTGATCTCAGGAAGCTCTTCGCGAATAATATCACTCATCAAACTAAAAGTGTCTTTTTCCATACCCTTAGTTAAAGATACGACTGCTTGGCCTGATAAGTAGGGTTTAATATTTTTAAGGGTTTCTCTAAAGGCTGAACTCGGTACAGCGACAAATATAATGTCTTTATCTTGAACCGCCGTTTTTAAATCATGCTCAAACTTTAAACGGTCATCCAGCGTATAATCTGGTAAATACTTTTTATTGACATGTGTTCTTTTTAAAGCGCGCACTGTTCTCTTGTTGCGTACCCACAGCGTTGAGTCACAACCATTACGTGCGGCTAAATTGGACATTGATGTACCAAAGCTACCTCCGCCTAAAAAGGCCAATCTTAACTCATGAGGGGCTTTATCTGATGATAACGGTTTAGAATTAGTTTCAGATGCAGTATCTGTAGTATCAGAATTAATAGCCGATGAGGTCGCATCGTTGTCTTTACTTGCTAAATTATCCTTGCTAGCCTTAGTAGCTTTATCAAACAAGCTGGCTAGAATCCCTGCATTAAACCTTTTTTTATTCTCTGAGCTTTTTTCGGTTGATTGTGAATCTTTGTTATTTAAAGAATTATTATCTTCTGACATCATATCACTCTCACGATTTATAAAAATTATTAGGGGCGTTTGAAAATTTTTACGATACTTTATTAACACGACACTTTATTAACACGACACTTTATTAACACGACACTGTATAAAAAACGATACATTTTTGACACGGCACATTGTTGACGCAATATTTTCAAATAGACTTAGCGTGGTTAATAACGTAACCATATAGTAGTTCGCTGAAGATAGTTAGACTTCAAACGATCAATAAGATTGTCATATGGATTGAGCAAACTATTATTTAAGTGACGTATAGATTATGAATCGTATTTAATGTAGTCCAAAATATCTATCTTTTTGCGGCTAGGCATTTCACATACCGTACTACCCACGTAAACAAAGGCAACAATATAATCTTCAAAGCCCACATTAAAATAAGATTTAACACTTGGTTCATTCGCTAATGGCCCTGTACGCCATACGGTACTAAAGCCTTGAGCTTTTAATGCCAATATTAAATTTTGAACCGCTGAACCTGCACTTAGCAACTGTTCATATGGAGGTACTTTTTCATGGTACTGCATCTTTGTTACTACAGTGATAATCATTGGTGCCCGTAAGGGCATTTTGAGTGTCTTATTTTTAGCTTTTTCGTTAAGCTCAGTATCTTCTCTTGCTGCTTTTGCTTCTGCAGCTTGTAGCAGCGCTCGTCCAAATTCATGTCTGGCATTATTTTGCGTCACGATAAACCGCCAAGGTTTTAATTTTTTATGATCAGGCGCAGTCATAGCGCATTCAATGGCCGCTTCTACTTGTGTTTTGTTAGGTGCGGGGATAGTTAAATTACCAATGCTACGACGTGATTTAATCCAATTTATAACTTGTTCGTCTGTAACTATGGCCGATTGACTCGTCATTGACTCGTTATCTTGGATCATGTCGTTAACTTCAAGCGTATTGATATCTTTCATGTGATTCATTTCCAAATCTATGTATGCGTTTACTACCAATGTAATTTAAAAAATCATTCAATAGGCGCAACCGGTGGTTTGACGTCAGCATTCTGACCCCGATGACGTAAGTAATGATCTAACAAAACAATGGCTAACATTGCTTCAGCGATGGGCGTAGCGCGTACACCTACACAAGGATCATGGCGACCTTTAGTTAGCATATCAATTGAGTCGCCTTGAGTATCTATACTCTTACCTGGTGTGGTAATACTTGAGGTTGGCTTAAGGGCGATACTCACTTTTATATCTTGACCTGATGATATGCCACCCAAAATACCGCCAGAATGATTGGCAGTAAATCCTTTCGGCGTCAGCTCATCCCGCGAGGTATGACCAAATTGCTCAGCAACTGCCATGCCATCGCCAATCTCCACACCCTTCACCGCGTTGATACTCATCATAGCATGAGCAATATCAGCATCTAACCTATCAAATACAGGCTCTCCGAGTCCAACAGGTACATTTGAAGCAATTACTTCAAGCTTTGCACCGCAACTGGTGCCTTCTTTACGCAGCCGATTTATTAATTTCTCAAAGCGTGGCACTGCCTCTTTATCGGCACAAAAAAATGGATTGCTGTTCACATATTGCCAATCAATGTTGGCAGGGTCTTGAATAGATGCATGTTCATTACCGATTTGGATAACGTGACCATTTATTTGAATACCTAAGCGCTCAGCTAGATAGCGTTTAGCAATGGCTCCTGCTGCCACGCGCATGGCAGTTTCACGCGCAGAGGATCGACCGCCGCCGCGGTAATCTCTAAACCCGTATTTCATACTATAAGTATAATCAGCATGACCTGGTCTGAACGTATTTTTGATATCGGTATAGTCTTTGGACTTTTGATTGGTATTTCGAATCAACAAACCAATGGAGGTGCCAGTTGTTTTACCTTCAAAAATGCCTGAAATAATTTCTACTTCATCAGGCTCTCGGCGCTGAGTGGCAAACTTTGATGTCCCCGGCTTACGACGATCTAAATCAACTTGTAAATCTTCGCTAGTTATTGCTAAACCTGGCGGGACTCCATCGACTATAGCCATCAAACCTGCGCCATGTGATTCACCACATGTAGTCACTGTAAATACTTGACCAATACTATTTCCTGCCATAATTATTTTTCTCGGTTCAATAAATTAATTTTCTATCCGTCTTTTTAGGGTTAAATAAATAAGGTTTGATAAATAGAGTTAGATAAGTGTAAACATTTGAATAAATTCAAACTTTAGAATCAAATTAACTAGTAATACATGCCATGTGCTTAAACACAAATGGTTACAGCGTGTCAGTTACAGTGTATGAATTAAAGTGCGTTAACATACTCAGCAAATAACCCTCGATAATTAAGTAAGCTGCGACGATCAATGGCGAAAATCCCATGACCACCATGTGCAAAATTCAACCAATTAAAATCTATCTCTGGATAAGCCTGACGCAGCGCCCAATCACTGTCTCCTACTTCGCAAACCAGCAAGCCTTCTGGCGTTAAAAAGTCAGCAGCTTCGTATAATATCTTATGTACTAAGTCTAACCCATCTTGCCCCGCTGCCAGTGCATGCTCAGGTTCATGATTAAATTCGGGTGGCAAATCTGCCATAGCGGCCGCATCTACATAAGGCGGGTTTGTAACAATAAGTTCATATTGATTCTCAGGTATTATTTTAGAAAACAAATCAGATTCCACTAAGTTTACCTGATGCACCATATCATGATGCTCAACGTTGACAGCAGCGACTTCAAGAGCTTGAGTATCAATGTCAGTCGCATCAACTAAAGCATCTCTAAACCATTTGGCAAGCGCAATAGCGATACATCCTGATCCGGTGCATAAATCCAAAATACGATCAGGCTGTGGTAATTGATTACTGTCTAGTCCATGCAAATAGAAGTTTGGTATTTCAGCATTGGCAGTATTCAATACTGACTGTGCAAATGCATCGGTTTCAAAAAACGGATAGAATTGTTGGCGGATTAATTCAGCTATAGGAGACCGAGGTATCAGCACACGCTCATCAACATAAAATGGCATCCCACAAAAATAGGATAGGTTAAGCAAGTAGCTAAGGGGTTTACGCTCAATGATACGAGCCTGCAATAGGTTTAATACGTCTACCTTTTCACTAGGTATTAATCGGCAATCAAGTATTTGCTCATCAGCAGACCATTCTAATGACAACGTTTGAAGCACGATCGCAGCGGCTTCTGCAAATATATCGGTTGTGCCCTGTGCGACGACTACATCATAATTTCGCATTTGACTCACACTAAAGCGTATAAAGTCTCTGATGGTATATAGTGATTGTGACGCTTCATGACAGGCTACTATTAACGCTTCATAGTCTTCATCAATGTCCATATCTCTATCTTCATAAACGTCTGAATTAAGCTGCTCAGGCTCTACATCATTTGACGCTGAACGCTGGATTTGCTCTAATAAAGCTGACGCGTCTAATGATGATAGGTTGACACTTGAACCTGTATTGTCAGTCGACATAGTATGTATACACCTTGCTTATTATTATGGATTGGATGTTTTAAAATAGTTCAGATTTATTTATGAAATTTTCTTATCTAAGACGTATTGATTAAAGCATTATAATACCTAACCTAAGTTATATCTATGCTAATGCTTTATTACTGCATTGATAATTTTAATAACCAAATGTATAACAAGTAAACTTACTGGCTATACATTGCTAAGGCATAATAATCCTGATATCAATATTGATACCTATGCTGATAACTATGCTAAAAATGTGATGCATATAAATTCGATACTGAATATATCGCCTTATATAAGGTATAAAACTAAATATTCTTTTATCTAAATCTTTTAAAGCTTTCGAATTATAAGCTCAATTTTTGCTAATTAACTTACCAAATAATAGGGCGTGTGGAACATTCATAATTTCAGCCAAATGTAAGCACAAGCCAAAGCGACATTATTTTCATAACTTTGCTTTAGTTTATCAAATCTTGTTGCTATAGCACGGAACCTTTTTAAGTTAGCAAAGGCGTTTTCAACTAAATGTCTGATCTTATACAAGTCCCAGTCCATATGGCTATTCCCTGTTTTAGAATTAATTTTTTTAGGAATATTGCTACCTGTACCGGCTTGTTCAATATGCTCTCTTAAATCATCTGAGTCATAGCCTTTATCAGCACAGACAACTGCCGTATTACTCAAATCCACTTGGTCAACTAAGTCTGTCGCAACTTTAACATCATGAGTGGTACCATCAGTGATAATAAAGGTGATAGGGTTACCATGAGCATCTACTGCTAGATGGATTTTAGAGGCACGCCCGGCGACACTTTTACTAATGGCCTGCTCCTTATCATAAGCTACGTTGCTATGTTGATGAGCTTTTATATGGGTACCATCTATAAACACCCACTCAAGGTCTGAGTCTTTAATCATAAGCTTAAAAAGTTTAACTAGCTTATCACTCTTAAACCAACGGTGGTAAGCCCTGTAGATAGTATTAGGCTTGCCAAAATCTTCAGGTACGTCACGCCAAGGACACCCTGTTCGCATACGATAAAGTACACCTTCTACAGTACGTCTAAGATTTCCTTTGTCATACATCTTAAGTTCTAGTAGTATAGGTCTTAGTCTTGTCCAGTGTTCATCTTTGAGCATGGTTCGAGGCATAGCAAACGATTTCTTTTTTGTGTGAGAACTTAAAGGGTAGTCGTTTGCTATTTTTTTGTCACCTCCTTTTTACACCAATGTTCCACACGCCCTAGTGACCTGAGTAAAACAAGAGGATAATTAATTAAATTATGCTCTAATATTTGCTAGTAGTCTCATTTCATCGCATAATAACCTTAATATTTTAAACACGACTATTTTTTATGATTATGAATTTCAATCCAAATAAGTATGTATCTAAAGTTTTTAATCCTACTTTAATAAGCAGCTCAGTGGCGTTCTCACTATTTCTACTTAGTAGTGCCGCCTCAGCCGAAACAAATAACACTCAGTCTGTAGATCGGCTGGAGCAGCTTATTGATGACACAACTATAATCCAAGAACAGCGTAAAATCATACCGCTAAATGAATCCAATAATAGCACTACAGGCTTTAATAATAGAACCGAATCACTTAATCAAAGTGATGGTTTGAGCGAATACGAACGCCGTGTGCAAGAGACTCAAGCAGAATTTAGAGCCAAAGAATTAGCGGCGCAGAATGCTATGATTGGCTCAAATAACTCAACACAGACCGTAACTCAGAATGTTGAAGAAGATCTTGATCAAATCACTACAGCTGAAGTTGAAGCGTCTGTTAATGAAGATATTAATGAGCAAGCAAATAACGATGTGGAGGCAGGTCAAGCTGTTGCGCCGGCCACCTCTAGCATTATTGATGACGACTCAATTAAAAGTATAGAAAACAAAAACGGTAAGCTTTACACCACGACGAACTTATCCAATTATGCACGGGCGGTAAATAGTGCTGTTTGGACGCCAAATATGCGAAAAAACACTGCCATGACCGTCAAAATGCAGACTCTTCTTGATTGGAACTATGCGTCTCCTGGTCCCATTGATGGCGGCTGGGGAATGAATAGTAAAAAGGCATTGGCAAACTTTCAGGCCATGCGCGGATTACCAAGCACAGGGCGTATGGATGAAGCAACATGGCGAGAGCTGACCAAAAATATCGATATGTCAAAACCTGTACTCGTTGAATATACCTTAACCGATAAAGATGTAAACACTAACTTTGCATCGATTCCTTCGGGTTCTGAAGCTAAGTCTAAACTTAAAGGCCTTTATTACCAAAACATTAAAGAGATGATTGGTGAGCGTTTCCATATGGATGTACGCTATCTTGAAAAACTCAACAAAGGTAAAAAGTTTAATGCTGGGGAGACAATCACAGTTATTAATAAGCGCGAGCCTTTGAATCAACGTATCGATAGAGTGGTAGCTAAAAAAGAGGACAAAACCTTATATGCTTATAATGGTAATAAATTAGTGGCGACCTTCCCAACTACTGTTGGCAGTAGTAGTACGCCCTCACCAACAGGCACCTTTAGAATCGTTAATAAAGTCAAAATGCCTTGGTATAAAGCCACAGTCAACAAAGACTCTGATGACAAAAAAGTATTCATGTTGCCACCAGGCCCTAACAATCCTGTCGGTGTCGTATGGATGGGATTATCCAAACCATCGTATGGTATTCACGGCTCGCCTATCCCTGAAGGTATCAGTCGTCAAGCCTCAGCAGGTTGTGTTCGTCTGACTAACTGGGATGTTTTAGATGTTTACGCTAACATTGAAAATGGTGCTACGGTAGAGTTGAAATAATAGCCTAAATTATTCAAATTTCTTAAAATCAATCTTAGTAGTAAAGCTTGAATGTTTTAGCGCATTCAAGCTTTTTTTATGGGATAAAATGATCTAGATACTAAAATCTCCTCCATCAATTTTTTGCAAACCTCATTGCTTTATTGGTTTAATTGTATCGATTTTAAGAGGGTCTTCGTAGATCTAAATATAATCAGCGAACTACTAAATGGTTACGGCGCTAACCTCGCTAAGACTACATGAGTAGTACTTGCACTCGGTTGCCTAACCGTTTTAGATTTATTTGACTATAGATTTTGCATAAATCAATGACGCTCTCTAATACCTTGCGACAATGATTTACTTCCAAGTAACAGTTAAGAGTATTAACACTTTAAATTTATCGGTAATATTAGGGTCTGTTTAGCATTCAGATCTTTATCATTTAAATCTTTAGCATTAAAACTTTAGGTATGTAGGTCTGCAAGCATCTAAATTTTAGAGTATTTAATTTTAAGGTATTACCATCTAAAATTATCTGGAGTTTTAAGTATATAACGATTAGGTTTTTATCTCTGATAGTATAATTAACTTTTGAATAATATTTAACTTTCAAATTAAATTGAGGGCATTATGGCTAAAAAATTAAGTATATTAGACCGAGCAATTGTAGGATTCGATAGTAGTTTGCGCGCTGTTATTCCGCATTCAAACCCAACTGCTCGCCCCTTGCCTGTTAGTTCTGAAGACATTCCTGAACTCTCAATCAACGAATCTCGACATGTCGCTGGATTAATGCGTATTAACCATACCGGTGAAGTGTGTGCTCAAGGCTTATATCATGGACAAGCTTTTACTGCTAAGAACGACCAAGTCAAAACAGCCATGCAACATTCTGCTGACGAAGAAATAGATCATTTGGTATGGTGCGAAACGCGTTTGAAAGAGCTTGGAAGTCATCCCAGTGTATTCACCCCAATTTGGTACGGGTTATCTTTTGGTTTGGGTGCGGTAGCTGGACTCATATCTGATGAATTTAGTCTTGGGTTTGTCGCTGAAACAGAAGCTCAAGTTAGTGAGCATTTAGAAGATCATATTTGTCAACTACCCCCTCAAGATAATCGTAGTAAAGAAATTTTGGCTCAAATGAATATTGAAGAGCTTGAGCATCGTGAAGCTGCAATTCATTATGGTGGTCAATTATTGTCCGCACCAGTTAAAGTATCGATGCGCTGGATGGCCAATAGAATGAAGGATTTGGCTTATCATATTTAAGGAGTTTTGTTGGCTATGGTTTAGAGACTATCGTTTAAAAGCGATGGTTTAAAAACTTTGGACAACCAAAATCAAATCATTCGTATTTATATTCACTAACTTATCCTATTTATTAAGGCTTATATGTGTTTTTGTATCTAAAATTATATAAATCCAACTATCCAAGTACAATATAAACTGTTGGATTTATTTAAAATTGTATTAGTTTTTGAAATTAAATATTTTATAACTGTATTCTTGTATTACCTACATATTTTCGAGCTTTTTTATTAATACTTATATTTTCTAAGACCTATATCCTTTTATTTATATCTCAAAATTTACAATTTTATATACTTATAATTTTAATACTATAATAAGGATTTAATCATGCATAAACTTATTTCGAATAAATTTTTGTCAAGTGCCATAGTACTCAGTTTGGCGTTTGTTGGTAACCAAGCTATTGCTATAAATTCTCAGGGGTCAGATAATACGCTCAGATATACCTCTCAGCAACTATTAAACGATCCATTACGCAATGCAGTTAATATCACTGCTTCTCCACTTCGCGGTATTCCAACGCCTAGTGTGAAAGTCGCCAATGTAAGCTTAATACCCACGGTAATTATTCCAAAAACTACGAGTCCTAACTCTGATCAGCTTGATGTCAGCCTTCTAGATAAGTTTATTGATGACATTAGTCCTAATGCGCGTCATTATCCTCCAAATTTTAATTCTAAAACTGAACGTTATAATGCCCAAGTCAAATTAATGACATTGGAAGAATGGCTACGCCCAGTTGCTGAGCAGCCCAATGCGTCTTACGAGGTATTGGTTAGAGCGGCAAAGCTTAATGGTATGGGACGCAACCTTGATTTAGGTTCAGATTATGCAGTGCGAGGTAGTAATTTTATCGCAAAAGCAATTGTTAGACGTCCAAACGATCCTGAAGCAAACTTTATCTATGGCATGATGCTATCTGAAGGCGGCGGATTTAAAGAGGGTAAAAAGTATCTGCTTAAAGCTGCTTCTCAAAGTCATAAGGAAGCCGAACAAAGTCTGGCTCAAGCAGATTTGCTTAGTGACAAAAAATCTGCAGCATTATCACGTTTACAAAGACTGCAATCAAAGCATCCTAATGATCCTCAAATTGCCAAACAGATTGCAATTATAGAATCAGGAAAATATTATATCTGGGATTTAGATCAATAATGATTTGTGTAGAAGAGTTAATTTATTATAGCTTTTAACTTTCATGTTGCATTATCATGTTTATCTCAATCTGGATTATCTCAATCTAGGAGTTAAGTCAAAATAAGAAAAGCCATTCATTTTTGAATGGCTTTCTTTAAGTTAATATAGAAAAATACAAAGCTGTTCTAGAGCCTCCAATTTTAAATAGAAAGGGTCTCAAATCTTTGTAAATATATCAGTCCTATATCGCAACTAAATTTAGATTCAATTATATTGTTTATTATTCGTTGATTTAGAATAAATAGAAGAGTATATAAGAAAGCTTGATGATTAATAGGGTGAAATATGCAATTACTATAGCTAAAGAGGATGTCAAAGTTAGACTAGGGCAGGATTTTCGGGGATATAGCATTTCATATAGGCTAAGCAAGCTGTCACACTTTCGTCTAACATATAGTCTGTAATAGTCATCGACTGTTTATATGATAGTCCTAATACACTATGGGCTATCCCAAATGATATTAAAAATAACGTTTCAAGATCCGCAATATCATCCAAATTAAACTTTGATCTAATTTTTGTTAAGACCATATCACACATGTCTTTATCGACTTTTTCGTCGTAATAATGTCCTTCAAAATCTGGCAAATTAGCAGCATACATAAGCTTTGCGCTTATACCATCGCTATTCATGCGCTTTACAGCAATTCTTAATAAGTCATCGATGTAGTCTTGCCACCCTTCATAGTCATGGATATCAATGGCATTAATCAATTCGTAGTATTCTAAATAATTTAAAAAACGTAGAGCGATAATTATGGATTCAATATTGGGAAAAAAGTGATAAGCTGAGGCACGCGGAATACCCGCTCTTTTACAAACATCCGCCAAAGTAATACTTGATATATCTCGCTTAGAGCATAAGTCTTTAGCGGCTATTAATAATTTTTGGCGTCGAGCGCGACCCTGTTTACTGGTATGTTTGAACTTATTAGGAAGGATTCTTTTAGCTAAGTCAGAATCAACTAAAACATCCTGAATAAGATCATTACTATGATCCGTCATTTTGCACTCAATGTGTTATAGGTTAGATAAAACACGTAAGTTTATAAGTACTTAAAATATTGTTTTTAATATAAATATTAACAAATGTTTCATGTATTATAACTTATTAATGTAAACAATTGCACAATATTTAAGAAACTATTAATATATTTTTTAATAGAAGTTCAATTAAGTTTAATTTTTGCTCTAACAATACCATGATCTGAATAACGACTGTTGTAATCTCTTTTTAGATGATCATTAAAATAGTCAACTCGCTCAACTTCCCCTATAGAATACTTCCCGTCTACTAAAAACTCTTCAGAAACAAAAAGCTGATCTATTACTTCTGGCATACCTTGATATAAATGCGTGTAAGCCACATCTTTCATCCACCCATAACTGGTCTGTACACGCGCTGCATCAAATAATGCAACATCACGCATCGACTTATCGTAGATAACCTCACTAGTTTCTGCAAGTAGCTGAGTAGTTACACTGTCTGTAACATCATTCATATCCCCTAACAATATTAAGGGGTGACGCGTATGATGTAATTTATTAATAATAAATAGTCTGATAGCAGCAGCTTCTGCTGCGCGCATAGATAAACTTCTAAGCTTAGCACGGACCCTTAACATAGGATCATCATAATCTTCTAAACGATTGCCTTGATCATCACGTAAATAATGGGGTCGTTTGCTTTTGAGATGTGCAGTTATGATAGTAATCGGCTGACCATAAACATCTAATGTAACAATAAGAGGTGGTCTGTTAAATTTGGAATAAAGACCTTCATCGGGAATATCTATGACAGCTAAGGGATCAAACTCTGTAAGGATATGCGAATCAATCACCTTAAATTTTGACATAATACCTAAGGCAGGCGTTCCTTTAGCGCCCTGCCCATGCGTCAATTTGCTAGTATTATCATTGCTTGCAAGAGGCGCTAATACTTGTGATGGCTCAAAGCCCAGCTTCGCACCAAGATATTGTAATGCTTTTTCATCCCAAACTTCTTGGAAAGCGAAAATGTCAGCTTTTGCATGTTTTAATAATTCATGTAATCCACTGATTTTTGTTTGATAGAAGTCATGGCTATATGGCGGAACGTTGTCATAAAATTCACGAGCAGGAAGGGCTAGATTTAGTAGATTATTAGTAGCAATATAAAACTCTTTATCATCCTTTTGATTGTGATAATTTTTACTTTTCACAATGTATTTTCCCTTATCACTCGAAATTTTTATAAATAACAACTAAAGATATTTTTTAAAGCAATACTATATCACTCATATTAGACAAGTATCCATAATTTAATAAAAATTTATTTTAGATTTATATTAAACTTAAGTAAGTTATGGACATTAAATAAGTTATGCGACTTATGTAAATTAAGTGAGCTATCTTAAGGTTTTCTCAATAGCATGATGCCATTTTTCTAAAAGACTGTCTCTTTGACTGACAGGCATTTGAGGTTCAAACATTTTTTCAAGTTGCCATGAAGCTTCTATCGTTCCTTCATCGTATAAACCACTTTTTATACCCGCAAGAAGTGCTGCACCTTTAGCAGTTATTTCAGTATCTTTAGGTCTTAATACAGGGACATTCAACAAATCTGCCTGAAACTGCATTAACAAATTATTATTAGAAGCACCACCGTCGACTCTTAATTCAGTTAAGGGTGTTGGGCTGTCTTTTTGCATGGCACCTAAAACATCATAAACTTGAAAAGCAATAGATTCGAGCGATGCCCTAGCAATGTGAGCTTTGGTAGTACCTCGAGTCATACCTGTAAGATTAGCGGTAATGTCTGAGCGCCAATATGGTGCGGCAAGTCCCGTAAATGCAGGCACTAATACGACACCCTCACTAGTATCGACTGTATTCGCTAACGTTTCTATCTGTTCGGAGGTATTTATAATACCTATATTGTCTCGAAGCCATTGTACAATTGCCCCTGCCATAAATACACTACCCTCTAGAGCATAAGTAACTTCTCGCTTGGTAGGAGTTAAAATACGTTTGCCCGACTTAACTAGTTTATTTAGTGATGGATTTTCAATAGGGTTTTTTAAAAGAGATGTTGGAACTGTGCGTCGCTGCCAGCCAACGGTTGTTAATAATTGATGCTGACTTAACTGTACCTCACCACCTATATTCATGAGCATAAAACACCCAGTACCATAGGTATTTTTTGCCATGCCTTGTTCGATACACCCTTGACCTAATAAAGCGGCTTGTTGATCTCCCAAAACGGCATGTATAGGAATTTGCTTGGCAAATAATCCTCGTTCTGTTTTACCAAAGTCCCCATCTGAGGGCAAAACTCGCGGTAGAATCTGAGGGGGTATATTAAATTTAGTCAAAAGCTCTGCCGACCATTCAAGTTTATTTATGTCATATATTAAGGTTCTCGAAGCGTTTGTAATGTCAATCACATGCTCTCCGCCAGTCAAATTAAACATGAGCCAACTATCTATGGTGCCTACCAAAACCTCTCCGCGGTTTGCTCGACTGCGAAAATCAGGATTATTCTCTAGCATCCAAACAATCTTACTGGCACTAAAATAAGGGTCTAACCTTAAGCCTGTTATAGATTGAATATAAGATTGAGTATTATCAAAATGACCTTCATAAGGTTCGCGCTCAAGCTTTTGGCACCAGTGATCTGAGCGGCGGTCTTGCCATATTATGGCGGGTGCAAGGGGCTTACCGGTTTTTTTATCCCAGATTACGATTGATTCACGCTGGTTAGTTATGGCAATACAAGATATTTCCGTTGCGAGCAATCCTGCCCTGTTGATTGCATCATGCGCGCAGCTAATTTGGGTATGCCAAATCTGCATAGCATCTTGTTCAACATAGCCAGGACGAGGCGTACTTAGCGTGGTTGGTTTTTGAGAAATTTGGATAGTACGGGCGTTGTTATCATATATAATTGCACGACTTGACGTTGTTCCTTGATCCAATGCTAAAACATATCCTGTCATGGCCTATCTCCATTATATTATTAGGGGTTGTCCTAGATAACTAATCAAAGCGCTTTATATTCAATTAACTTATAGACTTATAAAAAAGTTTTTAATACTTGATTTAGATATTGACGACCTAAACGCGTAGGCTGAATCCAATCGGACATATTTTCAATTAATCCTTTTATCTTAAGAGAATCCAACTCATATTCAATATGCGACATTGGAAATCCCGTTCTCTCACTATACAATTCAAGTGGGACACCTTGGGTCAGCCTAAGTACATTAAGCATAAACTCGCCCGTTAGATCAGCCGTAGGTATTTTGTTAAAACCTACCATTTTTGGGAAATGATCATAGTTCATATAGTCTTTGGGTAATCGCGACTTACTATAACGATATATACTATGTCGTGTATTTCTTCCTTGCTTATCCCTACTTTGCTTATCCCTATTTTGCTTAGCTCTATTTAGAATATTCCTACTTTGTGTATTCAACAGGTTAACATAATCATTTTCATCAGAATCTAGGACGTTATATTCATTGCTATCATCATTAATATCGCTATTAAGATTGCTATCTAAACCGCAGTATAATTGTAGGATGTTAGTTGACTGAAGCTCATCTATATATTTTATATCTAGTGTAACTTTTCCATGCGCACCCGCACCGATGGCGAGATAATCACCAAATTGCCAATAGTTCATATTATGACGGCAAGGGCTGTCCTCTAGGCCTACCCATGCTGATACTTCATAATTTGTATACCCTAATTGAGTCAGCAAAGCGCTTCCCCGCGCTTCAATATCTTCAAGGCTATCATCTTCAGGCAATATTGGAGTATTACGGTAAAAAACTGTATTAGGCTCGACAGTCAATTGATACCAAGAGATATGAGTGGCCCCCGCTGAATGAGCCATTTGAATATCATTAAGGGCATCATCCGTATTTTGGTTAGGCAAACCATGCATTAAATCTACATTTATTCGCCTAAAGCCTGCTCTATACGCCGCACCAATGGCATCATAAGCCTGCTTCGAATCATGTATACGCCCTAAAGCTGTTAGCTTATCATTATCGAAACTCTGCACACCTATAGAAAGTCTATTAATTCCAACTTCTAAATACTCTTCGAATGGTGCATGTTCAAGAGTGCCTGGGTTTGCCTCCATAGTAATCTCTATATCACTTGCAAAAGGCAATACTAACTTTAATTGTTCAAATAAGCGTTTGTATTCTTCTATGGGTAATAATGAAGGCGTGCCTCCACCTATAAATATCGAACTAATATGGCGATTCTGGATAAGTGGCAATTGAGCATTTATATCGTCTATAAGAGCGTTGACATAACTTTTGAAAAACCCAACGTCAGCATTCGTTGTATTAGTCAGGCTATTGTTATCAACAGCTTCATATGCATGCCGTTTAGATGTACTTCTGTTTATCGAATTGCTAATGGGGTCTTCGTGCTTCGATGAGTCGACTGTGGGTAAGCTATGTGAGTTAAAGTCACAATAAGGGCATTTTTTCACACACCACGGTATGTGAATATATAGTGCTAGTGGAATACTGTCTGCAATACTAGGTTGTTTATGACAAGGGTTTATAATACAAGCTTCTTTAATACAGGGTTCTTTAATTGAATGGGACATAAATATAGCACTTACTCTTTGTACTGGATAGATGTTATAGTCTCGCGTTTATTTGAACTAAAACTATTTGAAAAGTTAGTTTTTTGATTTTAAACCCCTATTATACGTGCTTATAAATAAGATTATATTGATTATGTTCGCAAACTTATCTTTTAAGGATTTTAAATACCATAGTAACCGTCTTGCGACATTAGTAATCCCAATATTGATTACTCAGTTTTCGCAAGCAGCATTAGGTGTTGTAGATGCCATAATGGCGGGTAAGGTGTCGGCGCTAGACTTGGCCGCTGTATCCATCGGCTCAGGCATATGGTTGCCTTTATTTTTATTAGCAACTGGCATATTAATAGCTACCACGCCGCTTATTGGTGAGAAATTGGGTCAAAAACGTCATGACGATGTGCCGCATATTACGCAGCAGTCTTTATGGGCAGCCTTTGCGATTGGTATTATTGGATTCATTATTGTGTCATTAACACCGAATGTATTAAGCCATATGGGTGTGCCTACCAACATTCAACCTAAAGCAGGCCAATATCTATCATTTGTAGCATGGGGATTTCCAGCCATCGCCTGTTATGCCGTATTAAGAAGCTATTGTGAAGCATTAGGTAGGCCAGAGCCTGTCACGATTATAAGCATCATAGGGTTACTTATTAACATTCCTATAAATTATATTTTTATAAATGGGCTGTTCGGTTTTCCCGCATTAGGCGGTGCGGGTTGTGGGCTAGCTACCGCTTGTGTGCTTTGGTTTAATGTTATTCTATTGGCGCTATATCTATACTTCTCTAAACATCAAACTTTTGATGAAACTCGGTTTTTTTATAACTTTTCACGCCCTAACCGTAAACAAATCAGTAAGCTATTTCGCTTAGGGCTTCCAATTGGTATAGCTATATTTTTTGAGGCAAGTTTATTTAGTTTAGCCTCAATCGTCATTAGTCCTTTGGGTGAAATTGCAGTTGCCTCTCATCAGGTGGCGCTTGCCGTGACCTCGCAGCTTTTTATGATTCCAATGTCTGTGTCTATGGGATTGACCATTATGATTTCTAATAGATTTGGTGAGGAAAACTGGCTTGCCTTACAGCAAGTACAGCGAACTGGTCTTATTTGGACTGTCTGTATCGCCTTATTAAGTATGCTTGGTA
This sequence comes from Psychrobacter sp. CX21, assembly GCF_057396255.1. Taxonomy (NCBI): domain Bacteria; kingdom Pseudomonadati; phylum Pseudomonadota; class Gammaproteobacteria; order Moraxellales; family Moraxellaceae; genus Psychrobacter; species Psychrobacter sp. CX21. The sequence goes on along the minus strand of NZ_JBXYJG010000002.1, from coordinate 111,560 downwards.
TCGCTTTATTTCGCGAAAATTTAGCAAATACGTTTACGGACAATCTTGCAGTTAAGCAGCAAGCCATGATGCTTTTATTGTTTGCGATCGCTTATCAGTTAGTGGATGGCTGGCAAGTAAATGTCGCTGGGATATTAAGAGGTATGCAGGATACAAAGGTTCCAATGTGGATTACTTTATTCTGTTATTGGTTAGTCGCCTTACCGCTAGGTACTTATTTGGTTCGGTTTACAGATACTGGCGCTAAAGGGTTTTGGATAGCATTAGTCGCAGGATTAATATTATCCTCAATTTTGTTGACTTTAAGACTTAATAATCGTCAAAAGCAAATAAAGTCCATTTAACTTAATAATTTTAATCATATGAATTATTATTAGATTGAATGCTTATTTATTGATTATATAGATTAATAATAAGTACAATTTTTAACGTTTACTTAGTGTTATTAACATATTCGATTGAGCTTTTTATTATTAAAACTTAAATGCATCATTTGATAGTCATAATGTACGATAAAATTTGTTACAATATCTAGAATAATAATAATTCCCTTAAAGGCAATCGTATGGATATTGACAAAATACGTACGCTCATTGAGCTCATGGAAGAAAAAGATTTGGTCAATTTGGAAGTGACTACAGGTAAAGATAGTGTCAGTTTGACTCGGCATTACAACACACCTATGCCTTCAATAATATCTGGCGCCTCAAATTTTAATGCCGACCCATATATTGAACCTGCTGCGATGGGTAGGGTTGAAAACTCGCCAATGGTAGGCGTATTTTATGCTGCTCCAAGTCCTAATGACCCCCCTTTTGTAAAGCCGGGTCAAAAAGTTCAACCTGGTGATACTTTAGGTATCATTGAAGCCATGAAAATCATGAATCCTCTTGAGTCAACTCAAAGTGGTATCATTGATGCTATTTTAGTTGAAAATGGCGATGTGGTTCAATTTGGCCAACCCATTATTCGCTATAAAAATTAAGATATAGGTCACAGGATGATTAAAAAACTGCTCATCGCTAATCGTGGGGAAATTGCTTTACGTATCGTGCGTGCCTGCAAGCAGTTGGGTATTAAGACCGTCGGTGTTTATTCCACCGCAGACGAGAACTTGATGCATCTGCGCTTTGTTGATGAAGCCATATGTATTGGTTTACCTAATGCCAATCAAAGCTATCTTAATACCGCAACCATTATAACTGCTGCTGAAATTACAGGAAGTGATGCAATCCATCCTGGCTATGGATTTTTAGCAGAAAATGCTGAATTTGCCGAAACTATTGAAGAAGCAGGTATAACCTTTGTGGGCCCCCATCCTGATCATATTCGATTAATGGGTAATAAAGTTTCTGCTATTAATGCCATGAAACAAGCTGGTGTACCTACGGTCCCAGGTTCGATTGGTCCTGTAACCCTTAACAATGCTGAACAACAAGCCAAACATATTGGCTTTCCATTACTTATTAAAGCTGCGGCTGGTGGTGGTGGACGCGGTATGCGTGTTGTTGATCGATTTGATCAGCTTAATGAACAAGTGCAAGCTGCGAAGCAAGAGGCTGAGCTTTGGTTTGGTGACGACACAGTTTATATGGAACGATATTTACAAAACCCTCGTCATATTGAAGTTCAAATACTAGGTGACGGTAATGGAAATGCCATCCATTTATTTGACCGAGATTGCTCTTTACAACGTCGTCATCAAAAAGTTCTAGAAGAAGCGCCTGCACCAGATATCCCTGATGATATCAGAGAACCTATATTACAAGCATGTGTTCAAGCCTGTGAGAATATTGGCTACCGCGGTGCAGGTACTTTTGAGTTTTTGTTTGAAGATGGTGAGTTTTTCTTTATAGAGATGAATACGAGAATTCAGGTTGAGCACCCCACTACGGAAATGGTCACTGGTGTCGATGTTGTTGTAGAGCAGTTACGTATTGCAGCAGGTTATGGATTGTCCTATCGTCAAAGTGATATTAATGTACATGGCCACGCTATTGAATGTCGTATTAATGCCGAAGATCCAAATACTTTTGTGCCCTCACCTGGTATTATTACCCAATATTTTTCTCCAAATGGTGCAGGCGTTCGTTTCGATTCTCATTTATATCAAGGGTACGACATACCATCTTATTATGACTCACTGATAGGAAAGCTGATATGTCATGGTCAAACCCGTGAGCAGGCTATTGCTAAAACGCTGCATGCTCTCGATGAGCTCATTATATCTGGTATCAAGACAAACATACCCCTGCATAGAGATATCATACTTAAAGATCCAAGCTTTTCTTCTAAAGCTCAGAATATTCACTATCTTGAGAACCGTTTATTAAATAGGTCCAAATCCTAAGTCTTAAGCCTACAACTACTCTATTGTATTATTATGTATTAATATCAATATTATCGGACAAAAAAAAGCAGAAGTAATTCTTTACTTCTGCTTTTTTTATTTATCTTACAATTAATAGGTTTCTTAATATTATAAAGACGTTTGAAAGTATTTGGAAACACAAATATATTCAACACTTATGATAAATCACGTCCTTTACTGGATTCAATTGATAAACGCAACCCATTTAAACGAATAAATCCTTCAGCATCTTTTTGATCATAGGCACCTGCATCATCTTCAAAGGTTGCAATTTTCTCATCGAATAAAGAATTAGGTGACTTACGACCAACAACGCTAACATTACCTTTATATAACTTCACACGTACGGTTCCAGACACATATTCCTGAGACTTATCAATCAAAGCTTGAAGCATTTGACGCTCTGGACTGAACCAATAGCCGTTGTAGATAATTTTAGCATAGCGCGGCATTAACTCATCTTTTAGATGTGCCGCTTCACGATCTAGGGTTAAAGATTCAATACCGCGGTGCGCTTTGAGCATAATAGTACCCGCTGGGGTCTCATAGCAGCCACGTGACTTCATACCAACATAACGATTTTCAACGATATCTAGACGACCAATACCATGCTTACCACCTAGCTCATTTAGCTTAATCATGACTTCATATGGCTCAAGCTTCTCACTATTAATGGCAACAATATCGCCTTTCTCGTACTCTAATTCTAAGTATTCAGGCGCATCTGGCGCATCTTCTGGGCTAACAGACCAACGCCACATATCATCTTCTGCTTCAGCGTAAGGATCTTCTAAGATATCCCCTTCATATGAGATATGTAGCAGGTTGGCGTCCATAGAGTATGGTGACTTTTTCTTATTGCCCGCAAAATCGATTGGAATGTCATGCTCTTTTGCATATTGCATTAAACTTTCACGGCTTGATAAGTTCCATTCACGCCAAGGCGCAATAGTTTTAACTTCGGGCGCTAATGCAATGGCACCAAGCTCAAATCTAACCTGATCATTACCTTTACCTGTGGCACCGTGGCTTATCGCATCTGCGTTATGTTCTTTTGCGATTTCGACCAAACGCTTTGCAATCAAAGGACGAGCAATAGAGGTTCCTAATAAATATTCGCCTTCATAAATTGCATTGGCACGAAACATCGGAAACACATAGTCACGAGCGAATTCTGCACGTAGATCTTCAATATAAATATTTTTAATGCCCATCGCTTCTGCTTTAGCACGGGCAGGCTCTACTTCTTCACCTTGACCAATATCAGCGGTAAACGTGATGACTTCTGCATCGTACGTGTCTTGAAGCCATTTTGCGATGATTGAGGTATCTAAACCGCCTGAATAAGCGAGAACAATCTTGTTGATATTCTCTTTATTTTCTATCGACATAGTACATCCTTTAATATTGAAAATTCTTTGATATCTATCAATTTTATTATAGCTCATTTACTGAGCTTTAATAGAGCGTATGCGCGTTGTTTAAACTGTTTTATTTTAAGTTTTAGTTATTTAAAGCTATTTAAATATTACTATAGTGAAGAGCTGTTCAACATTTCAGTTTACACTATATGGGTGCTCAAAAAAAGATGACTTAGTTATACTTGTACCAAACAATTGTTTTGATTTATTTTTAACACTTACATTTGAGACTTCATAGTCCCGAATTTTAAACCAAAACCTGTTATTATAAATACGATAAAATATAAGCTGTCTACATACCTTCAAATGGCAAAAGATATATGAGTACTAACGTAACTATAAATGAACCAAACACGACTGATCATCCTAAAGAAATCACGCTTATCAAACCTGATGATTGGCACATTCACTTGCGCGATGACGCATCGCTAAACACTACTGTCCCTCACGCTGCTCAAAGTTTTAATCGAGTCATGTGTATGCCAAACCTTGTGCCTCCTGTGAAAAATGTAGGGGATGCAAAAGCATACAGAGATAGAATTTTAGAAGCCGTAAGAGTATCAGGTATCGATGATTCGTATAAAGCATCTTTTGATCCACGGATGACATTATATTTGACAGATACAACGACGCCTGAGGAGATTCAAGAAGCGGCAGAGTCTGGTATTGTTCAAGCTATCAAGCTATATCCTGCTGGTGCAACTACCAATTCTTCTGATGGTGTGACTGACTTAGGTGGGCGATACGATGTCTTTGATACCATGCAAAAATATGGGTTACCGCTTTTGATGCATGGTGAGGTTACCGATTCTCATGTTGATATTTTTGATAGAGAAAAGATTTTTATTGATCAAGTATTAAGCAATTTGGTAAAACGGTTTCCAGAATTAAAAATTGTTGTTGAACATATTACAACCGGTGATGCTGCTGATTTTGTTCTGTCGCAGAATGAACTAATAGCTGCCACCATCACTCCACAGCATTTACTGTTTAATCGTAATGATTTGTTAGTAGGTGGCATCAAACCCCATTTTTATTGTTTACCTATACTCAAACGTTTGAAGCATCAAAAAGTATTATTAGATGTCGCAACTAGTGGTAACCCCAAATTCTTTTTAGGAACAGATTCTGCGCCTCATCCTACCCATGCCAAAGAAAGCGCTTGCGGGTGTGCTGGCTGTTATTCAGCAGCTACCGCCCTACCCTTGTATGCGACTGCATTTGATAGCGTTGGTAAAATTAATCAGCTTGAAGGGTTTGCTAGTAAGTTCGGAGCTCAATTCTATGGATTACCATTGAATGAGTCCACGGTGACACTGGTGAATGAGCCGACACGTATTGTAGATAGTTATAGTTATATGGATAATCAAACACTCACACCATTGATGGCTGGCGAGACCATACCTTGGTCACTTAAGTAGCTATTAATCCACCTTATACTGAATATGCAAATAAACTGAATATAACAAATGATAATTTCATTTGTAGTATGATCAACACGCGTCTTTAATCTAAACCAAGTTTTTTAAAAACCAAGTTTTTTAAAAACCAAATACTTTTAAACAGATACTTTTAAACTGATACTTTTAAATAAAACTTTTAATATCAAAACTAGGGTGTGTTTCAATTGGATTATGTGCAAAAATTAAATAGATTTTTGTCAAACTAGGATAATTTCGCAGATAATATAGATATATTAGTTAGAAATTAGACACAGTTTGGCAGAAATATAGTTATTTATAGTCCATTAATTAAAAAGTTAGCAATGAAAACTCGCTCTAATTAGCCTTAAACTTTTAATACTTGTGATTATACATTTATGACTCAATCTGCAAACTTTCAATGTTCAATATCTCATGACCATAAACGTCAAGATTCAAGCGACAATCAGCTGATGGAATCACCTGAGGGTCAACATCTGCCTCAATATAATCATATTGCAGATGAACCCACATTAGATAAAACAGCACCTCAGAAAACTAAACTCGCAGAACGGTTTCGTAAGTTTTTGCCTGTTGTTGTTGATGTAGAAACCGCAGGCTTTAATTCAGCAACAGATGCCCTGTTAGAAATTGCATGCATTCCTATACTTATGAATGAATGCGGTAAATTTTACCCAGGCGAGCCGCTAAATGCTCATATTGAACCTTTTGAAGGCGCAAACCTTGAGCAGCGGGCTTTGGAATTCACGGGTATAGATCCAAATAATCCTTTACGCAAGGCTATTGCTGAGGAAGAGAAACCTGCACTACGTCGTATATTTAAAGAACTAAAAGAGTTACGAAAACAACATGAATGCCGCCAGTGTATTTTAGTTGGTCATAATGCGCATTTTGACTTAGCCTTTTTAAATGCAGCTATTGAGCGTACAAACAGCAAAAACCACAATCCTTTTCATAAGTTTTCGGTATTAGACACCGTAAGTTTTTCAGCGCTAGCTTTTGGTCAAACGGTTCTAGCAAGAGCTTGTAAAGCTGCGGGTATAGATTTTAGTGGCACAGAAGCACACTCTGCACTTTATGACACTCAAAAGACCGCAGAGTTACTTTGTCATATTTTAAATGAATACCCAATGCTTGCGACCTCGCTAAATTCTGAAGAGTCTAAATCAGAATTAAAGGATAATGATAAGTAAGGTCTATTAACCATTTTAGCTTTGAGCTTTCAACTTAGAATCGAGAAACTTAGTTCTAAATTTTTATAGCTAGATAGATTATTAGTTAAATAGATTGTCAAATACATATCTTGTTTTAAATCGTTTTCTCACTATGGTTTTCCTTTACATTTAACAGTTATCATTTGCGATAGTCAGTAGCATACGCTATGGTATTCCTAAGGGCTATTGAATAGTCTGTATACACAATGGTTAAATTGCTTGTAAAGGGAGGGATTGCTATGCATACCATATGGGCCACAATAGGCGGTTATATTTTGGTGGTTATAGGGCTTAGTGCAATCACTCACCTTTGGATTCGCCATCATTTAAAAGCCAAAATCAAAAAGAAACGTCATAAAAATTCTAATGAATAGTTGGCTGATTTTTAATAAATAGCAAGGTAGGCGTAGCCAACTAATCCTGAATACCTATACTCATTGAAATACAAAATAGTTACGGTTTTAATCTCGCTCTCCCTATTATAGTAGTACTTGTACTCGGTTACCTTTTAACCATTTTAGATTTCTTTGACTATTAATAAGTCCCTATAGAAAATAGTTTCTAATACTGAATTTATAGCTATTTAAAAAGTAATTTATAAATTTTCATATTTATTTTATAAAGCGCTTGACAACGAAAGTGCCCGCCATTAAAATACGCACCACTTCGACATTAACGGTGAAAGCGGTCGAAGTGGTCTGTGTCCCGTTCGTCTAGAGGCCTAGGACCCCGCCCTTTCACGGCGGTAACAGGGGTTCGAATCCCCTACGGGATACCACTATTCGTGTTATATATATAATCATTATCCGATTGATAATTAGTTAGAAATAGCTGCTTACGAAAAAGCCAAACTCCTTGAGTTTGGCTTTTTTATGTCTGATTTTTAAGAATGCTTTCTATCAAACTCAAGTCTTCGGCATAAGTCAGCTTCAGATTTTGATTATTCCCCGTTACTATTTTGATAGGATATCCCATAGCTTCAAAGGCGCTAGCCTCATCTGTGATCATTAAACCTTGCTTCTCGACGTGACTTAACACCTCTCGTAGCTTGCCTGCTCGAAATACTTGAGGCGTTTGAGCTTGCCATAAGCTACTTCGATCAATGGTATTGACAATCTCTGCTGATGTGTTTACTTTTTTTAAAGTATCAGCCACTGGTACACCCAATATAGCACCATAAGGATTCTGCATTGCAGCTTCAATAACAGAATCAATATGACTGGCAGTTACACAAGGTCGAGCTGCATCATGAATTAATATCAAATCATCTTGCTTTGCCCCAGCATCGAACACCGCTTCTACCCCTGCTTGAACGGATTGCCAACGTTCAGCGCCGCCAACTGTAAAAGCTATAGGAATGGAGAACTCTAAAGTTTTAGCCACATTATCATCGCTCGCTATTACCAATGTGAGGGTATTGATATAACCACTCGCAGCTAGCGCGGTCACACTTTGCTCTAATATAGTCTTACCTAGGAGAGGGGTATATTGTTTAGGAATATCAGAACCAAAACGACTGCCTTTGCCAGCAGCTACTATTAAGCTAAACACTTTAGTTGAGTTTGATTGGTTGGATGTAGATGATGGCATAGTGTGCATAATTAGGATTTTAAACTCTTAGATATTGAGATAGCATTGGCTAAATACTATTTGCTCAATACTGTAAGTAATAAACTAGTATAAGTAATAAGTTATTATAATTGGGCTGAGTAACTCACATAAGGTTGGTATTGAACTGATATAAATAGTTAATGATTTTTTTAAACCAATCTATCTTTGTCAAACTCTCTGAACTTACTACTAGTAGCGTTTGCACACGTTTTCCTTGATAAGCTACTTTCCACTTTTGATATCATATTTAGCTTAGGGAATACTTTCAATAGCATCTTCTGAATTTAGAGGGGGTATAGGCTGGTTGGTATGAGTAACTGGGGCCGTCGACAATTGCACAAAGGTCTCGCCAGGTTTGATTAATCCTAAATCTAAGCGTGCGTGCTCTTCAACGGCTTCTAGACCATTTTTTAGGTCGTTAACATCGGCGCGCAGTATTCTGTTATTAGCTATCATTAAATCATTTTCAAATTGCTGTTTTTCGATTTCTATATTTAAGGCATCGAGACCTGCGCGTCCGTTATCCCCGCGCCAATATTGATACTGCAATCCTAATAGGATAGATAATGCGACTAAAAATAATATGAATTGGCTAAAGTATTTCATATGACAACTTATTTGGGATTCATGGGTATTACTAAAGTAGTGAAAGCTAATTAATATAAAGAATAAATCATAAGGGCTTTAGGGTAATTTTAAATTTTGGCGGTATATGACTCCAACCGCCAAATTTAGTCAATTATCAAACCCGTCATATATGTTCATTCACAATACAATGGGTTTAAATTGCAAAGTTAAATAACGATTTATAACCCTAATATCTAATATTAAGTTCGCTGCCCATTAAGCTTTTGGATTACGTAATCCAATAAACTCATCGGCGCCGCGGTAGCTTGCATGTACTTGTTGTTCTATACGCAATAGCTGATTGTACTTAGCGACGCGATCTGAGCGACATAGTGAACCTGTTTTGATCTGCCCTGCAGCGGTACCTACCGCTAAGTCAGCAATGGTACTGTCTTCGGTCTCACCTGAACGATGTGAAATAACGGTGGCATATCCATTATCTTTAGCTAAATAAATCGCATCTAAAGTCTCTGATAACGTACCAATTTGATTGAACTTAATCAAGATAGCATTGGCGATGTTCTTGTCGATACCTTCTTGTAATATCTTTGGATTGGTCACGAATAAATCGTCTCCTACTAGCTGTACTTTATTACCCAACTTACTAGTTAGATAAGCCCAGCCCTCCCAATCTGACTCATCTAAGCCATCTTCTATTGATATAATAGGATATTGTTCAGTTAATTTCACCAAATAGTCTGAAAAACCTTGGCTATCAAAGGATTTATTACCTTCACCAGCTAAGACATACTGACCATTTTTATAAAATTCTGTAGCCGCACAGTCTAAAGCTAAATGAATGTCTTTACCTGATTTATAGCCTGACTTTTCGATGGCTTCCATAATAACTGTAATGGCTTCTTCATTACTACGTAGATTAGGCGCAAACCCACCCTCATCGCCTACTGCTGTATTTAAACCTTGAGATTTGAGTACTGATTTTAAGCTGTGGAATATTTCTACGCCCGCGCGTAATGCTTCTGAGAAGCTATCAAAGCCAGTTGGCTCAATCATAAATTCTTGAATATCTACAGTATTGTCGGCATGCTCGCCACCATTGATGATATTCATCATCGGTACAGGCATCGTCAATGATGTTTGATTACGCAGTTTGGCGATATATTGATGCAATGCCATTCCAGTCGAATTAGCAGCAGCTTTAGCCGTTGCTAAAGACACTGCAAGCATAGCGTTGGCACCCAAATTATCTTTATTCTCAGTACCATCAAGCTCAATTAAAGTATCATCAATCTCTTGTTGATTAGTAGCATCTTTTTCAATTAAAGCCGATCTTATTTGACTGTTCACATTAGCGACGGCTTTTCTAACCCCTTTTCCAAGATAACGTGACTTATCTCCGTCACGTAATTCTAACGCTTCACGTGACCCAGTTGATGCACCGCTAGGAGCAGCTGCACGGCCCATTGAACCATCTGCTAGATAAACGTCTGCTTCAATAGTAGGGTTACCTCGTGAGTCTAAAATTTCACGAGCGCGAATGTCTTTAATCTCTGTCGAATTATTAGAATCTTCTGCGTACATAATGTCTACCAGCCTTTTAGTTTGGAATTTATAATAAAGTGAGACCATAGTTCGTCACAACCAATAATGTATAGAGCCAAATTAAGCCTTAGTACTCGCTACTCAAGGTTTGAGGAGTAAGACGGCCTATGATCGTCGCTTTAACTCTAATTTAGACTATGACTAATGTTTAATTAAATAAGGTATGAAACTATGACAAATGTTTTTAAAACTATTTTTTTTATAATTCAATTAAGCTCTAATAATATCATATATATTATAAATCTTGGATGCGTATCAACAGTTTTACTTGAAATAGCTACGCTAAACTTTATAGCGCGTTAATCGTAATGCATTCATTAGTACCGATATAGAACTTAAAGCCATAGCTGCGGCAGCAATCATGGGGTTTAATAAACCAAAAGCAGCCAGGGGAATACCTAAACAATTATAAATAAAGGCAAAAAATAGATTTTGTTTGATATTGCGTACAGTAGCTTTGGCGATATCTACGCCAGAATGAACTTGCATAATTGAATCACCCATTAGTCTTGCTGAAGCACTGTGTTTAGCAACCTCTGTACCTTCACGCATGGCAAAACTGGCATAGGCGGTTGCCATAGCAGGGGCATCATTCACACCATCTCCTACCATGGCTACTTTATGACCTACTGCTTGATGAGCTTCAATCCACTGTGCCTTATCACGCGGCTTAAGGTGACCATAAGCCTCATTTACTCCAAGATCACTGGCCACTTGCTCTACCACAGAAGGCTTATCACCGCTTAATAACACCAGATCTAAACCATCTTTTTTTAAAGCGTTTACTGCATCTTTACTTTCTTCTTTTAATTCATCTGCTAAAGCGAACATACCCAAAGGCGTGTCATCGACACTAACAGCGACACTACTTGCCACCTGCCAGACTTTTGGCAGATTTTTAGGCAGCTTTAATCCTACAAATTCTGCAGTACCGACTTTGACTTCCCCAAAGTCTTGTACATGCGCCTGTATTCCCATACCAGGCACAACGTCTATTTGACTGGCAGGAAGCAACCTCAATTGTCTTTCGTTGGCAGCGTTCACAACAGCAGTTGCTAAAGGGTGACTGGCATGTACTTCAACGCTTGCAGCTAATTGAAGAACCTCGTCACTATGTATACTTTTGTTCACCATCATGGCATCAACCAGATTCGGTTTACCTTTAGTCAATGTTCCTGTTTTATCAAAAACTACGGTATCAACCCCGCCTGCCATCTCCAAACTATGCGCATCTTTAAACCATACGCCATGCCTAGCAGCTACGCCCATACCCGCCATAATAGCAGCAGGTGTTGCCAAACCTAACGCACAAGGACAAGCTATTACCAATACTGATACGGCATGCAATATAGCTTTGTCAGTTGCCCCAGTTAGCCATAATGTGAGACCAAAGGTGACTAAGGCAATAAAGACAACCACGGGAACAAAGACTGCAGCAACTTTATCCGCCAAACGTGCCAAATCAGCTTTACTACCTTGAGCTTCACTTAAAGCTTTTACCATATCACTAAGCTGGGTCTCACTACCTGTGGCGGTAACTCTATAATTGATACTGCCATTATCAACCATAGCGCCTGCCAGCACTTTATCACCGACTTTCTTACTAACGGGTACGGATTCACCAGTAAGATGGCTTTCATCACACCACCCTTCTCCTGAAATAACGATACCATCGGTAGCCACGCGAGAGCCTTGCTTTGCTCTTAGCACATCATCGTGAGTAACTTCATTTAAATCTACCGTTTCAAAGTCTAACGCTTTATGTTTATATTTAGAATCTAATTCTTGTTGATTAGTATTTACGAGCCTTTCAACTGTCGTTGGTGTTAACTCAAGCAGCATATTGATGCTATTAAGACTATGCTTTTTGGTACGTTGTTCTAAAAACTTACCCAGTTTAACAAACGCTATAATCATAACTCCCGCTTCAAAATAAACTGGAACATGCGCTGCGCTCTGACTGGTAATATCTGACCAAGATAAGGCAAAGCTGTTACTATCTACAAATCTCACCCCTAGACTTTGAAGCCAAATAAACGTTGAATAAGCCCAAATAGTAACCGTACCTATGACTACCAATACATCCATATTGGCGAGACCACCTTTAATAGATGCCCATGCGCTACGGTAAAATGGACCTGATAATCCTAATTGAACAAAGGTCGCTAATACAAACTGTATCCACAATGGCGGCATCCATTGCATGCCCTGCCCAACTAACATACCTGCCATACCGATCAAGAATGGAATCATACAGATCCAAATCAACAGCAAACGCCAATCTATGGAAGTATCTTGAGGACTAACAAATTGGTCATCTTCTAGGGCGGTAGCCGTGAATCCCGTCTTATTAACCCACTCGCTGATCTGATTGGCATCTGCTAATTGCGGATCATAAGTTACATTCAAGGTCTCGCCCGCATAGTTCACACTGGCAGATCTTACTTGAGGTTTTTTACTTAAAACTTTTTCGATCCGAGTAGCGCAGGCTTGACACGACATGCCGTCTACTTGAAATTGGGTAGTCGAATAGTTTACGGTAGGCTGGGTATTATCGAGAGTATTAATTGGATTATTATTGGAATTCTGTGCAGACATAAAAGCAACCGATTTTAAAATTTATAATTTAAGCTTTTATAAGCTATCTTGATAAAGTTTTTGAAACGTTGATAAGCGTTATTATTATTGTACATAAGGTTATTATAACTCTATTTCTAGTCTTACACCGCTCAATAACATAAAAGCCTTATACACATAAAAGCCAGCATTAAGCTGGCATTGTTAGCATCTAGGAATGTGATTAAGTAAATACTCTAAAAATTTTTTATACTGTACGATATTTAATTACTAATAAAAATCTAATTATTAGCTACTGTCGCATCAAATCCTGCTTCCTCAATTTCTTGAGCAATGTTATTTGCAGATACTTGTTCAGCATCAAAAGTAACTGTAGCTAAGTTATTCTCAAGTTCAACACTGACCGTTTGTATGCCCCTTAAGGATTCAACGGCGTTATGTACACTTTTTACACAACCCTCACAAGTCATCCCATCAATGTTTAAGATTCGAGTTTCAGTAGTCATAATTTCCTCCTTTTAGGCTTGTCGTCTATTAAGCTTTTAGTTTAAAAGTAAAATTATTGGTTGTGGGCTGTTCTTCTAATGCTTTTAAAATTATTTATTTTTATTAATTATCCGGATTCTGGGGTGCGTCATAAGGATATGGCTGAGTAACATAGTCCACAGTGTTTAAAGCAGCCTTAATAGCGTGAATCGTCGTTTCAGTATCCTCATAGTTTACGATACCTATACTATCATTCGGTTTTAATTGAATGTCGGTCACACCATCAATATTTTCTAAGGCAGTCATTAACGTCTCAACGCCTCTTGCATCATCAATATTATCAAACTGGAATTGTGCTTGCTTAATAGCCATATCTCTTACCTTTAAATCTTAAGGTTGTATAAACTAATGGGTGCTAAAACTAATGGGCGCTAAAAACTAATGGGTATCTAATACTTTAAAGCTTTTAACCAAATCATCGATTTGTTTTAATTGTGCTAAAAACGGTTCTAATTGACTCATTCTTAACGCACAAGGACCGTCACATTTTGCGACCTCAGGTTCTGGATGGGCTTCCAAAAACAAGCCTGCAAGCCCAGTTGCCATACCAGCACGAGCCAGCGTGGTAATTTGTTCACGCCGTCCCCCTGCACTGTCACTGCGAGCACCAGGCTGCTGTAGACTATGAGTCACATCAAAGAATACGGGCACCTCCATCTGCTTCATAGTATCAAAGCCAAGCATATCTACCACTAGGTTATTGTAACCAAACGAAGTGCCCCGCTCACAAAGGATAAGCTTATCATTTCCCGCTTCTAAACATTTATTAATGATGTGACGCATCTCGTGAGGTGCTAAAAATTGGGCTTTTTTGATATTGATAATAGCGCCAGTCTTAGCCATAGCCTGAACCAAGTCAGTCTGACGACTCAAGAATGCAGGCAATTGAATAATATCTGCCACTTCGGCAACGGGTTGTGCTTGATAAGGCTCGTGCACATCAGTAATGATTGGAACATTATAATTTTCTTTAATTTGACCCAACCAATCTACACCTTGTTCTAAGCCAGGACCTCGATAAGAATTTAAACTTGATCGATTGGCTTTATCGAAGCTTGCCTTAAATACATAACCTATGCCAAGACGATTACAAATTTCAATATAGCCTTCAGCTATTTCAAAAGCAAGTTCTTTGGATTCTAGTACATTCATTCCGCCGAATAGTACAAAAGGTTTGTCATTGGCTATGCTTATATCACCTAACTGTATTTGAGATTGTGCTTGAGTTAATGCGGTCATAATTATGCTCTTTAAAAGATTATTTATAAATGGACTTATAGCAAAGGTGTTAAAAGGTGTTAAAAGTTATTTAAATAATTGTAGTACAAGCTGTGCTCAATACAAACCTAATATACAAAACACCACAACTGAGTTAAAAATAAAAAAAGAGATTAGGATGCCCTAATCTCTTTTCGCTTTATCCTGACTGATTAAAGCAATTATTTAAAAACTGTATCAATTTTTTAAATAAATCAACTTAAGTCTTATTAGTAATTGCCGCTTCTACAAAACTTGCAAACAAAGGGTGACCTTCGCGCGGAGAGCTGGTAAATTCAGGATGGAATTGAACCGCGATAAACCAAGGATGATCGTCTATTTCAACTGATTCTACCAAATGTTGTTTTGCAGAATAACCTGAAATAGTCATACCAGCTTCTTCAAGTGGTTTTACATATCGATTATTCATCTCATAACGGTGACGATGACGTTCATTAATAACTTTAGATCCATAGATTTGGTGCAATTTAGTACCTTCTACAAGCTCTGCTTCTTGACTACCTAAACGCATGGTGCCGCCTAAATTAGATTCATCATTTCGAATCTGCAATTCGCCGCGTTCATCAACCCATTCAGTGATTAAACCAATGATAGGCTCTGCTACTTTACGATTAAATTCAGTCGAATCTGCTTCTAATTGCAGAACATTAGTTGCATATTCTATGACCGCTAACTGCATTCCTAAACAAATACCTAAATAAGGTACTTTATTTTCACGGGCATAAGTAATAGCACGCATTTTACCTAGTTTACCGCGCTCTCCAAAGCCTCCTGGTACTAAAATACCATCTACCTGTTTTAGGGTATCAAATAAGCTATCATTTGTTTCAAACGCTTCGGCATCTACATATTCAATATTAACATGTGTTTTAAATGTAATGCCCGCGTGTAATAACGCTTCGTTTATAGATTTATACGCATCAGGGAGCTCGACGTATTTTCCGACAATCGCAATATTTACCTGACCTTCTGCATTCACTAATCTATCAACGACCTTATCCCAATCTGAAAGATCAGCTTCTGGCGCGTCTATACCAAAACGTTCGCAAATGATATCGTCTAAATCTTGTTCATGTAGCGTACGCGGTATTTGATATATTGTTTCAGCATCTTCGCACATAATAACCGCACGTTCTTCAACATTGGTAAAGAGAGCAATCTTACGACGGTTGTCTTCACTAATTTTATGATCAGAGCGGCAAATTAATATATCAGGTTGTAAACCAATTGAACGCAGCTCCTTAACCGAGTGCTGCGTAGGCTTAGTTTTAGTTTCCCCCGCACTTGAAATATAAGGCACTAGAGTAAGATGCATCAGCATGGCTCGATTACGCCCCAACTCTACTTGCATTTGACGCACCGCTTCCATAAATGGTAGAGATTCAATATCACCAACCGTACCACCGATTTCTATAATGGCAATGTCATAACCTTCACCGCTGGTATGTATACGATGTTTTATTTCATCAGTAATATGAGGTATTACTTGAACCGTACCACCTAGGTAGTCACCACGGCGCTCTTTGTTTAGTACATTTTGATAAATACGACCACTGGTAAAGTTATTCGTTTTACTCATTTTAGAATGACGTAAAAAACGCTCATAATAACCTAAATCTAGGTCAGTCTCGGCACCATCTTCGGTGACAAAAACCTCACCATGTTGAAAAGGACTCATTGTGCCTGGATCAACATTGATATAAGGATCCATTTTGGTCATGGTAACTTTGAGACCACGGGCTTCTAAAATAGCGGCTAAGGAGGCTGCAGTAATACCTTTACCCAGTGAGGAGACAACCCCACCGGTCACAAATATAAATTTCGTCATAATTTTATTCTTAATGCGAGAGCAATTAGTAAGATGGGATTTTACTAAATTTCGGTACAAAATTATAGGGTTGACTTAATATTAAATTGATACAGCCATCGAATATTAGTATCTTAGGTTTTTATAACATAATTTAGTATTTCAATAGCCTTTAATATAATAGCTTTTTTATTATGTCTGATTCAGAAACAAAAAAACTCACCCCCGAGGGGATGAGTTTTTATTTAAATAGATTCTAAAGATTATTAGAATACGTATTCAAGACCTGCGCCTAAACCAAAACCGCTATCTTCATAAGTATAGCCAATAATTTCTTCTTTATCATTTTTTATAGCTACACCGTTATCGGATTCTACATCTTTATAACCTGCATATAAATGACCCGTAGCTGCTTTAGTAAATGAATATTTACCACCAACACCAATACCCATAGCTTCATCACCATCAGCACCAGCTATATTATCAACTAAATTAACTTGTGCGTAGTAGTTCCATGGCGTATCGGTACTCATTTGAGCACTGACTTGGATAGTATTTTCATTATCATCAGTGTCCCAATCAGACATCTGATATAAAGCACCCATGGTTAACATAGGTGATAATGCATAGTTACCAGAGATACGAGCATGATTGTTTTCACCATGACCGATGTAACTTGCACCTACGTTCATAGGACCCATAGAGTATTTAGCCGCAACACCATATTGATCTTCGTTGTCAAGACCACAGCAGTCTTGATCACTATCCATACCATACATAGCATAAAACTGCATACCATCATAGTTTGGTGAAATATATGCGAACGCATTATCAGCTCGCGGTTCATCAAATTTAGCACCAACTTTAGCAACATTGTTACCAACTAAAATGTCAGCGAAATCAACATTGTCATCGATAGTAGTTAGACGACCTGCAACTAGTGTACCTAGTTCAGCATTAGCTAAACCAAGGTACGTATCACGTGAGTAAAACTGACCCTTTTTATGTTCATTGTCATCATCAATATTAATACCATACTCGAGCTTGTATACAACGTCTGTATCTGCAGTTAAAGCTTCAGAACCTTTTAAGCCTACACGTGAAGTATAAGAATTTAACTCAGTACCAGTAACATCAGCTTTATTTTTTTCAGATTGAACTCCTGATGCAGAAGTTGTTGTTACCACATCTGTATCTGTAGAATCAAGTATCAAAAATGCTTTACCGTAAACGGTAGGTGCAGCGTTAGCTGCGGATACAGATAGAGCAGCGACTGCTGTTGCTAAAAGTAATTTTTTCATGGGGGAGTCTCTCCACTTTACAATTTTAGTTATGGGCTGCTCTAATAAGCTAACGCCCAGTCTTCCTTAAATAATTCAAATCAGGAAGCTATTGTTAAAATAGTCTGATAAGAACAGGATTAGGTGCAATTATGACAACTTGGTATGACATTATTGTTAAAACTTAGAATTATAATACTACTTAATTTACATAAGTATACACATTCGTGGGTTTAACTTAATACTAATGTTACTTTGTTGACTAAATTGATACTTCAAGAATTATAATATCAACTTTGAAATAA
The DNA here is from genome assembly GCF_057396255.1 of Psychrobacter sp. CX21. Classification (NCBI taxonomy): domain Bacteria; kingdom Pseudomonadati; phylum Pseudomonadota; class Gammaproteobacteria; order Moraxellales; family Moraxellaceae; genus Psychrobacter; species Psychrobacter sp. CX21. The sequence continues at coordinate 93,518 of NZ_JBXYJG010000002.1, read as the reverse complement.
TTTGCAACATTTATTTAACCCAATTAATGATAATTATTCTTAATAAATATTAGTAATATAGAGTTTAATTTATTTAAGCAAAATTTATAGTTTTTATAACCTGTCTAATATCAATTAATTCAAATCGAGTGTTGAAGTTCATTCTTAATTCCATTTAAAGTCTAAAGGTCTGTTAACCTTTTAACTTATTTAGTTCGTTTTTACGGTTATTTACTTTTCAATAATATATAGTTTGATGCCATAAAAAAAGCTTCTGCAAAATAATATTTAGCAGAAGCTTTAAAGTTTATAAACGCACGCTTTGCTACATTAACTTTAGTTAAATATATAGTTTAGTTAACAGTAAGCGGATCACATATATTAGCACTGTTTAAGCTTTAAACGCGCTGCATGTAATAAGGGCTCAGTATATCCACTTGGCTGCTCACGGCCTTTAAATACTAAATCACAAGCGGCTTGAAATGCGATAGAGTTCTCATAATCATCGGACATAGGCATATAGTTTGGATCCCCTTGGTTTTGCTCATCTACAACCTTAGCCATGCGTTTCATTGATTCCATGACTTGCTCTTCGGTAACAATACCGTGATGCAACCAGTTCGCAATATGCTGGCTTGAAATACGCAAGGTGGCACGATCCTCCATTAGACCTACGTTATTAATATCTGGAACTTTTGAGCATCCGACACCGTGATCTACCCAGCGTACAACATATCCTAAAATACCCTGCGCATTATTATCAAGCTCTTGGCATTTATCCTCATCGCTCCAATTGGTATCTTTAGCCAATGGTATCGTTAATATATCATCAAGACTTGCACGTTCACGCCCTTTGAAGCTTTCTTGAACGTCTTGGACGTTGGTTTCATGATAATGAATGCTATGCAGCGTTGCCCCTGTTGGAGAAGGTACCCATGCAGTTGTAGCACCAGATTTTGGATGATTGGATTTGGTTTCAACCATCTCTTTCATTTCATCAGGTTTTGCCCACATCCCTTTACCTATTTGAGCACGACCTATAAGGCCTGTTTCGATACCAATATCTACGTTCCACTGCTCATACGCAGGTTGCCATGCTTGTGACTTCATCTCACCCTTACGTACAAATGGACCAGCATTCATACTGGTATGCATCTCATCACCGGTACGGTCTAGGAACCCTGTATTGATGAAGATAACACGCTCCTTAGCTTGACGGATACTTTCTTTTAGGTTAACGGTAGTACGACGTTCTTCATCCATCACGCCCATCTTAATGGTATTTCGCTCTAGACCCAAAGCATCTTCTACAGCGGCAAATAAATCGTTCGCAAACTTCACTTCATCTGGACCATGCATTTTTGGTTTTACAATATACATTGAGCCTTTACGTGAGTTTGAGCGCTTGTTATTATTTTTAATATCGTTGATAGTTAATAATGGTGTAATTAAAGCATCCATAATACCTTCAAAGATCTCTTCTTGACCTTCACCCAAATTAACTAATATGGCAGGGTTCTGCATTAAGTGACCCACATTTCTAATGAGCAATACAGCACGTCCTGGTAAAACCAACTTGCCGCCATCCGGCGTGGTATATTCACGATCAGGATTTAATTGACGGGTCAGCTCTTTATTTCCTTTGTAAAAGGTTTCGGTAAGATCCCCATTCATAAGACCGAACCAGTTGCGGTACGCTTCTACTTTCTCTTCAGCATCCACAGCTGCTACTGAATCTTCACAGTCTTGAATGGCAGTAATTGCAGACTCTAATAAGACATCCTTGATATGAGCAGGATCGTCTTGACCAACGGGATGATTAGCGTCGATCTGAATCTCAACATGTAGATTATTATTTTTAAGTAAAATACCGGTAGGGCTATCCTCTTGACCTACATACCCAACAAACTGAGCTGAATCAGCTAAATGAGTTTTGCTATCACCTTGTGAAATCACAAGACTACCATTTTCAATACTAAATCCAGTGACATTCGTATAACTACCCTCAGCCAATGCAAAGTGTTCATCTAAAAACGCTTTTGCATAAGCAACGACTTCCGCTCCACGTTTTGGATTGTAGCTGCTGCCCTTATCTTTACCATCGGCAGTATCTATCATATCAGTACCATATAACGCATCATAGAAACTCCCCCAACGCGCATTTGCTGCATTAAGGGCATAACGAGCATTACGTACTGGCACTACTAACTGTGGTCCAGGAATACTAGCAATTTCGGGGTCTACGTTTTCGGTAGATACTTGAAAGTCATCACCTTCCGGCAATAAGTACCCAATGTCTTTTAAAAATTGCTTATATTTAGGATAATCAATCTCACCTTCTTTAGCTGGGTTATTGAGATGCCACTCATCAATTTTTGATTGAAGTTCATCTCGTTTAGCAAGCAGCTCTTTATTGCGTGGTGTAAATTTATTTACGATATCCGCGAAGTTTTCCCAATATGCTTCTGAATCTACACCAACTCTTGGTAACACATCTTTTTCGATAAAATTATATAGTTCGCTATCGATTGCTAATATGCCTTTTTGAACGCGATTTTCATTATTATTTGTACAGTTACTCATGCTATCTAATCCTATAACGGTGAATGTAATTGGCAGTATTATGAAGTATTCAATATGATAATTTTATATAAAAATCTAAACGTACTAATAGATTACATGCGTTTATAGCAGTAATTAAATGTATCAATAAGTCTTCATTGTTCATACTACTATCAAAGAGATAAATTAACAAGAATGCGCCATTTCAATAAAAAATGTTTGGTCTTTATTGCTATGATAGTAGTCTATGAGCCTAATATTATTGAGGTTTTATAAAAATTGTACTGATGAGTTCTAACAATTAAACATCTATATAAGCTCACCTTATTTGTAAGAATTTAAGCGGTCCTATAAACACATAAAGTTTGATACTATAAACCTTGATAAATATAGGGCATGTTGGAGTATTCAGATATTGGGATTGCTGATAGCTACCAATTAATCCAAGCTGTGTTCTAAACTAGGCGTTAATTGACGATAATACTCGGAGCGTATTAGACCTTAGCTAGATTAACAACAACGTTTAGGGCGTTTTTAGCACCAGCCCAGAGAACGGTTCTCGAGCAAAGCACTGCTTTGCCCGTTCACAAGGCGAGAGCTGTGCTCGAGAGGGGGTCAGGGCTATTTTTTGCCAATATATTGCAAAATTTTATAACCTAGAATGACTAGGTGTCGAAAATATTACTTCATATAGACTAAAAAATAGCACCTGACAGTTCCACATTTAAATGTTCCACACGCCCTAGTATATTTTTTGATAATCCGTCTTACATACGAGCAATTTTATGAATGACAATATAATAAATGATAGTTTAATAAATGATAAAAGCAATACTATTTCAGCCCCAGCGAAGACTGATATCTCACATATCCATGACTTTTTAGGTGCCCGTACCTCAAAGCGGTGGCTGGACGCAGCTAATAATGATTTACCCACGATTATCCAAGATCATGCTAATTGTGAAAAGAAAGCTGCAGGCACAGCAATGAACCTTATGTTCCGATATGAATTTCATCAAAACTTACAGTTGAAACTAGCACAGCTTATAAGAGAAGAGATGCTGCATTATGAGCAAGTAGTAAATATCATGAAAGAACGCGGTCAAAAGTGGGCGCACTTACCTGCCAGCCGCTACGCTAAAGGCATGCTAAAGTATAAGCGCACTTATGAACCTGCTGCTATGATAGATGTACTTATTATTGGTGCATTTATTGAAGCGCGTTCTTGCGAGCGGTTTGCAGCGCTAAGTGAGGTTATAGATGATACAAGATTGGCAAAATATTATCGTTATCTTTTAAAGTCTGAGAGTCGTCATTATGAAGATTACCTGACTTTAGCGCGTTCTTTAGCGCCTGATAGTGGTTATGATATTGACTATGACACTATGGCAAAATCAATAAATAGTAGTTTTAACAAAGACAGTGATACCTTAAATGTAGACCAGCGTATTCTTTTTTTTAAACAAGTTGAAGCAGATCTAATTACAAGTAGAGATGATGAACTTCGCTTCCACAGTGGTGTTCCTTCATAACCTCTTTTAAGCAAAATAAACTGATAACATAACTTAAAAAACAAAAAGTCAGCTCAATTGAGCTGACTTTTTAGGGTTAAGCTAATCATGTACAATGTTAGTTATTGTGCATAAACATTAACGTTCATCTGTATTTAATACGCGAGTTTGAGCATTATCTACAGTCGCATATCTATTTTGTTCGGTAATTTCATCACTTTGCGGCTCTTCAGTAATGTCGTTATTCGGATCATTTTTACTGATCGTGTCTTGGTTAACATTACCATCAAAAGGCGTACTACCTTGCTGATCTCTTCTATCAGGCTGACGCGCAGGGTTATCACCTTGTTTGACATGCTCGCTATCAACCACATCATTTGTTAGCGTATCAGTACCTTTATTCACTGTAGCATCTATATTTGCGTCTGAATCTACATGAGCATCAGATTTTATAGCTTTTGCGTCAGTGTCTAATGATTTATCGATAGGCGTTTTGATTAAATTGGTATCCTTCATTAGTTATATTCATCCTAAATAGTTAAAAAGTTTGGAATATAGGGTTCTATGTAATCAAAGTTGTTAGTATTACTAGACCTTGCTAAGTATTTTAAATAGTCCGTTATCAGTGCCTGTTAATATAGTCTGTCAATAGAGTCTATTATTAGAGCAGGATTCTTAATCCTTATCATGGCGTCCGAGGTCATTCACATTAAGATCGCCAACGTTTTTACCAGCAGGGGGTAAACCACCATCTTTAACACGGCCATCTTCATAAACATCATCAGTTTCTTGAGAGGCTTGCTGAGGTCCATCAATTTTTGATTGATACTTAGTGCCCTCATAAGAACCAGGTTCTAAATCAACTTTTTTATCGTCTTCAACTTTAGTTTGATGCTGATCTATAGAAGGTAATTCGTTCACATCATCAGGACCGTTGTACGGTTTTTTAGGTTCGTCAAGGCCTGTTTCTACTTTAATAGTTTTATTTATTGACATACTTATTCCTTGATTAAGTTTAAATAATACGTTTTAAAATTATCTGCAGAAAGTTTACGATGAAAATTATTAAGTCACATACATGGTTTAATGCAATATAATTATTTGAGACAAATTAGTAAAAACTTCAAATTTCAAAACTTAGATATACTACATTTTCAAACTATTTGTCCGTACGCAGTTCATCTTCTATGAAAGGAGTTTGTTCTTTTTCAGAGAGGTTCTCAGGTTCTTTAGCATCTGCATCTTTTAAATTGTCTTCAACGCTATTTGGATTGACATCTTCTACAGATTGTTGAATATCTGATTTGTTCGCTTCATTATTTGATTTATTTGTCATAAGACCTATCCTTATAGTAAAAATTTTTGTTTATTTAAAATTTATCAACTACTTTAGATTTTAGAATTAGTGATAGTATATAAATTATATTAAAACTTACTGAGGCTTTAAACTATTAGAAACACGTAGTATTGTGTTTAATTATGTTGATAAAAAAGCAACTTTGTGAAACAAAGTTGCCTGTATGAAAAGTCGCCTGTATGAAATATAAATAATTATTGAACACTTTTATCGCTAATCTATATATTAAAGTTATTCTTTAATAGAAGAGACGCCATTGATTGTATGTAGTAAATACTCTTGAGCAATAAAAGGCGCTTCTCCATCTTTTGGTGATAATTGATGCCAAGAACCATCCCCATGTAAAGACCAAGCTTGTACATTATCTTTTAAATAGCTTATCAAACCATCTTCAAATACCCGTTTAAATATTTTAGGGTCTTCAACTGGAAAAGCCACCTCTACTCGATGAAACAGGTTTCGGCTCATCCAATCCGCACTACCGCAGTACAAACGCTCATCTCCGTTATTGTAGAAATAATAGACACGCGTATGTTCTAAAAACCGACCCACTACCGAACGAACGGTAATATTTTCAGACAGCCCTTTTACTTGAGGGCGGATACAGCTCATGGAGCGTAATATAAGTTCAATTTTAACACCAGCTTGTGACGCATCATAAAGCCGATCAATTAGGTGACGCTCTGTTAGCGCATTACATTTCACTATTATATGTGCTTTTTTGCCCGCTTTTGCATGTTCAATCTCATCATCAATATATGAAAGCAGCGTACTATGTAAAGTGAATGGTGCATGTAACAACTTACTTACATTAGCCGCTTTACCCATACCTGTAAGCTCTTGGAAAATCTTATGAACATCTTCTGACATTTCAGGGTCTGAGGTAAATAAACCATAATCGGTATAAGCTTTGGCGTTACCTTCATGATAGTTACCCGTACCTAAATGAACATATCGGCGTATTTTGTTGTTTTCACGGCGGACCACAAGCATAAGTTTTGCATGCGTTTTATACCCCACAATACCATATACGACCACCGCCCCTGCTTCTTGTAACTCATTGGCAACTTCAATATTTGATGCCTCATCAAAACGCGCACGCAGCTCAATAATCGCTGTCACTTCTTTACCGTTTCGAGCTGCTGTTTTAAGTGCTTCCACCAGCTCTGAATTATTAGCCGAGCGGTACAACGTTTGCTTTATAGCCAATACTTTTGGATCATGCGCCGCTTGACGTACGAAGTTCACTACGGGATTAAACGAGTCAAAAGGATGGTGAAGCAGCACATCGCCTCGTCTAATAACGGTGAACATACTTTCACCATTTTCGAACGCCTCTCTTCTAAATGGCTTAGGAATTGCGTGAGTGAAGGGTTCATAACGCAATTTTGGCACATCAAAATCAAATAATAACCGTGTCAAATTAACCGGGCCATTAACACGATATAGTTGATTGTCATGCAAGCCAAATTCTTCTAATAAATAATTGCTAATTTCAGGGGGACAATTGGTCGTAACTTCCAAGCGAACTTTATCACCAAAGCGTCGATTATCAAGCTCCCCTTCTAAGGCTTTAGCAATGTCTTCTACATCATCATCCAGCTCAAGGTCTGCGTTGCGGGTTAAGCGAAATTGATGACAGCCGGTTACTGTCATTCCTGGAAATAACTTGCTGACATATTCATGAATCACTGCTGAAAGCATGATGTGATGTTCTTTACCATCGGTGAGCTCATCAGGTAAGCGTATGACTCGAGGTAAGCTACGCGGCGCAGGTACCACTGCCAGATTAATATCACGGCCAAACGCATCTTTACCTTCTAGGCTTACAATAAAGTTGAGACTTTTGTTCACTAGGCGCGGGAATGGATGTGCAGGATCAATACTGATTGGCGTTAGTACGGGCATCACCTGCTCGATAAAATACTCTTTCATCCATTTAGACTGTTTGGGATTTAACTCATTTCGTTTTAAATAGCGGATGTCTTCCTTTGCTAACGCTGGCAAAATATCTTCATTAAGAATGCGATACTGCTCATCAATCGCTTTGTGTGCTATTACAGATATTTGATTTAATACTTTACCAGGGCTCATTTTGTCAGGCTTGGTAGAGATGTAGCCGTGGTTTAACTTTTGCATTAAGCCTGCCACTCTTATTTCAAAAAACTCATCCATATTGGACGAAAAAATAATTAGGAAAAACAGACGTTCGAGAAGCGGATGAAGAGGATTCTTAGACTGTGCCAATACCCTTAAATGAAATTGAAGCCAAGACAGCTCTCTATTAATGTAACAATTGGGAGAGTACGTACCATCTGCGTATCTTTTCCAGTCAATGACTGCTAATTCCATGTCTACAGTACCGGTTTGACTTGTACTAGATACCTCTGAAGCACTTGAAGATAAAGAACTGGGCGTAGAATTAGTTATATTTGCGACCCTTTGATCCAAAGTTGTGTTGTTTTTGTTATTAGTTTTGGTTTTATTTGCAGGTGTGGTAGTCATCGTCTATCTCATCCTTTACCTATATTTAAATCAAGTAGTTGTATGCCTGTAAATGTTCTTTATCAATCTATATTTAACACTATACAAGGTATGCCTTCTATTTATATCTTATTAGTCAAAACTACTAACTACTATATTAGCATGTGAATATGACGCTTTTATATTGAATCGACCTCTTATCATATTATTAAATCAACAAACTTTGTGCACATAAATGCACCGAATTAACTCACACGAAAAAGTAAAAATAGACATATATTCATTTGCTTACTTATATGGCATATAACGATAATGGCCTATAAGGCCTATATAGACAATTGATTAAGGTAAGCTTGCACTACTCATACGCTTCATAATAATACGCTGTTTATTACGCAGACGTTTGGCATTCATATTATCTTGATAATACTTTGGATTGGTTAACATACTTATCAATAAAGCAGACTCATCACGATTTAAATCTCCGGCTGATTTGTTAAAATATTGATGTGCAGCAGCCTCTATACCATATATCCCATCACCAAACTCTGCCACATTAAGGTAGGCAGTTAAAATACGTTTTTTATCCCACATACTTTCAATCAAAAGGGTAATACTAGCTTCTATTCCTTTTCGAATGTAAGAACGATGAGAGGTCAGAAATAAGTTCTTAACCAGCTGCTGAGTAATGGTCGATCCGCCCGCAGAGACAGCGCCACTATCTTCATTTTTTTTCATTGCAGCCTCAATGCTTTTGATATCGAATCCATTGTGAGTGACAAATGTAGCATCTTCACTGGCTATTGCTGCTTGTTTTACAGATTTAGATATATTGTCGTATTCAACCCATTGTTGTTGCACCTCTCCCCCACTCAGCCTATGCGCTATCATAAACATACTATTGTTTATGGGCTGAGTTTTCCAAACCAATAATGACCCTACTACCAATAGATAAAAGGTCGCAACCAATAAAAATAACGCCCAAAATAAGCGCTTTAAAATTTTAGATATTGCCGACATAGTATTTGGCTCAATTCACGATTTAATTTTATGATGATAAACTACGCTCAATCAGACAACTAGCTATTTATTATAATACGCTGTTTGAATTAAGCATATTGAATCGATTCATATTCTTGTCATTTATATTCTTTAAGTATTTATGCATTAATATTTTATGCTCTCATTCTTAAAAAGCCTATCTATATAAGCTCAAACAGCTAGTTAAACTATATAGGGCCATTATGTTAACCAAGGTAAAGTCATGACAGAGATTAAATCTACACATAATAATGATATTGAGCAAATTCGTGACCATATTCAGTCCCAATTGATGCATAGATATGATTCATCAGCAATTGAGTGTTTGGATAGCGATGCATGGTGGCTACTGGGGACTAAAGGATGCCATCTGTGTGACGAGGCCGAAAAAATACTTAGGCTATTTACGAATGTTAATCCTATCCCTATCCAAAAAGTAGATATTGCGGACTTAGAGACTACTTTCATGAATAAGTTCGCCTCGCATATACCCGTTATATTAACACCAATCACTCAGTTAAATTACCCCTTCTCTCTTGTCGATCTTCAAGCACTCAGTTAATCGTCGTTACGCTTTATAAGTTTAGGATTTTTATTTAGACTTAACACCCTGCATTTATTTAACACCAACTTACCTTCTAGAACAGTCAGCTATGCTAGAATAATATTATCTTATGACTTAAAAAATGTGTCTATGACTATTAAAAATCTATTTAGCCAAACGCCCGTTACCGCTATTTTATTAAGCAGCTTTATTGCTCTGTTTATCATGCAATTGGCAATGGGAGTTGATATCAATCAGCCTACTATCGAATCTTTAATAGCTTGGGGTGCTAACGCACTCCCATTTTCTATGGGATTTGAGCCTTGGCGTTTGCTAACCAGTGGCTTTTTGCATATAGGGTTGATGCATTTATTATTTAATGGGTTTGCAATGTACTACTTTGGACAAGTTGCTGAGGTCACATTTGGGTCTGTTAAATTCTTACTACTTTTTTTGTTATCTGTCATTGGTGGAAACCTATTAAACAGTTATGTCACATGGTGGCAAATCATTAATGAAAATGGAGCGCCGGGTATATCAGCGGGTGCTTCGGGCGGTATCATGGGAATCGGTATGGCCCTACTTATGGTGGAGCTTCTAAAACGCACTCTCCTAAATTTCCCAAGTAAAGGCGGCAGCCCCCAGCTAAAAAGCTTGGCTATTGTCATGGGTATAAACTTAATGTATGGCTTTGCCGTTCCCGGAATCGATAACGCAGGTCACATTGGCGGTGCCCTTACTGGTGCTATTCTGGCAGTAGGTATTATGGTAGGTTATCGGTATTCAAAATCTAACAATAACGCTACTTCAAAATTTCTACCTTGGTTGATATATTGTATTGTCGCCATTGTTTTTTATATATTATGGCAAAGCCTTCATAATCAGCTTATTTATTAATTTTAGGAACATTATTTATAATAAGACGGTTCTAATCTAAATCTGAAGTGCCATAATTGATTTAACGATTGCTAACTTTGAATAATTATTCATACTTTATCGATTTGCTATACCTTATTACCTCATAAAGAGTTCAATATGAAATTAATAACTTGTAAGACTGCTCTCGTGTTAACACTACTGACTGGTTTAACTATTTCAGCGCATGCACAGTCTTCTCTTAAAGCAGTTCCTGTACAAAAAAATGAGAACGGTCTAACCGTCGGCATTAATGCACAATACATTAAGAATGCTTATGACAGCGACAATAATGTTGCTATTTTACCAAGTTTGTTTTATGACAACGATAAAATATATGCCCGTGGTAGCCAATTCGGTGCTTATATAGTAAATGATGGCGCTAATGAGTTTGCAGGATATTTACAATTGGCTGGAGACCAATTTGATTCAGGTGATGCTAATGGAGCTTTAGGCCAACTTGATGATCGAGATGTCTCAATTATGGCGGGACTTAGCTACATGCGAACCACGCCTATTGGCGGATTCCGAGGTCAATTAGCGACTGATATAACTGGTAATAGTGAGGGTAGTCTTGCTAAACTCTCCTACATTGCTAGAATTAGTCCTGGTAAATGGACCATATATCCGAGTGTAGGATTAGAGTGGGTAGACTCAGATTTTAATGAGTATTACTATGGCGTATCAAACGACGAATCAATAGTCTCAGGTATTAAACCTTATAAACCTGACTCAAGTTTAAGTCCCTATATTACCCTAAATGGTATGTATGAACTTAACCAAGATTGGGACATATTTGTCGGTCAGACTCTGCGATACTTATCAAATGAGCAATATTACAGTCCGATGGTAGATGATAGGGTCAGCTCGCGTACGACACTGGGCTTATTATATAAATTTTGATCTATTATCACTTATAGCATAGGGCGTGTCCCTATTTGGAGTATGAGGATAAAAATAAGATATATTTTTCACAAGCTAGGGTGTTTTTGCCAATGATATTGAAATATCAACCAAAAGTTAGACACTGTTTAGCGTAAATATAGCCATTTTTATGCCATAAATTATAAAAGTTCCAATTAGGGGCATGCCCTATTAGAACATTAGAATATGAAAGGACACTACGTGCAGAATACTCAGCAATTTAGAAGTAATACAGTCAATGAGCATTTAGTAATTGAGAACAATGAGTTTACAAATTCTGATTCTGAATCTGCTTTTGACTCAGGGTCATCCATACAGAGTCTATCAGGCTTATGGTCTTCTATAACGCATAAATTTAAATCTTTGTATGGCAAAGCTGCCGATTCCGTAGATGATGAATTTTCACTTCCCGTGAGTCAGGAACAGGTCAATGACGCACTTAAAAAGTTTGTTACCGACAATGTCAAAGCCATACTCGAGTTACGATTAGAAATGCACGAGGGGTGGTTTAGATTATTTTGTACAATTGATATTAAAGGTATTTATACAGAAGTAGCCAGTAATTTTGAACTGGTTCATGTTCAAATTGATCGTGATGTACAGCGCTTTGTATTTGGTCAATTGACTTATACCGATGTTCTAAAGTTACGCTGTGATTCAATTTTTAAGCGTTATGGTATAAAGCTGCTCATATGGTTTTATCATAGTGTACTAAAAAGAGACCCCCTTGGTGTTATTTTGCACAAAATAAATATTGTTAAGCCAAAGGATAATATTTTGTATTTAGATATCAATCGCTGGCTTAAGCGCAATAAGAAAATTATGAGTACGCTTCATAAGGTACAAGTAAACTATGGCCTTGTTGAAGAAGAACAGCTGGTGCTAAAAACCAAAGTAAACGTACGTGATCTTATTGCCAATTCTAATGACCAGAATATAATTACCCCTGATGATGATCCAGAGCTTATGAAAGGCCCACTAAAACCTATAAAGGACGCGGCCAAACCACCCCTACAATAATTGAATGTTAAGGTATTATTGAATGTTAAGGTATAATTGAATGACACTCGGGTTTAAGTTTTTAGCTCGAGTTACAGTTTAAAGATCGCGTTACAGCTTTGCGCTTAAGTTTGGGTTTAAAGCTCGAAATATTGCCACATCCTTTTTAAATTTAATAAAGCAACCTTATTCACTCCAAAACCACCTCATTCGATTACTTTACCAGTAGTTCTCAACTGCGATATTACCGACGCCTCTTCGGTTCATCACCAACCCCATCTCTTTGAGTGTTTCTTTAGTATCCTCAACCATATCAGGATTACCGCAAAGCATAATATGCGAACTATCTTGTGCTAAAGACTCACCTGCGGAAGTTTCAAGCTTGCCGCTTGTCAATAGTTTAGGTAGTCGATCATTTAAAGCACCTTCAACAGTTTCGCGAGTGACAATCGGTATAAAGGTGAATTTAGCCGGTGAGCTGACAAGTTCCCCAAAGTCCTTTTCAAGCGTATTGATTAGATCAATATATGCCAGCTCATCATAACTTCGGGCACTGTACGCCAAAATGATATGTTTGTAGTCTTCCCACGTTTTTAGATCTTGTAACATAGACAAGAATGGCGCTAAGCCCGTACCCGTGGCCAGTAACCAAAGATCTTTAGGTAGTGGCTCTTGATATCGTGCTAGGGTCAAAAATCCAAAAGGATTGGTATTCAACATCAGCTCATCACCTACTTGAAGGTGCTGTAATTGAGAAGTAAATGCGCCATCAGGTATGACGATTGAAAAGAACTCTAAGGTCTCATCATACGGGGAGGATACGATTGAATACGCACGAAAAATATCCTCGTTAGGCACTTTGTCAGCATTTCCACTTTCAATGTGAAATTTCAGTTGACTCGGATTAACACCCAAGCGCACAAACTGCCCTGCAGTGAATTTAAAGCTATCAGGACGACTGACTTTAAAACTGAATAAATTTGGCGTCCAAGTTGTTTTGGACATTACTACAACGCTTTGAATATTTTGAGTATCCGTAGTCATATTCATTACCTATATATTCTTGTATACTTATATTCTTATATTTTTATTTATGTCTTATATTAGGGTCTGTTAAACATTAAAATAAAAAAGCTTGCCGAGCGATAACGCCCTACAAGCTTAACATATTGCACTTTAAATCTCACGAAGCTGTAATTATACCTATTGTAAGAAACAACCCATCTTTATCAAACTCGCTAAAACTAATAATTTTTTAGGCTAAGCGAGGTAAATGCCTTAACCGTTTAGAAGTTCGCTGAACATAGCTGATCAAACTACCAAATAACGGCTTGTGTGGCCCAAATAATTAAGTTATTAGGTAGAACACCAAAGTAAATCACAGTCAAAGTGGCTAGTATCACCATAAGGCCACCAGCTTGAATACCCCAGTGCCAGCGCGCATCAAACTCTATATTATCTTTCGGACGCTTAAATAGAGTCAGCATCACACGCAGATAGTAGAATAACCCTATCGCACTACCTAAGATAATCATGCCCGTTAATAACCATTCTTGAACTTGAACTGCCGCTAAAATGGCGAAAAACTTGGTTATGAAACCTGCCGTAAGAGGTATGCCTGCCATAGAAAGCAGTAAGACTGTCATGACACCCGTTAAAACAGGACGTTGCCAGAATAGCCCGCGGTAATGTAATAATTCTGACGCTTCACCCTCATCTTTATAAGTACTAGACATTAAGGTAATAACGCCAAATAAACCAATAGATGTTAACGCATAAATTGCCATATACATATTGGTGGTTAGATAAGCTGAAGGACCTAAACTCACAACCACAACCAAGACATAACCCATATGCGAAATAGATGAATAGCCCAATAAACGTTTAATATTAGTTTGACGCAGTGCCAATAAGTTGCCAAATAATATAGATAGTGTGGCGATAATCATCACGAGCATCTGAATTGAAGGCAGAGCTAAAACGGCGCTGTCGATAAAAAAGCGCAGCGCAAGTCCCATCATAGCAACCTTACTTACAGAAGCTAAATATGTCGCTACTGGCGCAGGCGCACCTTGATACACATCGGGTGTCCAAAGATGGAAAGGGGCGGCGGATAACTTAAACGCGACTCCAAAGGTCATCATAGCTGCGCCCAGAATCAGTATGGGAGAGTCCATAACGCCGACCAAAGCGGCACCAATTTCTTTGAAATCAAGAGTACCGGTCATTGCATAAATAAACGCCATACCCATAAGCATAGTTGCAGAAGCAGTGGCAGATAAAACCAAATACTTTAAACCAGATTCAAGTGAGCGATGACGCATAAACGTATAGGCAAGCATTCCATAAAGAGGTACTGAGAGTAATTCTAAGCTCATAAAGAAAGAAGCTAAATTGTCAGCACTTACCATCAGTAGCGCACCAACAGTTGACAACAAGATTAATAAGTATAACTCTTCTTTATGATCTCTAAAGGTTCTAAAATAAGGGTACGCCAAAGTACAGCATGCTAACGATGATAAAAAGATCACCACCATATTAAACTGTGCAAAAGGATCGACTGTGAACATGGGCGTTTGAACATCCACAGCGGGAAGAGATACCCATCCAAACATCTGACCTATTAAGGTAAACAACCCAATATTAAGACCGACAACCGATAATGTACCTGTCAGAAAATGTGAACGCTTGGTAGCAATAGTTAGCATCACTACCAAAATAGTTACCACCACAATTAGTATCGGTAAAAATGGTGTCAAAGCAGGCCAATTCATTGAAATATAATTCATTAGCGCACCTCCCCTGCATTCACAGCAGACTGCAATGATTCGATGGCGTCAAAACTTATGACTTCATTAAACACGTAAGCGTTATTGATCCACTGCATAGCATGGCTTGAGGTATCTAAGAAAACCTGTGGAAATAGGCCTAACCATACCAATCCGACTGCTAAAGATACCAATAAAAAGAGCTCGCGTTTATTCAAATCATAAAGCTTAATAGGTTTTTTGAGATCGATTTCATCGTCCGTATGGCTTGCCATCGTACCGTGTCCACTAGCAATAGCGATATGTTCAGGCACGGTTTTGTCTCCAAATAACGCTCTATATATAATAATTAATGAATATAATCCTGCCCAAACCAGGCTAAAGGTTGCTAATATAACGATGACAGGATATTGTTCAAACGAACCAATAAGGATTAAAAACTCACCTATAAAGTTACCTGTGCCAGGAATACCTAACAATGCTGCACAGAAGAACATAAGTAGCGGTGCAAAATATCTAAATTGACCCCACATACCGCCCATCAATGGCAATTCACGCGTATGCAAGCGCTCATATAATTGACCTGCCATAATAAATAATGCCGCAGATGATAAACCGTGCGCAAGCATTTGGATCATCAAACCTTGTAAGCTTAACAACGTGCCGGCATATATTGCTAATACCACAAACCCCATATGTGAGATACTGGTATACGCTAATAGACGTTTTATATCGGTTTGCATAAACGCAAGCCAAGCACCGTAAAATATACCTATTGCACCAAGAGTCATCGCTATTGGAGCAAAGTCTTGCGAGGCTTCTGGAAAAAATGGAAGGACAAAGCGAATTAATCCGTAAGCGGCGGTCTTAATTAGAATACCTGCTAAATCCACAGAACCCGCTGTAGGCGCTTGAGCATGAGCATCTGGCAACCAACCATGAAAAGGCATGACGGGTAGCTTTACCGCAAAGCCTATAAAGAAGCATA
The DNA here is from genome assembly GCF_057396255.1 of Psychrobacter sp. CX21. NCBI lineage: Bacteria > Pseudomonadati > Pseudomonadota > Gammaproteobacteria > Moraxellales > Moraxellaceae > Psychrobacter > Psychrobacter sp. CX21. The sequence continues at coordinate 77,446 of NZ_JBXYJG010000002.1, read as the reverse complement.
ACATGATAGGATATTCCCATCCGCCAAGCTGAGTACCTAATAAATCGTTATAATTAAAGCTAAGTATGCCAGTCGATGTAAAGTTTATAATCACCAACAGCAAAATACCGACGAGCATGATAAGACCAGAAGCCTGCGTATATATAAAGAACTTAGTAGCTGCGTATTCTTTGGTTTTACCATTGGTGGCGTTATGACCCCAAATGGCTATTAGGAAATAGATAGGTACAAGCATCATCTCCCAAAAAAAGAAGAATAGGAATAAATCAATGGCTAAAAATACGCCAATTACCCCGCCCAAACTCCATAGTAAGTTTAGATGAAAGAAGCCAACGCGTCTTTGAATTTCACCCCATGAGCAGCCAACGGCCATAATTCCTAAAAATGCCGTTAACGACACCATCAATAGAGAAAGACCATCGATAGCTAAATGAAAGCGAATACCAAACGCATCAATCCAAGGTACATTAAATTCTGCAAACCACGGTAATTGAGAGGTCGGCGCAAGCACTTGTTCACTCATACCCGCAAAACTACCTTCATGCCATAACATTATGGATAAAATAAAGGTAATAATCATCCCTATTAAGGCTATCCAACGTGGGAGGCGCTTACTTATTTTTTCAACAAGCCAGCACAAAGTACCTGCAATAAAAGGTGTCGCTATTAAAGCCGGTAACATCCATGCTAATTGAAGTTCTGTCATATTAAATCACCGTCTTCATGACAAGTATCAACAACACTGCCATCCCTAATCCGAAACTTGTGGCATACCACCTTAGCGATCCAGTTTGCGTAGATGACATGACTTTATTCCCCGCTGAAGCAAGCGCAGGCAATAGGTTCCAAGTCTTGTCTACGGGATCTGCTTTTAATAATTTGCCAATAAATAAAAATGGTTTTACAAATATTAGGTCAAATAAGGCATCAAAACCTAAACCGTGGTAACACCAATAATATATCGCTCCGCCAAAACTCGAATTCTTAAAGCGTGCCAACCATTTGCCGTTATTGAACGCATATAATAAGTACGCTATTAATAAACCAGCAGCCATGGCACCCATTGCTATGAATTCAGCGGTATGTTTGGCATGGGCGTCACCGGACAGTTCAAGCATGTGCCCTATGCTATTAGGTAATACTTCGCCTAATGGCGGGGATATTAAAGCACCCACTGCGGTAGACAATACTAAAAGAATGATGAGAGGAAGCTGGTATGAAATACCTGTAAGTTTGAGAGCATGCGTTTTCTCTTCACCGAAGAAAGTAAACCATATCATTCTAAAGGTATATAAAGAGGTTAAGAATGCGCCAAATACACCCAGATAAAATAGTATATGGTGACCACTGGCATAACTTTCCCATAATATGGCTTCTTTAGAATAGAACCCAACGGTTACCCAAGGTATAGCAGCTAATGCGCCGCCGCCAATAATAAAACACCAGAACACAAGTGGTATCTTTTTACGTAGGCCACCCATCTTGAATATATTTTGTTCGTGATGAACGGCAGTTATAACCGCCCCTGCTGACAAGAATAATAGCGCTTTAAAAAATGCATGCGTCATTAGGTGAAAGATTGCCCCTTGCCACGCGCCAACACCCAATGCTAAAAACATATAGCCAATTTGACTCATGGTCGAATACGCTAATATGCGTTTAATATCGGTTTGAGCTAACGCACATAACCCAGCTACGATAAGGGTTATAGCGCCTACTGCCCCTACCCAATACAATAAGATATTAGGGGTTAATATAAATAAGGGATGTAAACGCGCAATCAGATAGACACCAGCTGTGACCATGGTAGCTGCGTGAATTAATGCAGAAACCGGGGTTGGGCCTGCCATGGCATCTGCAAGCCAAGTATGTAATGGAATTTGTGCAGACTTACCCATAGCGCCACCAACAAGCATCATGGTGGCTAATACCAAAGTTGGATCGTTAGTTGCAAATTTAAGCGGCGCTTGAGTGATTATTTCTTGGATATTGAGGGTAGCAAACTCTCTAAATAATAAAAACAAACCAAAGGCCAAAAACACATCACCAATACGAGTGACAGTAAAAGCTTTAATAGCAGCTCGTCCATTGGCTCTGTCGTGATAATAAAAACCAATGAGTAGGTATGAGCAAATGCCTACCCCTTCCCAGCCTAAGTATAACAACAGAAGATTGTCTGCTAAGACTAACAATATCATGCTAGCTACGAATAGATTCATATAACTAAAGAAGCGCGCGTAGCCAGGATCACCCTGCATGTACCATGATGCGAACAAATGGATTAAAAAACCAACTCCAGTTATAACGCCCAACATAGTGAGAGCCAGTCCATCAAAATCAATACCAAACCTAGGTGCAAAATCGCCAACTTGCAACCACGTCCATAGCGGAATATTGATGACCGTACTTGCATCATTCATAGATAAATAGCTCATTGATGCGACCAATGCACACAATGCGGACAGACCCATACTACCTACACCGAGCCATTTAGCTGCATCCTGCGATAATTTATCACGCATAACGGAGAGTATTAAAAAACTAAAGGCGGGAAATATAAAGGTTAACGCTAAGAAACTCATATCATTAACCCCTCATCTCATTAGCCGTGTCAATATCTAAATGACCTCGGCGGTGATAAAACTGTAATAATATTGCAAGCCCAAGTGAGGCTTCAGCCGCAGCCAATGTCAAAATAAATATGAACATAACTTGACCATCTGCGCCTATCCATCGACTACCCGCAACAATAAACGCCAAACCAGCGGCACTCATCATAATCTCTAAGCTCATTAGCATGAATAAAAAATTGCGGCGTACCATAACACCGCACAAGCCAATAGCGAATATGATTGCAGCCAATACCAGTCCATGCTCCATTGGAATAACACCAAGCATAGCGTTGTCTACCCCTACTACTTGTTGCTCGCCTTGTATGGCCTCGACTTGAACTGCGGCTTGATTTCCCGAACTTTCAGAAACCCCAGAGGTTTCATTTAAATGTGCGTCATGTGCAGATGATGAATGAATAGCTGATTGGTTATCATTTTGTTTAATAGCAGCCTGATTAGTAGCAGCTATTACCGTAGTAGAGGTTGCATTTGACATTAGCTATCCTCCTTTTTCTGCAACTTCATATTGGCTGATTGCTGTGATTGAGCCGTTTTAAATTGCTTTGCGTCGATAGGCTTATATTCGTAGTATTTATTTATATATTCTTTCTTATCAGCACCTTGAGGATCATTCTCATCGCTTAATGCTCGTTTACCCAAATGGTAAGCGGCAACCAAAGCAGCTAACAACAACAGCGCCGCTACTTCAACTAATAGTAAATATTCACTAAATAAACTGATACCTACTAGCTTTGCTGACACCGTACCATTTCCTATCATCGCCCCTTGAATGGGTTGACTGCTGATTGTGCCATGTCCCTCAATGGTTAACATAGCAAATAAAACAATTGCAATAATTACGGTGAGACCAGTAGGCACAGCCCACACATCTGATGACAGCCATCTGGCTTCTCTAGCATCATTTTTGATACCTAAATTTAGCATCATAATGACAAATACAAATAGCACAAGAATTGCACCGGCATATACTATAACTTGTAAGGCGCCTGCGAACGGCGCACCAAGAATAAAGAATATACCCGCTAAGGATAGCAATGTCACAATCATCGAGAGAATGGCGTGAACAGGACTTGCGAGCATAATGACACGTAAACTTGCTATTATTGCTACCAATCCTAACGCATAAAACCCTACCAATGCGGTATTATCGAACCAGTGAAGCCAACTCATGGCAATAGACTCCTTAGATCAATAGGCTCTGCTTCATTTTGTGCAGCACCTTTAGGCTTGTCTTTTATCGCCATACCACTTACACGATAATAGTTATAATCAGGATATTTGCCGGGTCCTGAAATCAAAAGATGTTCCTTTTCATAGACCAAATCTTGACGGACATACTCTCCCAGCTCAAAATCTGGTGTCAGCTGAATCGCTGTGGTGGGACAAGCTTCTTCACACATGCCGCAGAAGATACAACGTGAAAAGTTAATACGAAAAAACTCTGGATACCAGCGCCCATCTTCACGTTCCGCCTTTTGTAATGAAATACAAGCCACTGGACAGGCAACAGCACATAAGTTACATGCAACGCACCGCTCGTCACCATCAGGATCGCGTGTTAAAACAATGCGACCTCTAAAGCGTGGCGGTACAGGGACAGGCTCTTCAGGATATAAAATGGTGTCTCTGGGTCTAAAGGCATGACTATTTACCATCCACATTGATCGAATGATGGTAAACATACCCACAACTGTATTTTTTATCACTTTAAACATGTTAACTTCTCTTTGTTAACTTCTCTTAGTACGCTAAGAGTGAGTGCTATAAGGCTGCTAAAAATTTAAAACTCTATTAAGTGGCTGAAATTAGTATAAGTGCCGCAGTAATTAAAAGGTTTATTAAGGTGACAGGTAAACAAACCTTCCATCCAAAATTCATGACTTGATCATATCGTGGACGCATTAGTGAGCCACGTGCTAAGACAAACATCGTCATAAAGAATAAAGTTTTTATAATGAACCAAAAAGCAGGGGGTAAAATAGTAAATCCTAAACTTAATGGCGCATCCCAGCCCCCAAAAAATAGACACGTCATTAATGCTGATATAAGTACAACATTGACGTATTCACCAATGAAAAACATACCAAATTTCATACCGGAGTATTCAACATGATAGCCTTCAGCAAGTTCTTGTTCAGCTTCGGGTTGATCAAAAGGATGTCTGTGAGTGACAGCAACGCCTGCCACAACGAACGTAAGAAAGCCTAAAAACTGCGGGAAAATATTCCAATGCCAAAATCCGCCTGTCTGAGCCACAACAATTTCACGTAAATTAAATGATCCTGTAATGGCAACGACGCCCATCAATGATAGCCCTAAGAATACCTCATAACTGATGGTTTGTGCCGCAGATCGCAGTCCCCCTAGCAACGAGTATTTGTTTTCAGACGCCCAACCCCCGAACATCACGGCATAAACGGCCATACCCGCCATAGCAAAAAAGAACAATATACCAATGTTCCAATCTGCGGCGCCTAATGTTGGCGATATCGGGATAATTGCAAATGAGGCCAGAGCGGTGAACATCGCAATAGCTGGCGCTAGAACAAACATAAATTTGTCAGCAAATTTTGGCGTCCAATCTTCTTTAAAGAAGATTTTTAGCATATCTGCTACCAATTGCAAAGAGCCCCAAGGCCCTACACGGTTTGGGCCATAACGATCTTGCCAAAGTGCCAGCATACGGCGCTCATAGATAATCATAATCGCGGCGACGATAACGACTGATAAAAATATCACCAAGGACTGTGCGACCATAAATACCGTCGTCCATGCCTCAATTGACATATTTAAAAAACTAGGCACATCAGGGATTATACGAGTAACTTGCATATTAGACTCCCTGTCCATCAAGTTCGGATGGGTTAGCGGGCTTAACAATGCTATCTACTTGGGGTGGATCGATTTTTACGACAGATGCAGGTAAATGTCCATGTAATATAGGAACTTGCCCTACTGGATACCCGATACAGCCTTCAGCGACGTATGGAATAACTTTGACTGGAAGCTCTATGCGCTGAGAATCAATGGTCACGGCAAGCCAATCATCTGTTTGTACCTGCCAATGCTCGGCATCATCTGAATTGATATAAAAGGCTGGATTGTCTATTTGTGCAGCTACTACTGGACTACGCTGCGCCATGATAGAACTACCATACAAATTGTAAATAGGAACAAGCTTGGCTTGGCCTTGGAAAATACTGGTTTTTATTGGCTGTGCTGATTGAGGACGTATATATTCACGCATTGAAAGCTTTTCACTGTCATCTATCAAATCGAATAAGCGTATACCTGGATCCCCTTGCTTGAGGCTACCACCCACTTCTTTTTGATATTTATTCCAAGCTTGAGGAGAGTTCCATCCCGGAGCTTGCGCAAATGGAATTAATGGACTTGGCGTCAACTCACCACTATATCCTTCCATAGAGTAAGTCAAAGGCGTATCGGGATCTTTAGGCTGCATCGGTTCATGCACTGAGATATGCGCACGCATCGCGGTTCGTCCTGAATAACGTCTCGGCTCTCGAGCAATTTTAAGCCCTGAGATGCGGTGATCAGCATTTGGTGCAGCGGCTCTGATGGCTTGAAGATTTGGATGTGTGTTGATAAGTTCATTGATGACGTCATCAAGCTGAGTCCAATCTAAAGGTAATTCATTCAAAGTTGTCTCTACAGCATGCAGCCATCGCCATCCTTCTTTAATACTGCATTTTGCATCGTAATAGCTTGGCTCATACACTTGGAAGAACCGCTGAGCACGGCCCTCTGATGACACCATGGTTCCATCTGCTTCGGCAAAGCTTGCTGCAGGTAAAGCAATATCAACAAATTTATGCCAATACAAACTTTGATGATCTAAAGCAATAACGGTTTTATCATGTAAAAGTTTGGCTAACCTATCAATATTGATAGCATCTGTGAGCTGATTCTCAGCCACCACGAGTGCATCAAAGTCTTCGGCCAATAGCTCTTCTACAGGCTTACCGCCCAGCATACAAACGCCCATACTATTGACATCGCTGACGCACAGATATAATCCTGCTTGTTTAGAATATTCGTGATTTGGCTCTTTAAGATCTAAATCTTGTTTGTCTTCTGCGCTACGCTCTGTATTATCTTTGCGAGTCTCTTTCGCGGTTTTAGCATCCAACTCTTTATCTTCTTCCGGCTGCTGTAATACCGCTTGAGCTCGAACTTTAGCATTATGCACTTCTATTTGCTCTAGCTCATAAGTTTTAATAGCTTCACGCTTTTTAGTTAAGCTTTGAGCGATTTGAGCCGATGCTTCAAGAATTGAAATTTTGTATTGACCTGTACCCGAAATAACCAAAGGTTTATTCGCGGTCACTAAATCAAGTGCTATTTGATTGGCCAACTCAATCATTGAGTTGTCGGTATCTGATTGTATATCTTGAGGTTCTATTTCTTGAGGTTCTATTTCTTGTGACTTTATATCTTTAGACTCTACATCTTGAGACTCTATATCTTCTGATTTGATGGCATTAATATCGTTCGATAGTGCATTTATCGCATCTGCTACAGCAAATCCAAGATCTGCGATATCTTCAGGTGTCGCCACACAACTTATTTTGCTTATATCATCAAGTTTGGTCTGTACAGTATCTGCGATATAGACGGGGCTTAACTGTTTTTGCCCAATCCGCTGAACTGGTTCAGCTAGCCATTCTTGAGTTTTAAGCGCTTCTGCCATTTTAACTTTTTTGTTTTTTGCAGCTTGTCGTACTGCTAGTGCAACACGGGCGCTTGTTTGGGTAATATCTTCACCTAGGATGAAAACTGCATCATGAGATTCTATCTCAGTAATACTTGGATTATGTATACCTTGGGTGGATAAAATTTCGATAGATTTTTCGACAAGTGCTTGCTGATGGCTATTAAAGCCCGTAGAGAAATTATTAAATCCTACCAGTTTTTTCAATGCAAAATTAGTTTCAAGACTTGCACGTGGCGAACCAATTCCGATAATTTTCTTATCTTTTAATCGTTTGACAGTTTCATCTAGCGCATAATTAACATTGATTTTAACGTGCTTATCATTGATACGCTCTATGGCCTGAATAGGACGGTCTTCACGATTAACATAACCGTAACTAAATCGGCCAAGATCACATAAAAAATATCGATTCACTTCACCATTGTATCTATTTTCGATACGGCGCAGCTCACCATAGCGTTCACCGGCTGAAATATTACACCCTGCAGAACACCCTTGACAGATACTGGGGCCGTACTGCATGTCCCATTTTCTATTATAACGATCTGAATGAGTTTGATCCGTGAATACACCTGTAGGACATACTTCGGTTAGGTTGCCAGAAAACTCGCTTTCAAACTGACCATTTTGATCTCGACCAAAATAGACTCGATTGCTTGAAGCATATACGCCCAAGTCAGTACCACCTGCATAATCTTTATAAAATCGCACACACCGATAACAGGCGATACAGCGGTTCATCTCATGCGCTATGAATGGGCCCAAATATTGATTGTGATGCGTACGTTTGGTAAATCGATACCGGCGTTTATTATGACCCGACATATACGTCATGTCTTGTAGATGACAATGTCCGCCTTCTTCGCAAGTTGGGCAATCGTGGGGATGATTTGTCATCAAAAACTCAACGATAGACTTACGAAACTCAACCGCTTCCTTATCATCTACTGAGATATACATGTCATCAGTAGGCGCGACCATACACGACATGACCAATCTGCCTTTGCCAGCTGCCGCATTTTCTTTATTATTAAATTGTTTGACTGCACACTGTCGACATGACCCAACTGAGCCAAGCGCGGGGTGATAGCAGAAATAAGGCACATCGATACCCAGCGACAGACACGCTTCTAATAAGTTGTCTGCACCGTTTACCTCAACCTGCTTACCGTCAATATGTATGACCGCCATGCCTGTTTCTACTCCTCTACTTCACGATATTCGAGTTGGAAGACACTGATTTGTCTTCTAAACTTGATTTTGAACCGACTTCGCTATCATCGTTATCAGCGCCGCTACTGGTAGTTACAGCAGCAGGTTGAGTTTTAATCATAGACGACATCACTTTTTTAATCTCAGATTCTGCCCATTGTGAGGTTTCATCATCGACTTCTGGCGGAGGTTCTACCACTATTTTACTATCAAATTCATCTCTAAAATATTTAATCGCACTCATGAGTGGTTCCATCGCACCTGGTGCATGCGCGCAAAAGGTTTTACCTATCCACAAATCACGCGTTAATCCTTCAAGTTTTTCGACATCACCGATTTGACCGTCACCATCATCTATTGCGGTTAGCAATTTAACGCCCCACGGCAGGCCATCTCGACATGGTGTACAAAATCCGCATGACTCACGCTGGAAGAATATTTCAAGATTCTTAAGTAATGGCACCATGTCTTGTGATTCATCAACCACCATGATGAGCCCCGTACCCATACGGCTACCCGCTTTTTGAATACTATCGAAATCCATAACCACATCAAGATGATCGGTCGTTAAAAAGTCAGTAGATGCGCCGCCTGGTAACCACGCTTTAAGAACTTTACCTTGCTGCATTCCCCCTGCGAAATCTTCTATGATCTCACGCGCGGTATAGCCAAACGGTAATTCCCATAGACCAGGACTATTAACCAGACCTGAACAACCGAAAATTTTGGTACCGGGCGTCGTACTATTGCCTTTGTCATTCGGTAAATTTTTATACCACTCTATCCCATTGACCATTATGGCCGGCATATTACTTAATGTTTCAACATTATTGACGACGGTAGGTCTACCCCATGCACCAGATATTTGCGGAAATGGTGGCTTGGTACGTGGATTGGCTCGTCGACCTTCCAGAGAATTAATAAGGGCAGTTTCTTCACCGCAAATATAACGGCCAGCCCCAGTATGAACATGTAAGTTAAAACTAAAGTCTGAGCCTAATATGTTCTCGCCTAATAGATTGTTGGCGATACATTCATTGATGGCATTATTTAAGCGCTGCGCGGCCATTATATATTCGCCGCGTATAAAGATATAACCATCACTGGCACCAATTGCGTGTGCTGTGATAAGCATGCCTTCAATGAGCTGGAAGGGTAAACGCTCCATTAACAGTCGATCTTTAAATGTACCTGGCTCCATCTCATCTGCATTACAGATTAGGTAGCGAGGGCCTCCATCCGGTGGCGTCATAAAGGACCATTTGAGTCCAGCATTAAAGCCAGCACCACCGCGACCCCGAACATTGGCTTCTTTAATCATATTGCCAACGTCTTTTGGGTTCTTATTTAAAGCATTTTTAAGCCCTGTGAATCCCTGAAGAGACTCATAGGTTTGTAAATCTAATACGGCATCGTGATGTGCCAAACGCCACGTTAAAGGTTTGGTTTTAATAGTTGCAGTTTGTTTATCACCATAAATAGGAATAGTTTGTTCATTAAGCTGACTTGGGGCAACACCTTGTTTTCGGCGGCTGAACTGTTCAGCTATCGTCAAATGATTGGGCAAACTATTTGTAGGTGAAGTTACGGTATTAGTACTCATGGATAATACTCCAACAGCTCAGCAACTTGATCTGGCGTGACTGGACCATAAGTATCTTCATCAATCAATACCGCGGGGCTTTTGTCACAGTTACCCAAACAGCAAATCGGTAGAAGTGTAAATCGGCCATCTGATGTGGTTTGACCAAACTCAATATCCAGCTGTCTTTTAAGCTCTGTAGCGAGTGCCTCATAGCCTGTCAAGTAACAGGCTACAGAATCACAAATCAAAATCACATGACGCCCAACAGGTGAACGATAAATACGATTGTAAAACGTTGCAACCCCTTCAATATCAGTCACAGGAACGTCTAGCATATTGGCGATTGCATTAACTTGTGCATCATCTACCCAACCATTACGTTTTTGAACCAGTTTAAGCGCATCTAGTGAGGCGGCTCTTGATTGAGGGTAATGGTGCATAAAATCAGTGATACTACTGATTTCTTGAGTAGTTAAGATGCGTTCAACATCAACGCTAGGGGCTTTATCGGTCACAATTCTCACAGTGCCAATCCTTAACTTAATTAATTTAGCGAGCAAATTTGTGCTGGCTATCATGTTAAATTACAAGTAAACGGTAAATATATCTTAGGACACTGCCTAGTTAACATTGACTAGTTATCATTGACTAGTCATCACCGCTTAAATATTCATATTTTTATTAACTACGATGTGAACAAAAATAATCCAATCACATCTTTATATGTCAACTACTCTATATGTCGACTACCTATCCGTATCTGCCATAACAATATCAATCGATGCAAGATAAATAATCATGTCTGAAACTAAGCTGCCATTAATGACAGAAGGCATTTGTTGTAAGTGCGCAAAAGTGGGTGTACGAATACGCGTTCGATAACTCATGGTCGATTTGTCAGAGGTTATGTAATAGCTGTTAATACCTTTAGTAGCTTCAACCATCATAGAAGCTTCACCAGCGGGCATGACAGGACCCCATGAAACTGATATAAAATGATTAATTAAAGTTTCAATATCATTTAACGTACGATCTTTTGGCGGGGGTACAGACAGTGGATGGTCAGATTTGTAAGGACCCGATGGCATATTCTCCATACATTGGCGGATAATACGCATCGATTGACGAATCTCTTCAATTTTAACCATACAGCGATCATAAGCATCACCGTTATACCCTACTGGTATTTCAAAATCGTAGTTTTCGTAACCCATATAAGGACGTGCTTTACGTAAATCAAATTCAACACCCGTTGCACGTAAGCCTGCACCTGTCACACCCCAAGCTAGTGCATGTTTGGCATCATATTGCGCAACATTTTGTGTACGTGCTTTTAATACCGAGTTTTGCATAGCCGCTTTGACATATTCGTCTAGTCGTTTTGGCATCCAATCTAAAAATTCTCGTACCAAACGTTGCCAACCTCGTGGTAAATCAGCTGCTGTACCTCCGATACGGAACCAAGCAGGGTGCATTCGATAGCCTGTTACCGCTTCGATAACATCGTAAGCCTTCTGGCGATCGGTAAACATATAGAAAACAGGCGTCATACCCCCTGCATCTTGAATAAAAGTACCAAAGAACAATAAGTTATTGGTGATTCTAAAAAATTCGCTCATCATCACACGAATGGTTTGAGCTCGATCAGGAACCGTTATACCCGCTAGTTGCTCTACAGCCATAACGTATGGCAGCTCATTCATGACACCGCCCAAATAATCGATACGGTCGGTATAAGGTATATAAGAATGCCAAGTTTGGCGTTCAGCCATTTTTTCAGCACCGCGGTGGTGATAACCAATATCAGGTATGCAGTCTATAACCTCTTCGCCATCCAGTTGCAATACGACTCTAAATGCTCCATGCGCAGAAGGATGGTTAGGACCAAGATTCAAAAACATAAAGTCTTCATCGCGGCCACTGCGTTTCATACCCCACTCTTCAGGTACGAACCTTAAATTTTCTTGCTCAAATTGTTGTTTGGCTGCATTGAGAAAATAAGGCTTAAATTCAGTAGCACGAGCATGATATTCTTTTCGAAGGGGATGACCTTCCCAATACTTAGGTAGCAAAATACGTGTTAGGTGCGGATGTCCCTCAAAGACAATACCGAACATATCCCAGACTTCACGTTCATACCAGTTAGCATTCGGCCAAATTTTTGTTGCTGTCGGTATATTTAGATCATCTTCAAACAAGGCAACTTTGATACGAATATCGCTATTACGCTCTAGGGACATTAAATGGTAAAAAACAGTAAAATCACTATCAGGTAACCCATCACGATGCTTGCGCAAACGCTCATCCATAGCAGATAAATCTAACAGCATGACATAGGGCTTTGGTAACGTACGCAGGAACATTAAAATTTCAGTCAGATCAATACGTGACACCCATATGGTTGGTATACCATCGAAAGTAGTTTGTTCGGTAAATTTGTTTGCAAACTTGTGACTAAGTTCACGAAGTACGGGATGCTGAGAAGACAAGCCGTGAGTTGACTTATGTCCCGCCCTATTACTTCCCGTACTATTCATATCAGTAGCTTTACTATTATCGGTTACCATGATTACCGCTTACCTTAGTCATTACTTTAGTCGTTACTTTAATTATAAATACATAGTAGATAATTTTTATGTGTAGATAGTCTTTATGTATGATCTATTTATTCATAGTATCGCTGTACTATTATACCTAGCTAGCTATGAAAATTGTTGATATATAAGCCAATTTTAATTTATTAACCGGTTTTAAATACTGTCAGGGCTACGCAAATTCTTGACCGCAATACGATCTGCCTGTTTACGATCACGTTCAGGTAACATCTGCGGTTTGTAAACTCCCTGATCATTCACATAAGCGCCAAGCGGTCTGCGCTCTTTAGTGATAGAGTCTTGAAGTAACATCAATCCTTGAATCAATGCTTCTGGTCTTGGGGGGCAGCCTGGTACATACACGTCGACAGGTATAATCTTATCCACACCTTGAACCACAGAATAGATGTCATACATGCCGCCTGAGTTAGCGCAGGACCCCATTGATATCACCCATTTGGGTTCAAGCATCTGCTCATACAATCGCTGTATAACGGGCGCCATCTTAATAAAGCAAGTCCCAGCAACAATCATCACATCTGCCTGACGCGGTGAAGCTCGAATAACTTCGGCACCAAACCGTGATAAGTCATGTACTGCTGTGAGGGTGGTAGCGTATTCAACATAGCAACAAGACGTACCAAAGTTAAAAGGCCATAGAGAATGTTTACGTCCCCAGTTGGCTGAGGCATGAACCATATCCTCAAGCTTGCCCATAAATACATTACGATTTACCTCATCTTCAATAGGATCATTGACAGTTTGACGAGTTTGAGCGGGGAATTTATCCGCATCAGGATTGGCTCGGGTTAGCGTATATTTCATGTTACAACCCTTAAGATGACGTTTTTGAAGAAGGTGAGTTACCGCTAGTCTCTGCGCTAAAGTCTACAGAGGTAATATTACCTGTCACATTGATTCGATCGATGTTATCTAAATGGCGCTTGTTTTCTAAAATGTCATTCGATACATTAACGCGACCAGATGATTGGGCGGGTACTTTGCCTGTAGGATCAGTATGCAGCTCATCAATACCATTAAATTTGGTAATACTCGCCAGATTAAACCCTTGCGGTGCAGCGCTAAAGCGCTCTTTTTTGCCACGCTTATCCGCTGGTGACCAATTCATGGCCCCCACGCTTAATTCATAAATTAAACCGACAAATAAAATAGCAATAAAAACAGCAGCTGTCGTAAAGCCTATCCATCCCACTTCTCGAACAGATACGGCATACGCGTAGAGGTATAAGGCTTCTAAATCGAAGATAACAAAGAATATGGCGACCAAATAGAATTTTGCAGAAAAACGAATTCGGGCGTTGCCTGCGCCGACAACACCCGATTCAAATACTTCTTCTTTTTCTGTACCTTGCGAGCGACCACCAAGTAAACGTGGTACGACTAACATGAATATAACCAAGCCAATGGCGGCTAGAATAAAAGCTAGCGCTGACCAATTAAAGGCGGAAGTCATCTGTAAATCTCCTCACTGGCAAGTATCCACTGATCTGTATATTCGATAACGAACTAAATTTGAGCAGTAAAATTATCAAGATACTTAAGCTGGCAAAATTTGAGGTGGTACTATACTTATTTAAGACACTAAAAGCTACCTTAATAACAGTAACCTATCGATAAATATTAAGCTATGAATGCGTATTTAATAATTGACGAGAGTCGTGCACTGTTATATATCACTAGCAGCTAACCCAAACGTGCGTTCGAGCTTATTAACTAATAATAAGGCTTATAGACACAATTTGTAAGTTTAAATACAATCATAAAACCTAAGAACTACTATAGCACAATTCTATAAGGGATTTTATAAACAGACCTGTGCAATCTATGGACTTATGTAGCATAAATAAACCCAACTGGCTAAGACTTGATGTCCTATAGCTATCATCATATAGTTTAGACATCGCTATACGATTTAAATTAATATTACGACATAATTATATCAGTTAGGTATATGGCCTAGGTACGTGGTTTAAATACGAAGTTTGAGTACGTGGTTTAAGTACGTGGCTTAGGAACGTAACGTACGTAACTTAGCTACGTAGCTTAGGTACGTGGTAAGGTCACGCCTTGTTGGCCTTGATATTTACCACCGCGGTCTTTATAACTGGTTTCGCAAACATCATCCGCATCACTTTGGAAAAATAGCATTTGAGCAACGCCTTCTCCAGCATAGATACGAGCAGGTAACGTCGTGGTATTACTAAATTCTAGCGTGACATGACCTTCCCACTCTGGTTCTAAAGGCGTCACATTTACAATGATGCCGCATCGTGCATAAGTAGACTTTCCTAAACATATGGTTAATACATCACGAGGAATTCTAAAATACTCAACAGTTCTGGCAAGCGCGAACGAATTTGGCGGAATGATACATTCATCGCCTACGATATCGATAAAACTATTTTGATCGAAATTTTTGGGATCAACAATTGCAGAATGCACATTGGTAAAAACCTTAAATTCTGGCGCACAGCGTACATCATATCCATAGCTTGACGTACCATAACTAATCAGTTTCTGACCTGCGTCATTAAAACGGACTTGTCCCGCCTCAAATGGCTCAATCATGCCATGCTCTTCTGCCATTTTACGTATCCAGCGGTCAGATTTAATCGACATTTTTTACCCTCTTTTTTAACACTTGTGTTTTTAAATTTAAGAATATTAGCATACGTACTATTTTAATGACTAAATCAAATAATAAACCTAGAAGCTTCGAGCTTAATATAAATACAAATTAAATTATTAACTTGTGACCAACTACTAATGGATTTAATTTGTGGATTTAATGTTATTTAGATCAAAATAATGCTGTGATTATAAGTAATTACGGATTCGATTTATAGATGTTTTTCATCTTATTAATTTAAGATCCGCATAACTTCTGAACTTACCATTCTATAGTCAGCGAACTACCAATAGTCAGCGAACTACCAAACGGTTACGGCGTCAGCTTCGCTAAGCCTACATGAGTAGTACTTGCACTCGGTTGCCTTGTAACCATTTTAGACTTCTTTGACTATAAGCTCTATCACACTAAGCTAAAATATAATAAGCACAATTAACCCTAGAAAATTCGACCGTCATCGCGCTCTTTGGCAAACTTAGCGATTTTTGATTCAATATTTTCACCAATACTGATATAAAACTTAGCATAATCATCTCCCTTGCCATTATTTGCGATGACACTTGGGACTCCTTGATCCACCTGCTGTCTAATACTACTTGCAATGGGCAATTGACCCAATAAGGGTACGTGATAGCTCTCAGCTATAGCGACTCCGCCTCCCTCGCCGAATATGGCTTCTGTTGTCCCACAATTAGAACAAGTATGCAAAGCCATATTTTCAACCACGCCGATTACTGGTATGTTGGTCTTATTAAACATCTCAATACCTTTTTGGGCGTCCATAAGTGCTATATGTTGAGGCGTGGTCACGATGATAGCACCAGTAACTGGAATCCGCTGAGCAAGCGTTAATTGAATATCTCCCGTGCCGGGTGGCATGTCTATAACCAAATAATCAAGCATTGGCCAGTTTGTTTGATTAAAAAGCTGCATCAAAGCGCCTGTTGCCTTTGGGCCACGCCAAGCGACAGGCATCGTATCGTTGTCTAAAAGGCTACCAATAGACAACATGGCTAGCCCGTGTGCTTCAACAGGCACAAATTGTTCGTTCTCTAACAGTGGCTTGACCCCTTCTACCCCTAGCATACTTGGCATTGAAGGACCGTATATATCGGCGTCCAAAACGCCAACCGTGTTACCCAGCTTTTGAAGAGCAAGGGCTATATTTGCGGTGGTGGTTGATTTACCCACGCCCCCTTTCCCTGAGGCGACCACAATAATATGTTTGATACGCGGATGCGGTTGCAGGCTAGATTGTGTTGGAGCACGCTTACTGATTACAGTTTCATCGGCAGGTGCAGAGTTGGCGCTTGAGGCAGAAGTAGGAGACGCTACATTCGTTGTTTTAGGTAGCTTGTTGCTAGCCCCTTTATAACCGTTATTATCATAGTTATTGTTATTGTTATTGTTATTGTTATTGTTATTGTTATTGATATTTTGAATGTTAAGGTTATTGTCATTTGCGCTTTTACTGGTATCGCTCTTAGAACTATGGTTATGCGCTTTTGCAGGCATCGCAGATGATTTAGATGGCAAGCTTACGTTCAGATTAACTTCTTTAATGCCATGCGGCTGCAATGCTAATCCAAGCTGCCTTTGAATGGCTTCAGGGTCAACATCCCCACTTAAACGCACATCAATAGTTACAGAATCATCATGAACTTGCATAGAGGACATTGTATTTTGTTGATTGGCATCACTATTACGTGCCAGCACACTATTTACAACCTGTTCTAATTCTGATTGCGCTTCATTATTGGTTGTTGCTTTTTTCATAAAATTAAACATTATAACTCACACCTTTTAGCCTTCTTGCTCGATCTAAACATTACAATTTTGAGTTTATAAGAGGTCGTATAGAATTCATTCATGGAACTGGCGGAAACTATTTTTTAGTCAATATGCAGTAAAATTTTGACGCTTAGTCATTCTAAGTTAGACTATTTTACAATATATTGACAAAAAATAGTTCCGCCCTGTAAGGCTGATGCTAAAATCGTTCTAGACGTTGTTTTAAACCTAGCCAAGATTCAATACGCTTCGGGCATTAGCGTCGGTGTGTGCCTAGTCTAGAACGATTTTAGCTATCAACAGTCCTAATTAATAAATTCTATACAGCCCCTAGTATTACGAGTACAATGAAGTATTATACGCGTTTACGCTGATATGGTTTTAATTATAAGTAGCTATCTTTTTACTATTCACTTAAATTGCACTAAAAATAAACTTTTTATTTCCTCGCTATTATTCTGGTTATTCTATTTTTAATTATTTAAAGAATCATTTATAGATATGCTGCTTGATGATTTGTAGAATCTCAGTTGCTCGTAAAGATCATTTATATAAATAAAAAATTAAAACCTATAAAGGTAAAAATTTGGCCGCAATAAATAAATAAATAATGACGCCAGAAGCATCACAGACAGATGTGATTAAAGGTGCGCTGGCACTAGCAGGGTCAAATCCCAATTTATTCAATATAAATGGCAAACTCATGCCAATCACACACCCAATCATGACCACAGACATCATACTTAATGCCAATACTACTGACACCACTGCATCACCGCGTATATAACCAATGATTGAGACAGCAACTGCCATGGTTACACCAAGCATTAGTGCCACCAAGGCTTCTCGTCCGAGTAAATAAAACCAGTCTCGCATCACAACCTCTCCTGTGGCTAAGGCTCTCACCATAAGTGTTGCAGATTGCGACCCTGCGTTGCCACCACTATCCACCAAAAGAGGCAGAAAGAACACCAAAACCAAATTCGATGCGATGACGTCTTCGTAATGGGAGATACCCATGCCAGATATCAAATTACCAAAAACCAGTAATACCAACCAAAAAACCCGTTTGCGGTATAAGAGGCGGATACTGGTCTCTTTGAAACTGCCGACTAATCTTGAAACACCACCTGACTTATGAAAGTCATCAGTGGCTTCATCTCTTACCACATCCATCGCATCATCGTGAGTCACTATACCGACTAATGCACCCTGTTCATCAACAATAGGTAAAGCAATGAGATCGTAGCGTGCAATGACTTTAGACACCGCTTCTTGATCTTCATTAACGTCACAAGATATTACTGACTCTGACATAATATTTGCTATTACTTCATTTGGCGTGGCCAAGATTAGAGTCCGTAGCGATACCACACCTTTTAGCTTGCGCGCATCATCGACGACGTAAGCTTGATAGATGGTTTCTGCATCAGGGGCTTCAAGTCTTAATGTCTCCAAAGCCTCATCTACGGTTAGATCTTTCCTAAGCACCGCGTAATCCGAGGTCATTATTGCCCCCGCTGTACGCTCCTCATAAACAGACAACCTACGGATGTCTTCTCGTTTTGCCTGCGCTAAGGCTGGCAACAAGGCTTCTTGTTGTTCTTTATCGAGCTGTTTGTATAAATCTGTACGTCGATCTGAGGGCATCTCACCCATTAGCTCAGCCAGTTCAGCACGTGGAAACTCATAAGATATTTGAACTTGATTGTGCGCTTTTAAAAACGAAAATACAGCAGCTCGACTCGGTAACTTCTCAAGCAATTGCCACGCGTGTTTAGGCTTCATAAGCGCTAACGTATCTGCGATGTCGATTGGACGCATATGATTAACTAATTCAGTCGCTTTATCAAAATTCTGCTCAGCGATGGACTGACTTAAAGAGTTTGCCAAAGCACTATAATTCATGATTTATTACTCCATACAACCCAGCGCTAAGCTTTCATATACTAATGATAAGTTAGCGAAATAGATGGCCTTATTTAAAGTAAAAACTAATAAGTAGACAACAAATAAGTGAAATGCTTAGCTGAGTTTAGAATAAATCTATACACAGCATTTAATATGGCATGATGCTATGCCATTGAGCATTTAATAACAAGTGAGGCTCTGTTAAAAGCACGACTAATATTAAATTCTGACATTACTACGCAACTAACAAAGGCTTAAAGTGGTAACTTTAAGCCTTTATATTAGAAGCGCTCATGTACTTAAAACCTGATATTCAAACTAATAGCTGTTTTTTATTTATGTTCGTAACGGCTAGCTATTTAAACATTTTTACTTTAGCTTGAGTGTTAATCACAATCCCAATACTTAGTGACGACGATGTACTTTAACAGGGGTATTCGCTTGCAACTCATCAAAGCTGACACCTTCTGCTAATTCTACTAAAGTAAGACCCTCATCAGTAACATCTAATACGGCAAGTTCGGTAATAATACGATCTACTACTTTTTCACCAGTTAACGGCAGCTGACACTCGGATAGGATTTTTGGGTCTCCATGTTTATTGGTTTGTTCCATCAACACTATTACCTTCTGAACGCCTGCGACTAAATCCATAGCGCCGCCCATACCTTTCACCATTTTTCCAGGAATCATCCAATTGGCCAAATCTCCTTTTTCAGAGACTTCCATCGCCCCAAGGATAGCCAAATTAACATGCCCACCTCGGATCATAGCAAATGAGTCAGAGCTACCAAAAAAGCTTGACCCAAGCTTTGCAGTTACTGTTTGCTTACCTGCGTTAATTAAATCTGGATCAACGTTATCCTCAGTGGGAAACTCACCAATACCCAATAAACCATTTTCTGACTGCAACCAAACATCCATTCCTTCTGGAATATAATTGGCTACCATGGTAGGTAAGCCTATTCCTAAGTTAACATAAAAACCATCTTCTAATTCTTTGGCAGCACGCTGTGCCATTTGCTCTCTGTTCCATACCATGTTCAAACTCCCTTCAAATTTATAAAAGCTACTAATTTATAAAAACTACTAATTTATAAAAAACTACTTTGATATCTACGCGATTCATATACTAATAATTTAGTGCTGTATTTTATCCAATGCTACTGTATATTTAGCGCTACTGTTTATTCAGTACTACGCTTTAACAGTCACTTTCTCAATACGCTTCTCAGGATGAGCATTAAGTACTAATCTTTGCACAAATATTCCTGGTAGATGAATCTCATCTGGATCAAGCTCACCAATATCGACGATTTCTTCAACCTCAGCAATAGTATACTTGCCAGCCATTGCACAATCTGGATTGAAATTACGGGCTGTTTTATTAAAAATCAAATTACCCGATTTATCTGCCTTTTGTGCTTTAACCAATGCCACATCAGCAGTCAGTGAATGTTCAAGGACATAAGTCCGCCCATCAAATTCTCTAACTTCTTTACCTTCAGCAATTTGTGTACCCACTCCAGTAGCGGTATAAAAAGCTGGGATGCCTGCTCCTCCTGAACGCAGCTTCTCAGCCAACGTCCCTTGAGGTGTCAGCTCCACCTCAAGCTCTCCACCAAGATACTGACGTTCAAACTCTTTGTTCTCTCCCACATAAGATGAGATCATTTTTTTGATTTGACGAGTTTGTAGCAGTAGCCCTAAACCAAAATCATCTACACCTGCGTTATTACTAATGCAAGTTAGTTCTTTTACACCACTGTCTCGTAATGCCAAAATCAAAGCTTCTGGAATACCACATAATCCAAACCCTCCAATGGCTAAAGTCTGATGGTCTTTAATAACATCTTTTAGCGCTGATTCTGCAGTATCATACACTTTTGATTGACCCATTATTCTCTCCTTGTTTGAATCAATATTCAATTAATAGGAATAAGTTAACTTTATAGCCGATGACTACATAAAAGTTTAATCCTATGAGATACCAACTATAGTACGACTCATCATAAAAGTACATCTGTAAACTGCATTAATATATGGTTAAAATCTGCTTGACCCTTAAGTTTTATCTGCTTGATCCTTAAGTTTTAATAGTATTTGACATAACCATCATCAACAATTCAAAGAGCGCTTTAAACGGTACGCATGCTCGTCCCCTTTACTCTATAACTTTATTCAAAACCTAAAATTTTTAAAAAACCCAATTCAAACACTCTATCCTGCTCAATAAGCAATAAGCCCTTTTTAAACAGGGTTTATTCACATTTTTATGCCATATGAGTTATCATAGGCGCACATAGAATATTTTAATTACTTTTAAAAACTAATAAATTAAATAGGTGATTTTGTGCGTCAAATTTTAGTTACCAGTGCCTTACCTTATGCAAATGGACCTATTCATTTAGGTCATTTAGTTGAATATATTCAAACTGATGTCTGGGTACGCGCGATGAAGGCTCAGGGTCACCAAGTTACGTATGTTTGTGCCGACGATGCGCATGGCACTGCCATTATGTTAAAAGCAGAATCAAATGACATCACACCAGAAGAGCTCATTGCAGATGTCAAAGCTTCGCATGAAGCTGATTTTAGTAAATTTCTGATTAATTTTGATAATTATCACACCACGCATTCAGAAGAAAACCGTGAGTTTTCTGAGCTTATTTATCGTCGTTTAAATGCAGAAGGTCATATATCGACTCAAGATGTTGAACAGCTTTTTGACCCCGAAAGAAAGATATTTTTAGCAGATCGGTTTGTAAAAGGCGAATGCCCTGAATGCGCCGCTCAGGATCAATACGGCGATAATTGTGAAGTTTGCGGTACAACCTATAACGCTACTGAACTAAAAGACCCATACTCAACGCTGTCAGGCTCAGCGCCTATTTTAAAAACTTCAAAACACTATTTCTTCAACTTACCAGAATTTGAAAGTTTCTTACGCCAGTGGACTAAAGATGATGAACGTTTACAACCTTCGGTGTCTAACAAGCTTCAAGAATGGTTCGAAGCGGGTCTAGCCAACTGGGATATTTCTCGAGATGCGCCATATTTTGGTTTTAAAATACCTGATACGCCTGCTGATGAGCCCGATAAGTATTTTTACGTCTGGCTTGACGCACCCGTAGGTTACATGGCCAGTTTCAAAAACCTATGTGACAAACGAAACGATGCTAATGACCCGCAGCTACCTAAACTTAACTTTGATGATTATTGGTTAGAAGAAAATCAGCATAAAACAGAGCTTTATCACTTTATTGGTAAAGATATAGTATATTTCCATGCCTTATTCTGGCCGGCGATGCTTTCAGGTGCTCAGTTCCGTACGCCCACTGGCGTTTTTGCGCACGGGTTTTTGATGGTTAATGGCGACAAAATGAGCAAATCACGCGGTACATTTATTCAAGCAGAAACGTTTGCAAAACACCTTCATCCCGAATATTTAAGATATTATTTTGCAAGCAAACTTAGCGACAAAGTAGAAGATATTAACCTTGATTTTACAGACTTTATGCAAAAGGTTAATTCAGATATGGTCGGCAAAGTCGTTAACATTGCCAGTCGTAGTGCCGGTTTTATTGTTAAAAAATACGATGGCATGTTATCAGAAAGCTGCGCTGAGCCTGAGTTAGTTAACGGTATTATCCGAACAGGTGAAGACATTGCAGCAGCTTATGAAAACCGTGAGTTTAGTCGTGCCATGCGCCTTATAATGCAGTGCGCTGACAAAGCCAATGAATATATAGATAGCAAAAAACCTTGGGCAATGGCTAAAGAAGACGGCAAGGAGCAAGAAGTACAAGAGGTTTGTTCGGTTGCTATTAATATCTTCCGCCAATTAATGGTGTATTTAGCCCCTGTACTGCCTGAGCTAACACAAAACGCCAAAACATTTTTGAACATCGATGATTTAAGCTTTGCAAGTCGTCATGAGCTGCTTTTAACTCATAAGATCAATAAATTCAAACCCTTGATGCAGCGTATTGAGCAATCCCAAATTGATGCTATGGTGGAAGAATCCAAACAGGACTTAGCGGCGATAGCGCCAGTTGTTAAGTCAGGTGCTAACCAAACTGATTCTGCTAAATCTGATTCTGCTAAATCAATGGATGGGACAAATCAAATTGAATTCGATGATTTTACTAAAGTTGAAATGACGGTTGCTAAAGTGCTTGAATGCAATTATGTTGAGGGCGCTGATAAACTGCTTCAGTTTACTTTAGATATTGGTAAAGGTGCGCCTATCAATGTATTTAGTGGTATTCGTAAATTCTATGAGCCTGATCAGCTTAGAGATAAAAAAGTCATCTGCGTTACTAATCTAGCACCGCGGAAAATGAAATTTGGGGTTTCTGAGGGTATGATTTTATCTTCTGGAGATCCTAAAACTGAGTTGGTCGTTATAACGCTACCTGACGCGTGCCAAGTGGGTGATAAATTGGCTTAAATTTTGTGAATCTCTAAGTTTATAATTCAAACTTAGTTAATAGTAGGTTTTCAGCCCAAGTACGTCTTAATTTAAATTCATCTTAATTGTATGGTTTGTTTAATCTGATATTAGAGCTACTGTATATACAGTAGCTCTATTTAGTTATGGCGTTTATTAAAGGGGTTTTATTATCAAAACTTTAATTTAAATCTCAATTGTATAAAAAGTTATGTTACATTATCGTAATATAAGCTTACATATCCTATTTATGACTTGAGTGATAAGAACTATGTTAATGACTACTTTCTTACCATCTATCTTTCAATCGAAACCTATTCTTTCATCAATACATTGTAGTAAACCTAATACTCATAAACTTAATTGCAATAAACCTAAATCTATTAAATCTAGCTATTTAGTCGCTGGATTAATGGCATTTGGATTAGGGATAACCGGTTGTGACAATACTATCCAAGTAGATGACACCACAGAAGATACGAAGCTCGAAACCAAAACAGTCGCTATCACCCAAATTGTTGAGCACCCCTCATTAGATGAAATACGCCGGGGTATTATTGAAGAGCTTGCTGCAAATAATTATGTTGAAAATGATAACTTAAACATTAACTTTCAAACTGCTCAAGGTAACACAGCAACAGCAGGACAAATTGCTAAACAATTCGTAGGCGATAGACCTGACGTTATTGTAGCAATATCAACTCCTTCTGCTCAAAGCATTGTGGCTTCAACCTCTGATATACCCGTCATCTACACCGCCATATCAGACCCCCTTGCTGCTAAATTAATAGATGAGAATAATGACCCCATTCAGTCCAATGTTACAGGGCTATCAAGCCAGTTACCTATTGATCCACCACTAGATTTAATCCAAAAAATCGTACCAGATGCTAAGACTATAGGTTACGTATATAGCCCGGGAGAAGCCAATTCGGTTGCTGTATTAAAACAGCTACAAGAAGCTGCTCCTGCACGGGGTTTAGAAATCTTGGATGTGACGGCTAACCGCCCGACTGACGTAGCTATGGCAGCTCGTAGCTTACAGGGTCGAGCTGATGTGATCTATACCTCACTTGATAACAACGTGATATCCGCCTTTGAAAGCCTGGCGGGCGCTGCAAATGAAATGAAAATTCCAGTCATCACTTCGGATGAATTTAGTGTTCGACGTGGTGCTACAGCGGCTCTAGGTGTTAATGACTATGACTTTGGACGTGTGACTGGCAAAATGGTCTACCGCGTACTAAATGGTGAGGCCATCACAGATATTGAGCCTTCAATAATGAATACATTAACTTTATATGCCAGTCCAAAACATGCAAAACAGCAGGGTGTTACTTTAGACGAGTCTATTATGAAAGATGCCAACAATGTTGATGAAACAAAATCTACCATTCCATAGCATTCTACAATAAGTCCAGTATAAACAATCCAGTTAAAAAACTTTAGGGAATGACGCGCATACTACAGCTTTGACTACAGCGTTTATTACATAAGCAAAACTTTTAATAATAGTTAATTTAAAATTATTATTGAGTATTTTTATTTAGGAGAGAAAATCGATGTATAACCCAAACCGTTTTATAAAATCATTCATGTGGGCAGGTGTTGCAACCGCAATATTAACAGGTTGTAATGAACAGGCTACCGATACGAGTACTGCTGAAGACGCCGTAGATGTTAAAGAAGTAGCGATTACCGCCATCGTTGAACATCCTGCATTAGACGATGTTCGTAAAGGAGTTATTGAAGAGCTTGCAGAACAAGGCTTTAAAGAAGGTGAGAATTTAAATATTAATTTTCAAAGCGCTCAAGGTAATACCGCAACAGCTGGACAGATAGCCAAACAGTTTGTTGGAGATAACCCAGACGTTATCGTCGCAATTGCAACCCCCTCTGCACAATCAGTTGCTGCTGCAACGACGTCTATCCCATTAGTATTCTCTGCCGTCACCGATCCGGTTGAAGCTAAGCTATTGGATAGTACAGAAGGTTCTGGTACAAATGTGACTGGCTCATCAGATGCCCTGCCTTATGCTCCACAGATTGAGCTTATGAATCAATTGATACCTGATCTTAAAAATGTTGGATATGTTTACAGCCCAGGTGAAGTTAATTCAACAATTGTACTAAAAAATCTTGAATCTCAACTTGAGCCTATGGGCATCACTGTTCATTCTGCACCTGCGCAAAAAAGCAATGACATTGCCATGGCTGCTCGTAGTATTGCAGATAAAGTCGATGTGATTTATACCTCTACCGATAATAACGTTGTTTCTGCTTATGAGTCATTATATCAAGTGGCGAATGAAAGTAAGGTGCCATTAGTTGCATCTGATACGAGTTCAGTAGAGCGTGGTGCAGTTGCCGCCCTTGGGGTGAACTACCACGATTTAGGACGTGAAACGGGTAAATTGGTCGCTCGTATATTAAATGGTGAAGAAGCAGGTAGCATTCCTGTATACACAGCTAGCTCACTTGACCTGTATGTTAGTCCTAAGCATGCTGAAGAACAAGGGATTACCATACCTCAAGAAGTTCTAGACAATGCCAAAGAAGTAATCGAATAAAGAATCCACAAGATTATTCGATAGCAACCCTCTATGTGCTATTGAAAGCGTTATAGATAACGTTATAGATAGATACTAATTCTTTTAATACATAAGTTTTAATTTCTTTAAAAGAGCACATGACGACTATCGTGTGCTCTTTTTATATTGTTTAATTTTAAAATAGTTTGCTAAAATACCCCCTATTTTAAATAGGCTTTAACTTGTTTTTTTGGGTACTATGAAGACAACATTTATATTGCATATATAGTCAGCGAAATACTAAACGGTTACGGTGTTAACCTCGCTCGCCCTACTATAGTAGTACTTGCATTCGGTTGTCTTGTTACTATTTTAGATTTCTTTAACTATACATAATGCTCACAGGTTTACTATAAGTGCAGATTGATTAATCTGTTAAATCCACTTTGGCTTACTGTCTGACATCGTACTATCGAAGTAGCTATTAATTAGAACTGTTTATAAAATAGAACTGTTTATAAATTAGATATAATTAGCAATAAGAAGTATCTTCTACTCATAGTATTTTATTCAGTCAGCTTGCTAAACACTAAGCGGTCTTTACCTCTCTTATGTCTCTCATTGCTTTTTTTGGTGCTCTTGAAAGTGGTCTAATATACGCGCTAGTAGCCTTAGGCGTTCTTCTCTCATTTCGTATTCTTGATTTTCCTGACTTAACCGCTGATGGTAGCTTTCCATTAGGTGGCGCTGTGGCTGGTATCTCTATTGTGTCGGGTATAGACCCATGGGTTGCCTGTGGACTAGGAATGCTAGCGGGTGCGGCTGCAGGTGTGGTCACGGCATGGCTTCATGTCAAACTTGGTATCTTACAATTATTAGCCAGTATTCTGGTAATGGTGGCTTTATACTCCGTAAATCTACGCATTATGGGCGCACCAAACTTACCGCTGCTTGGTGAAGAAACTGTATTTAGTACCTTAGTTACTAATGAAAATGGCTACTGGATGCGCTGCGTTATCGTTGGTGTTGTGGTTGTTATTGCAAAGCTAGTGCTTGATTGGTTTTTCAATACCGAGTCGGGTCTATCAATGCGCGCTACAGGTTCTAATTTAAAAATGGCTCAAGCGCAAGGAATTAATACCTCCGTCATGACTGTTGTAGGTATGGCTATCTCTAATGCGCTCATCGCGCTTGGCGGTGCTTTATTTGTACAAACTCAGGGCGGTGCTGATATCTCAATTGGTATTGGTACAATCGTCATTGGTTTGGCGGCTGTTATTATTGGCGAAACCATTATCCCTGCCAAACGTATATGGCTGATAACATTTGCCGTTATATTAGGCGCGGTTATTTACAAGCTGTTTATTCAAGTTGCGTTATCTAGTGACACATTACGCAGTATAGGGTTTGGCTCGCAAGATTTGAACTTGATTACCGCACTATTAGTCGTTATAGCACTACAACTGCCCTCTATTAAGTCAAAAATTATGTCTTCACGCCGTACTTAGTCCATATTTTGTATTTGTGCCATAAGATTTGTTGAAAGAATGATTTATTGAATTGGGCTGAGATAATAAGGATAACATTTATGATGCAAGCTAATGACCTACGATTAACATTCAATCGAGGTACGCCTATTGAAAACCCAGCCTTACGCGGTATAAGTTTGAATATCTCTGAAGGAGAGTTTGTTACCGTTATTGGTACGAATGGTGCAGGTAAATCAACATTTTTAAATGCAGTCAGTGGTACTACCCGCGTTGATAGCGGCTCTGTTCTATTAAATGGGATTGATGTGACAAAGAAATCTGCGCATCAGCGTGCGCACTGGGTAGCCCGTGTGTTTCAGGACCCTATGGCTGGCACGTGTGAAGCATTAACCATTGAAGAAAATCTAGCACTGGCTTATAAACGCGGTAGCAAACGTGGACTTAAATTTGCATTAAATAGTCAAAACCGCGATTTGTTTAAAGAGAAGTTATCAATACTAAAGCTTGGTTTGGAAAACCGCCTTAGTGATAGAATGGGATTGTTATCAGGCGGACAACGCCAAGCAGTAAGTCTACTGATGGCATCTTTACAACCATCAAAGATCTTACTGCTGGACGAGCATACCGCAGCGTTAGACCCTAAAACAGCCGCCTTCGTATTAGAGCTTACAGACAAAATTGTGACAGATAATAATCTAACTACTATGATGGTGACGCACTCTATGCAACAAGCACTTGCTCATGGTGACCGTACGATTATGTTGCATCAAGGCCAAGTCGTTTTGGATGTTGAAGGCGACAAACGCAAAGGCATGACGGTACATGATTTGTTAGATATGTTCGAGAAAACCCGTGGTGAAAAGGTAGAAGATGACAGCTTGATTTTAAGTTAAACTTGAGCGATTCGTGTTATGGTATAAATCATATAACTTATAAGTAAAAAAGCATAAAGCCCATTTAATAAAATGGGCTTTATTTTTGATTGTTATTATCAATAAAGATTATTTCTTGATATGTCTTAGCGGCTGGGTAAGTTTTTTATCATATGGATCGTAGACATAGCATACCACCTCTCTATCACTCTCTTTCCAGCTTTCAGTGGTCGGTTTCAAATACGATAACTCATAATATGATTTGTAATATGGAACACCAATATAGGGCTCATAATGTTCAATACACTTTTCAGCCATACTTTCAAGCAGCGCTTGTGTCTCAGTATAGTCTTTAGTATCTGCTAAGTTGAAAGTATAAAATATCTCATTATCATGTGGTTTTAAACAAGATAAAATTGGAATACTGGTTACTGATATATTTTGGTTGCTTTCAACAATTACATTATTTTTGCTTGCGTCATCAAAGCACATGCCTGGCAGTAATTGATATATCTCTTCTTCTATAAATGCTGAGTTTGGCGCGCTGTTGTTATCACTATTGGTATCATTGCCATTACGAGTAATAAAATTATCACTACACCCCACACCTGTGAGCCCTAGCAGTCCTATTAACATGGAAGATATGAATAATTGTCGCATAAGTAAATAGCTATGTCATTTTATGATAAGCGATTATCTAGCTAAATATGAGGTCATGTCTTCAACGCCATGAAGCGTCATTGGATACATATGCCCGTCCATAATTTTTTTAATTTCGCCTATAGTGTGCGTATAGGGCCAGTAAGCTTGATCTTCAGGATTAAGCCAAGCGACTTTGTCGAAATGAGCAAGTAGTCTTTTTAGCCATACTGCGCCCGGTTCAGCATTCATATATTCGACACTGCCCCCTACCGAATATAGCTCATAAGGCGACATGGAGGCATCACCAACAAAAATAACGCGATATTCTCTCCCATACTTTTGTAATAGCTCCATTGTCGAGGTACGTTCGGCATGACGACGCTGGTTATTTTTCCACACATAATCGTACAAACAATTATGGAAATAAAAAAATTCAAGCGTCTTAAATTCGTTTTTGGCGGCAGAGAAGAGTCTTTCTAAGGCTTCGATGTGCATATCCATACTCCCCCCAATATCAAACAGCATCAAAACCTTTGCACGATTACGACGTTCAGGCTGCATATAGATATCGAGAATGCCTTTATTTGCCGTACGCTTGATGGTCTCATTGATATTGAGCTCATCTGCACTGCCTGTTCGTGCAAATTGTCGCAAATTGCGTAAGGCCAGTTGTAGCTGACGTGTGCCAAGCTGCTTATCATCATCCAAATCTTTGTATTTACGCTGCTCCCAAACTTTGACCGCACTACGTTTACGAGACTCGCCCCCTACTCTCACGCCTTCAGGATGGTCTCCATAGGCTCCAAATGGCGACGTGCCTCCGGTTCCAACCCACTTACTGCCACCTTGATGACGCTCTTTTTGTTCTTTTAGACGCTCATCTAACGCTTTCATAAGTTCTTCTAACGAACCGTATTTATTTAATAAGCGGCGCTGCTCTTCCGTTAAGTTTTTCGGATCAAGTTTAAGGTCAAGCCATTCTTGCGGAATGTCAGTTAGTTTTGACATCAATTCGTCTATATCAAGGCTATCAATACCTTCAAAGTAGTCAGCCATCGCTCGGTCAAACTTATCAAAATGTCGCTCGTCCTTGACCATGCATAATCTAATCAAACGGTACATGTCTTCACGGCTTGCAAAATACCAAAGATCTTTGTCTTCTGGATATAGCTTTGACAATTCAGGATGAGGCTGACGCATTAAACCTTTATCAAGCGCGGCATTAAGGTCTAATAACTCACGAGTACTCACCGGCACACCATAAGTACGTAAGGTATAAAAAAGTTTTACAAACATATTAACTTGACCTTTATTGCTTAAAACGTATGACAGGTTGCATACATTTTAAGTCCTATTCATCATGTGAGGTAATAGATAAGTCAGATATGACTAAGCCACTACTAACACCCACAACTACTAACATCCACCATTATTTATATCAACTACTAGCACTTAATATTATTAAGTATCGTCTCAGCGACTAACGTACTTACCCAACGTACTTATCGGCTCATCATATTTGCAAAACGCTGCAACAGCGTTATATCAGCTTCATTTTTGAGCAGTGCCCCATATAATGGCGGAATAGACTTCTCGCCGCGAAGGTTCTCTTCCAATTCATCTTGAGCCATGTCATCAGCTAATAAAAGCGTTAACCAATCAACTAGTTCTGACGTTGAAGGTGGTTTTTTGAGACCTTGCAGACCGCGTAACTTATAAAAGACATCTAATGCATCATTGATCAGTTTTTCTTGTATGTTAGGAAAATGAACCTCAACAATTTGACGCATCGTGCTTTCATCTGGAAAGTCAATGTAATGGAAGAAGCAGCGGCGTAAAAAGGCGTCTGGCAGCTCTTTTTCATTATTAGAAGTAATAATCACCACAGGTCGCTTATCGGCGGTTATGGTCTCGCCTGTTTCATAAACATAAAAAGACATCTTATCAAGCTCGTGTAGCAGATCATTTGGAAACTCTATATCCGCTTTGTCGATTTCATCAATCAATAGGACACAGCGCTTATCAGCAGTAAAAGCTTCCCACAATTTACCGGGTTTAATATAATTGCCAATATCATATACTTTATCGTCA
Source organism: Psychrobacter sp. CX21 (assembly GCF_057396255.1). NCBI lineage: Bacteria > Pseudomonadati > Pseudomonadota > Gammaproteobacteria > Moraxellales > Moraxellaceae > Psychrobacter > Psychrobacter sp. CX21. The sequence continues at coordinate 46,256 of NZ_JBXYJG010000002.1, read as the reverse complement.
CCCAATTGAGAATCACGTAATCGTGATACGGCATCATACTCGTACAAACCCTGTTCAGCCTTCGTGGTTGATTTAATGTGCCATGTAATCAGTGGCATACCCAAGCTTTCGGCAACCTCTTCTGCTAATAGGGTTTTACCAGTCCCAGGCTCACCTTTAATCAATAATGGCTTTTGTAGGGTCATCGCGGCATTCACTGCCAATTGTAAATCTTCAGTAGCAATGTAGCTTTGCGTACTCGTAAATTGGTTTTGATTCGCATTATTAGATGGCGTCATAATTGATTTCTCACTAAAGTGGATGAAACGGATGTTAAGTAATAGATAAATTGATTGGTGTGTCTTATGGCGTTAATTTTTAAGTATTAAAAAAAATTAGGAGTGTTGACCAAAAACTTATATCGATAATATTTATTAGTAGTTATTTATGTAGTAGTTATTTAGGGTTTATAACTTCGAGGATTTGGTTTAGTTTGAACTTATGGCTCTATAAGTGACGATGGCATATATTCTGTTAGATGTAAGCACTTAAATTCAAATAAATCTAAAATGGTTACAAGGCAACCGAATGCAATTACTACTATAGTAAGCTTAAAGGTTAACACCGTAACCGATTAGTATTTAGCTGACTATATAACCAAATTTTAATGAGCGCTTGTAAATAAACACTTAACTCTGTTTTCAAATCACTATCATTATAGACCTTATTAACCCAACCCTTACTATCCCAACCCTTATATTCTAAACCTTGTTATCGTAACCCTTATTATCTTGGATATTATTAGGGTGAGCATTTGTGTCTGGGCTAGGCTTTACATGGTTATTTCGCGTAATCGAGCTATCTTGAACTATAGTAGAGGATGTATTAGGCGCAATATCGATGACTTGAGTATCAGGCTTAGGGTCGGTAGAGGGTTTATTATTAACCTCAAGTTTTACAGCTTCTTTATTAACTGGCTCTTTATTATCAGGCTCTTTATTAACAGGCTCTTTATTTAAATCTTCTTTTTTGATAGCTTTTTGATTGGCATCAGAATCGTAATCAATGTCATCCGCGTGAACCACGTTGGCGTAGTTTGCAGCAGCAAGTTGTACTTGATTTTGTTCTTGAATTACGGCGCGTGCTTCTGACTTGTCAGAGCTTCTATCAATAATACTTCTTATCACTTGCCAAATAAACCCAAGTACTAAGCCTGACGCAAATACCACCATTATAGGCAATAGATTTTGAATGGCCACATCAGGTTTGCCCATTATTATCCCGTACACCACACCAATACTAGCCGGTGCAATTTCAGCAGAATCACCAACAGCCGTACTAGGCGTTAGCAAAATCGCAAATATTGCAAGCCAGCTCATACCCCCTAAAGGTGCAGGCAGGACTTTAACGACAAACAGCCATAAAATTAATACTGCAATAGAGAAGCCAACATAAGCATACAAAGGCAGCATATCTGGCGCTACATCTGCAACCATCTGACTCCACCAAAATATGACAGAAGCCAAAGCATCACTGATATTTTCAAGTGGCAATTTAGAAAGTAAACTTTTCAACCAGTCCATGCAGTGCTCAACCTACTTTTTAAAGATAATATTTTTGAATGAAATAATTTAAGGTGTTCAAGCTTTACAAACGACTTAAATCTTTGGGTTGATATTCTACCATGAGTCGTAGAATTTTAAAGCAAACGATATGAGCCTGAACCAAATAAATAGACGAATGAATTAAATATTATAACTTTCAGTGTTACTACCCGTTTCCTCTATTTACTTTTAGCCTTATCAACTACCAGCCATATCAACTACCAGCCATGTAACTACTAATCTTATCAGCTACCAGACGAATCATAAACGATAAGCCGTATCAGTTAATCATAACGTTTATCTTGACCTTCTTTAAGACGTGCGTTAGCTTGAGCCAACAACACATCCGACGGCGGAGTTTGTACAAAATATCCTTGCGATTTTAACTTTTCAATGACTTCATCTTTATCAACTCTGGCAAGCTTTTTAGTGTCTTCTAAATCAAGATGCATTAAGAACTTCCCCTCACCTAAACTTTGACGTAACTCTTTGGGTAAGACACCCAACCAATCACGAATCTCATCGGTATCATCTGGATAGTCAGGTCGAGCAATATATACGTACATCTCTGTATGCTTAGGAAATTTATAAATATCACAATGCATTAATAATCACCTTCAATTATTATTTAATTAACTTTATTTTTAACAAAATTTTTAGCTAACAAATTGGTTAGCTAATTATTCCTATGATAACTGATTAGTCTGTAAACTCAATGTAACCTTATGTATTGATAATAATGATAGTGGCAAATAATATTGGCTAAATTAATTAATCTATAAGTAAAGTCTGATGAATATAAACCGCTGATTAAGCTGACTAAATAAACACTTACGTCATTTAAATATTCATCACTTGTAAAATTTGCCACTACCTTTCATAATAAGAGCGTTTCTCAGGAGAGCGCAGTAATATACATGTCGTTAGTTTTTGATAACTTCAACTATAGTAGACTGCCACCGAAGGCGTAAGCACCCTGCCAATCGCTCAGGTAAATGGACTGATTAACTCATTAAACGTTGTGTCGAATACTGGTAAAGATTATTTCTCAATTAGTAATAATTAGACTTTCGTATTCACTTTCGTTGATATTAAACACATATTAGATGGTTTTAACGCTTTAAATAGAAATAATTTAGATACTCGTTATAACCTGCTAATACCTATTAATATATATGACAAATCTGGAGAGTGGTACATAGTCTTAAATGATCCAACGTTATAGTTACGCGATTGTTTAGACATCTACCCACCGAAGGGGAAAAGGTGATTGTTAGCGCTAAACGATAGGAATTTTTCTATTTAGCGGTTCAACTTGGTGTTACATACACACTTCACCGAAAATCTCAGGTAACAGGACAGATGGGGCAAGTAAATTAAAGAGCACTTTTAATTCTATCAAAATGACCTATAGCATTTTGATAGTTTGGGTTAAATATGCTTATTAATTTACTTGCCCTTTTTTTATGAAAGTTTTAATACACAGTTTTTATTAAAAAAATTTCTTATAAAAACTTTTTTTAACGACTTTAAGGTCTGTTTATTGCATGCATTAAATAAAAAACCACTAAATAAACAACCGATAAATAGACTATTTATAATTAAACAACTGATAAATAAATAAGTGCTGAATATAAAATTATTGGATGGCTTAACAGACATATATCTGATATTCAATTTAACTATCTACTCCCTTTAACTTGCGTACATATCACAAGGATTTGTCATGACAACTTTAAAACGTACTCCCCTATATCAGTCTCATGTAGACAATAACGGCAAGATAGTTGATTTCTCAGGTTGGGAATTACCTATTCATTATGGTTCACAGATAGATGAACATGAAGCTGTACGTACTGACGCAGGTATGTTTGATGTGTCACATATGATTGTGACTGATATTAAAGGTATTGATGCAAAAGCTTGGTTACAAAAGCTACTAGCAAATGATGTAGCAAAACTTAAAAACGCTGGTAAAGCTTTGTATTCAGGCATGCTTAATGAAAATGGCGGTATTATTGATGACCTCATTGTCTATTTGATGAATGGAGATGAAACTCAATACCGTATTGTTTCGAATGCGGCTACTCGAGATAAAGACTTGCAGCAGTTTAATAAACTCGCGCAAGATTTCAAAGTTACTTTGACCGAGCGTCCAGAATTGGCTATGTTAGCTATTCAAGGACCTAATGCTATTTCAAAATTAGCACAAGCTAAGCCACTGTGGGCAGAGACGCTTGAAGGCTTAAAGCCCTTTGTAGGTGCTGATCTATCCTCTATTGAAGGCGATGATTGGTTTGTAGCACGCACAGGCTACACAGGTGAAGATGGCGTCGAAGTCATTATGCCTGGTGATCAAGCACAAGACTTCTTTAGTCTATTGGTGCAAAATGGTGTGAAGCCAGCTGGACTTGGCGCTCGAGATACGCTGCGTATGGAAGCGGGTATGAACCTTTATGGACATGATATGGATGAGTCTATCAGCCCTTACGAATGCAACATGGGCTGGACGCTTGCATTAAAAGATGACCGTGATTTTGTAGGACGTGAAGCTTTAGTTTCAAAACGTAGAGAAGCCAAAGATACCGGTAAAGCGATGAAACAAGTTGGGCTACTGCTCGAAACTCGTGGCGTATTACGTGAAGGAATGACGGTTGTCATCAATCAAGATACTGCTGATGAAGCCACAGGCGTGATTACTAGCGGCACCTTCTCACCTACCCTAAAGCAGTCTATAGCCATTGCACGCGTCCCTACTAGTGTGAGTGCTGAAGACGATATCAAGGTCGATTTGCGCGGTAAGGGTAAGTTTGTTGAGCTACGTCTGGTAAAACTGCCTTTCGTCCGTAATGGCAAAAAGCAATTCGACTAGGACGTGTTTTCAATTGGGTTATGTGGCAAATATATTAGATAGATTTCCTCAAACAAAGATAATTTAGCAGATAATATAGATATATTAGCTTTAAATTAGACACAGTTTGGAACATTTTTAGCTATCAGCAGTCCTAATATTTGAATGTTCAACAGACCCTAGTAACCTTTATATACGCTAATGTTTACATGTCCAAATAATCCTTATATACAGTACGATACTTTATATCGTTCAACAGTTTATGTAGCATAATACATCGATATCGTTTAGATTTATTTGGTATCTGGCTCCTATTAGAAATACATGTTTAAAAATGACGGGTATGATATAAATTTTAGTGAGCCGGATAGATAACGTAGTTTTTAAACCAATTTGTTAAAAGCAGCTTATTTAAAAGCACTTTTTAAAAATCAAATTCAGTACCATTACCATTAGTATCATCAAATGAACCAACCTGTTGTGTAGATTTATTAGTACACAACCTCAATAATAATATTTAAGTGGAGAAAATTATGAGTAACGTTCCATCAGAGTTAAAGTATGTCGCCAGTCATGAATGGCTACGTTTAGAGGACGACGGTTCTATTACCATCGGCATTACAGACCATGCTCAAGAAGCACTTGGTGATATCGTCTATGTTGAGTTGCCTGATATCGGTGATACCGTTGTCGTGGACGATGAAGTCGCTGTTGTCGAATCTGTAAAAGCTGCTTCAGATGTCTACGCTCCACTAACAGGCGAAGTCGTTGCTATTAATGAAGCGCTTGAAGACGATCCTGAAGTCATTAATACCGACCCTTACGGTGATGGATGGATGTACCGCGTTAAGCCAGATAGTATTGATGACTACGAAGCGTTATTGACTGCTGATGAGTATCAAGCAGAGCTATAACTCTTAATTATTGAAGTTTATCTCTACCGTTCAAACCTAGACATTATATAGCTAAGTCTTATAACTATTTTACCAAAGTGTTGTTCCAGCGTCGGGATGACACTTTACAATCAATAAAAAATGAAAGCTTTAAACCTTATTTACGCACGAAATTTTTAATTTTAGGGAAAAATAAATTATGTCAAATAAAGATCAAGGAAGTGTCACTAAGGCTCAAGCTGATGTTCAAGACAATACACGAAGTGCGGCACAAAATGAAACACAAGATAATAATGATATTAATAAGGGTCAAACAGATAAAGATTCAGTTAAATCTGATAAAAACTTAGCCGCTTTTACAGAAGTTGTAGAATCTCGTCGTTCGGTGCGAAAGTTCACCGACACACCCATACCTGATGAAGTAATGCGCGACTGTTTGCGTCTAGCGATGTTGGCTCCAAACTCAAGCAATCTACAGCCATGGGAATTTTATATTATTGAAACGCCTGCCAAACGCCGTCAAGCGAATAAAATTTGTATGAATCAAAATGCTGCGCGAACTGCTAATAAATTGATTGCTATTGTTGCAAGATCAGATACGTGGCCGGAAATGGCCAAAAAGAATATTGAACAGTTCCCAGATGGTAAGGCACCCAAAAAAGTGCGTGACTACTATGGAAAAGTAGTGCCCCTAGATTTTATAAGAGGCCCTGGAAACGTTATATCTGCAGCCAAATGGGGCTTAACCAAAGCCGTTCGACAATTTAAAGGCCCGGTTAAAACGCCGTATTATACCTTTGATGATGTTAAAAATTGGGCTATGAATAATACCGCACTCGCTGCTGAAAATCTAATGTTAGCACTTCGTGCACATGGTTTTGATAGCTGCCCTATGGGCGGATTTGACGAGCCTGCCTTAAAGCGATTACTAAACTTAAGTGATCATCATCATGTCGTTATGATGATTGGTGCTGGAGAGAGAGCAGAAAGAGGTATTTATCATAGTCAGTTTAGATTTGATTACGACCTATTTGTAAAGTCGGTTTAATACGGTAATACGTCTAAAAGAAGGACGTACAATAAACGGCTTTTGACAGCAATACTATTGACAACCAGCTTTTGACAACCAGTTTATAACAACTAGCTTTTGAAAAGAATTTCATATTGGCTCTATCGATATTTGTAAGTTACTTTAATGTTTACTTCAAAGTCACCAAGTGTGTACAGCACTTGCGTGACAATAGCTTGAACCCATACTTATTTGATGCAAAGGAAAACCATGACTTCAAAAATTTCGACCAATACCAGTAATGGCTTATCTTTTGATGGGCTTTTTGATGAAGCTCGTTTTGTGGCGAGACACTTAGGTTCAGATGCTCAGCAACAAGCTGAAATGTTAGAAGCGGTTGGCTATAAGGATATGGATAGCTTTATGGCAGACACTGTCCCTGAAGCTGTGCGTATGAATCGTGAACTAGATTTGCCATTAGCCACCAGTGAACATAATGCCCTTGCTAAGCTTCGTACGATGGCAGATGACATTACCGTTAACAAAAGCTATATAGGTCAAGGCTATTCCCCTGTACGTATGCCTGCCGTTATACAGCGCAATGTGCTTGAAAACCCCGGCTGGTATACCGCTTACACCCCTTATCAAGCTGAAATCTCTCAAGGCCGTCTTGAAGCATTATTAAACTTTCAACAAGTTTGTATTGATTTGACTGGTCTTGAATTGGCAGGTGCGTCTTTACTTGATGAAGCCACTGCTGCTGCTGAAGGCATGGCAATGGCCAAGCGAGTCAGCAAAAGTAAATCAAACCAATTCTTTGTTGATGAGCGTGTCTATCCTCAGACATTAGATGTCATAAAAACCCGAGCTGAATATTTCGGATGGGAAGTGGTTGTTGGTGACTTTGAAACTGCTAAGTCTGGTGATTTTTTTGGCGCGTTGTTCCAATACGTTGGACGAGAAGGCGATGTTACCGATCTAACTGAGGTTATTGCTGCTGTAAAAGAGAATAAAACTTACGCGTTAGTTGTTAGCGATATCATGAGTTTAGTTCTACTAAAATCACCTGCTGATATGGGTGCAGATATCGCACTGGGTAGTACTCAGCGTTTTGGCATTCCTATGGGATTTGGCGGGCCGCATGCCGCTTACTTTGCTTTTACTGATAAAGCCAAACGTTCGGCTCCTGGACGTATCATTGGGGTATCTAGGGATGCTCAAGGTAATACAGCGTTACGTATGGCATTACAAACCCGTGAGCAGCACATCCGCCGTGAAAAAGCCAATTCAAATATTTGTACCTCCCAAGTTCTCTTAGCTAATTTGGCTGGCATGTACGCAGTTTATCATGGTCCAGAAGGTCTAAAACGTATTGCTACCCGTATTCATGCAATGGCGACTGCTTTTAGCCATGTTATTATTGCGGCAAATAAAAATACAGAAAATCAAGACTTAAACATAGTCCACGATCAGTTTTTTGATACGGTTCTAGTAGAGTGTGGGTCAGAAAAGCTGGCCACTCAAATCTTTGAAAATGCAGAAAATGTGGGTTATAACTTATGGCGTGAGGGTGCGACCAAACTGTCTGTCTCATTCTCAGAGATCAGTGATGCGACTGATTTTGAGATTCTTACCCAGTTATTTGTTAATAAAGCTCAGTCTATCCCGAATGATGCCAACATTTCGCTTAATGATGACATATTGCGTAAAGACAAAATCTTAACGCATCCAGTATTTAACTCGCACCATACCGAACATGAAATGCTACGTTATCTTAAAAAGTTAGAAGATAAAGATCTGGCGATGAACCGTAGCATGATCTCGCTTGGCAGTTGTACGATGAAGTTAAACGCCACCAGTGAAATGCTGCCAATTACGTGGAATGAATTTGCAAATGTGCATCCTTTTGCCCCGCATGATCAAGTGACTGGCTATCTTGATATGATTGATAGCCTGCAAGATCAATTAAAAGCGATTACGGGCTTTGATGATATATCAATGCAACCAAATTCGGGGGCATCTGGTGAATACGCTGGTTTATTAGCCATACGCCGCTATCATGAGTCCATTGGTCAGCCTGATCGTCATGTTTGCTTGATACCAAAATCTGCTCACGGTACAAACCCTGCTACTGCTCAAATGATGGGCATGAAGGTTGTCGTCGTTGATACTGATGAAAGTGGTAACGTCGATATTGACGACCTTAAGTCTAAGTGTGAAGAGCATAGCGAAAACCTCGGTGCGTTAATGGTCACTTACCCATCTACTCATGGGGTATTCGAAGCTGGTATTCGTGATATTTGTGATCTTATTCATAAACATGGCGGTCAGGTCTATATGGATGGCGCCAATATGAATGCTCAAGTAGGCATCATGCAGCCTGCTGAAGTTGGCGCTGATGTACTGCATATGAACTTACATAAAACATTCTGTATCCCGCATGGCGGCGGGGGTCCTGGTATGGGCCCAATAGGTATGAAAGCTCATCTTGCGCCATTTAAATCAAGTCACAGTGTTGTACCTGTATTTAATGCCCCTAAAGAGACCTCAGCCGTTTCAGCTGCGCCTTATGGGTCAGCAAGCATTCTACCTATCTCTTGGATGTATATAACGATGATGGGGCGCGATGGTTTGCTAAAAGCGACCAAAGCCGCTTTATTGCATGCTAACTATATCGCAAGCCAGCTAAAAGATGACTATCCTGTTTTATATACTGGTAAAAATGGCCGAGTAGCTCACGAATGTATTATTGATATACGTCCACTTAAAGCTGAAACTGGTATTACCGAAGCTGATATTGCCAAACGCTTGATGGATTATGGATTCCATGCCCCTACCATGAGCTTCCCTGTAGCAGGCACGTTGATGATAGAACCTACTGAGTCTGAAGCTAAGCATGAACTAGACCGTTTTATCGCTGCTTTAAAATCCATCAAGCAAGAAGCGATGAAGGTTAAAGATGGTACGGATGGATGGACACTTGAAGACAATCCAGTCGTAAACGCACCGCATACGGCATTTGTCATTACTAAACAAGATTGGTCACATCTTTATAGTCGGGATACTGCCGCATTCCCTCTCGATTATATTCGTGAGCATAAATTCTGGCCATCGGTTGGACGTGTAGATGATGTCTTTGGGGATAAAAACCTAATGTGTAGCTGCCCTAGTATTGAAAACTATATGTAAGCTGTTTTAGGCTTGTATATGTTCTAGGTTTATATATGTTCTAGGCTTAAATAATAGTCGATATGACTTATAAGCGCTTTAGTAAACTTATAACTTCAATAGGCCTTTTAATCAAAATAAAGGGCCTATTATTTTAAATAACGGTTAGGGTCAAACAATTACGTCGTCGTTAAAGAATTTAAGCTTAAGTCAACCAATTTAAACTAACGATATCATTGCTTTAAAGGCGATAAAAGTTAACGATAGCTTTGATGACTCAAAGAATATTTCACTCATTATAAGTGTCATAAAAGATAGAAGAATATGGATAAACACTCAGACAAACCCTTCGTTGTTCTTATACATGGCTTACATCAAAATGCATGGACGATGTATCCTTTGGCAAAATACTTTAGACAACAAGGTTTTATAACTCATCAACATAATTATCGTAGTTTAAAAGACGATATTGATAAACATAGTGACAGGTTAAATGAATGGTTGAAACGTAATCATCCACCTAAAAAACCCATACATCTTGTGGGTCATAGTTTGGGAGGTTTGGTAATTCGCAACTTTATACACCGCTATCCAAACTGGCAAATCGCTAATTGTGTTACTTTAGGAACGCCTCACTTAGGTAGTATAACGGCAGATTATGGCAAGCGATTAATCGCCCCATTAATTGGCGGTGCATACGATAAAGCGCTGGATGGACACGCTTTACCCCTACAAGAGAATATTAAGTTAGGCGTCATAGCAGGTAATGTGCCACGAGGACTGGGGCAACTAGTACTCAATTATCACAGTAAAAAATCCAAGCATTCTGACTATGAAAGATCGCATGATGGTACTGTTTATATTGCTGAGACCAAATTACCTGAAGCGGCTGATCATATCACTATGGCAGTCTCTCATACTGGATTGTTGGTCAACAAAGAAGTCGCTAAGCAGACACTATATTTTTTAAAGAACGGTAATTTTAATCACGACCAATAGCCATTTAAATCCTCTATTAGCAAGTTTATTTGCTATTAGATTTGTCCTGAAGTCATATAAAACAAGTTATATAAAATTTATGACGTAAATGTCTTTAATATTCAGCCCTTCTTTTCATCCCGTCTAAAAGGGTTTGCTTATACTTAGTTAATAAAGGTATTAAGGTTTTAACAACCCAGTGGTATCGCCACCCTTTTAAGCCCTCTGGCAAACTCTCAAGCGGTAAATCAAAGGCTACTATTTCATACAAACGTGTGAGCCATTTTTTACGCATGAGCACGTTAGCCGGTACACCCGTATTTTCTTCATATGATTGAATGACTTTTTGAACAGCTTTAGTCACTGTTTTATCTTTTGAACGATAAGGAGGAATTATAAGAGCAGGCTGTTCATCTGTAGTTGAGTTACTAGCGTTATCAATAACATTGAGTAGCTCCTCACCATAGAGGTTCGCAATACTGCGATTTATGGTCGTTTTTTGTGTTAATTGTTTCATGGTTGCAGGCTGTTCTAAAACGATGTCTCTTAAAGCCTGTTTTTTTAGAATAAAAGTTTTGGGTTGATTGGTTGCGCGCGCTAATGCTTCACGCCAGCTTGATACTGCTTGTAATATCGCAAGCTGCTTACCGCTATAGCGAAAATCGGCCATAGCCAAATAGGTAGCATCATCTTCGATGGAGGCGGCTTCATACAGCTCCTTTGCATAAAGTTGACAGTCTTCTATCACCTTATCCATAAGGTGTTGCTGATTGAGCTGTTGCTTTAAAATATCATACAAATCTAGTAAATAGCGGACATCATCAATAGCGTAACTCTCTTGATTATCAGTAAGAGGACGCGCCAACCAATCAGACTGACTTTCGCCTTTTTCAACGTGAATATCAAGCTGTGTATTAAGCGCTTGCTGATACCCCATTTGCAGTTGTCCCGTCAGATATGACAATGCAATCTGCGTATCAAAAACATTGGTTAGCGCAGGACTGTCAGATAATAAGTAAAAAATACCCAAATCTTCACCGCACGCATGCCATATCATTAAAGGCAAATCCTCGAGGACTACCCACAACTGAGATAAGTCAAGTTTGGGTGCATCTATTAAATATATGGTGTTACCTGTGTTGATCTGCACTAATGATAATATGGGAAAATAGGTATTACGTTTAATAAACTCAGTGTCTAAAGCAACGCGCTGACAGGTTTCTAAATCATCAAGACAACTTTCAAGTTCATCGAAAGTTCTCACCCATACCACAGGAAGCTGTTCAGAATTTTTTATTTTAGAATCAATATTGCTGTTCAAGGTATTGGGTTCAGAATTAGAAATACTAGTATTAGGCTGAGTCATTAAAGGCTTCTTTATATTTTAATTAATTGGTGCTACTTTATAATGATTCTTAAAATTAACATATCAACGAAAACAAGTGCAAGCGGTACAATTAGTTGGTTTAGCCTTTTAACAAAGATAGGTTGTTTTTAAGATATGGTACTTATACTTTGATTGGTATCTACTTAGGTTATTTATGAGCGGTTACGCAGTGCTTGAGATAACGTCATACTGTCTAAGTACTCAAGCTCTCCACCCATGGGTATGCCTTGCGCAATTTGAGTGACTCTACCCACATGTCGTCGTATCGATTCACTTATAAAGTGAGCAGTCGTCTGACCTTCGACAGTCGTACTTGTCGCTAATATAAGCTCATCCACAGGGTCTTTTTTTAAACGATTAACAAGTTGATCAATATTAAGATCATCGGCATTAATACCATCAAGAGGCGACAGATGCCCGCCAAGTACAAAATATCGACCTCGATAACCTGCTGTTTGTTCTATTGCCATCACATCTGCTGCGGTTTCAACCACACACAATACAGAATCGTCTCGTCTAGGATCTATGCATATAGGACATACTTCATCATCACTATACGAATGACATACGCGGCATTCTATTATCTCGTGCATGGCGATATCAAGTGCTTGCGCCAATGCAACACCTTGGGGTCTTTTACCATTTAACAAATGCAGAGCCATACGCTGAGCAGTCTTTTGACCCACCCCGGGCAATACTCGCAATTGTTTTACTAAATTTTCAAACTTTTCAGTTAGCAATGAATCACCTATGTTTAATAAATAATAGCTAAGTTAAGGTCTATTTAATATTTGAACATTAAATCATTATATAAAGCTTTTTATATAAGATTTTAAATAGAGAATAATAAATATGTATGGTAAATATATGATACCAATTTGATGATTTTTAAATGTATATATAAGAAAAAAGGGGGTAACATTTATATTACCCCCTTTCATCTCAATAACCATAATCATCGTAAATTATTTTTCAAACCTATTAAACTTATCAAGTTAACAGTGGCTTGATAAGAATAAAGCGAACTTTTGGGCCAGTAATACAATAGCCCATAGAAGTCACTACTTAACCGAATAAACCTTGCATACCTGGTGGTAACCCCATACCACTTGTTGCATTGGTTAATGTTGCATCAGATAATTCATCTGCTTGACGTACCGCGTCATTAATAGCAGCAGCAATCAAATCTTCGATTAAATCAGGCTCGTCTTCAAGTAGGCTTGGATCAATTGTTAGACGCTTTACAACGTGACGTCCAGTCATAGTGACTTTAACCAAACCGTTACCCGCTTCAGCTTGAACTTCTTTATCAGCAAGCTCTTTCTTAGCTTTTTCGACATTTGCTTCTACTTGCTTTTGCATAGACTGTGCTTGCTGCATTAATGCTTGAATATTCATATCTACCTCTTATATGTTTATCAATTTATGTATGACTTAAAATTTAATGTAATAGCTATTTATTACTATCTATTTAATAAAGTCGATTGGTTATTAAAAACTTAACGGCTTTGTTTAACGTCACTATTTAACATAATTATTTAAAGTCGTTATTTAACGTCGTTATTTAAATTTAGTACTTATTGACAATTATACTGATAACTTCTCGTTTTATCTAATCTTACTATCGCAGATACCGTCTAAGTATGTTTTGTGGTTTGATTGCTAAAGACTTATAGTTTAGTTAAAAACTTATAGTTTAGTTAAAGAATTTTAATTTACGCATAAGATTATTTGGTGCTTTAATAGAGGTCATAGAAGTTATATGAGCGTCTAACCTATTTACACCTAAATATCTTATATTAATTTTTAAACTCTTATTGATTAAGTTATGTACTTTTAACTCAAAACATTGTATCCAGTAGATAGGTATGAGTTCTAAATTATAAGCATATATAATTAGTTTAAACTATCTAGCCCTCTTGCCAAGTCTTTGATGATGTCATCAACATCTTCTAATCCCACAGAAAGTCTAACCAAAGCATCCGTGACACCTGCCTCAGCTCGGGCTTCCTCTGAAATCCTAAAATGAGTGGTGGTTGCAGGATGGGTGACAGTCGTTTTAGCATCACCAAGATTATTAGTAATAGACACCATTCGGGTGCTATCTATAACGTGCCAAGCAGCAGATTGATCCGTATGATCGTCCATCGCTTTTACCTCAAAACCCATAATCGCGCCAAAGCAATTATTGCGATGGTGCTGTCTTGAGGCTAACTCATGCCGCGGATGACTTTTAAGTCCTGAAAAATGTACTTTCGCTACATTTGGATGATCATTTAAGAAGCTTGCCACTTTGTTGGCATTATCACAGTGTGCCTGCATACGTAAATTTAAGGTTTCAAGCCCTTTGGTGAAAACCCAAGCATTAAATGGACTCATACTAATTCCGCACGAGCGCACAACAACAAAAGCTTGCTGCATCAACGCGTCATTTCCAACAAGCGCTCCACCTAATACCCGTCCTTGCCCATCAAGATACTTTGTAGCAGAATGAATAATAATATCGGCACCAAAATCAAACGGACGTTGTATGGCTGGTGTGGCGAAGCAATTATCGACTACAAATAAAGCGCCGTGTTGATGCGCAATATCAGCGATGGCTTGCAAATCAGCTATTTCGCCCAGTGGATTACTCGGTGTCTCACAAAATAACAAGCGTGTATTTGATTGAATACTTGCTGCCCAAGCCTCATTGTCAAAACAATCGACATAGCTTACTTCAACACCAAACTTACCCATAAAATTATTAAACAACCCAACCGATGAGCCAAATAATTGCTTGGCCGCCAAAATATGGTCGCCTTGTTTAAGATAAGCCATACACATGGTCAAAATAGCGCCCATACCTGAGGCTGTAGCTACCGCACGCTCACCACCTTCTAACGCCGCTAAGCGACGCTCAAAGGTGCGAACGCTAGGATTGGTATGTCTTGAATAGACGTTTCCTGTTTTGGAGCCATTAAAATGAGCAGCGGCATCAGCAGCAGATTGATAGACATATGAGCTTGTTGTGAAGATAGGCTCATTATGTTCGCCTTCATTAGTACGATATTGTCCGGCTCGCACTGCCATAGTTTGCATGCTATAGTCTTGAGTCAAATCAAGCGCATCATTACGCCAGTTACTATCGAGCCCGCTCTCAGTGTTCAAACCTTGCTGTGTATTTTCACTACTAACTGTGGGGTTAGCATCAGTGGTAGAATCGGTATTATTTGCATTACTTGCAGCGCTAGCCTTAAGTTCATTTTTATTTGGTACGTTATCAGTCATAGTATTATCAGCAAGTTGAAAATTAATCTTAAGAAAATCGACTTGTATTTTAACAAGTTATTGGGAGATTGTTTGCATTTTTAATGTCGCAAACTGCTATTAACTATAATTACCGTTTACACGTTTTCTTTATTACTAAAAACTTAAAATTTTTAACATACATTATCTAACGCACATAGTTATTGTATGATCAACATGACATGCATAAATAGTTTTAAAACACGGAGCTAAAAATGAGTACAGAACCTAAAACAGTCAGTTTTATTGGGCTAGGCGCGATGGGATATCAAATGGCAAAGCATTTGGTCACAAGCTTTGATAATGTTCTAGTTTGGAATAGATCTTCAGACAGGGCTGATGCTCATGCGAAAGAATTTGGTACGCGATCTGTTAACCTATTACATGCCGTAAATGCAGACATTATATTTTCATGCTTACCCACGAGTGATGTGGTAGATGAGGTGATTGAAACAGCGTATGACCATATTAAATCCGGTAGTATTTGGGTAGATTGTACCAGCGGGGTTCCTGAACACGCTAAAGCCAGTCAAAAAAAATTAGAGCAAATAGGCTGTCAGTTTTTGGATGCGCCTGTTTCAGGTCAAACCACTGGTGCAGATGAGGGCATATTAACAGTGATGGTAGGGGGAAATTCAGAGGCATTATCTTCTGCTACCAAAGCTATAGACTGCTTTGCAGGGTTGATTGTTCATGTGGGTCCTAGTGGCGCAGGATTTGCAGTTAAAGCGGTCAACAATACGTTATTTGCTATTAATGCCTGGGCAGCAGCTGAAGGGCTATCTGTATTAAAAGCACACGGCGTTAACCCATCGGATGCATTGGCCTGTATCAATAAAGCGAGTGGTCAAAGCTTTGCTACCACCGCAACTTTTCCGCAGCGAATTGTCAATCGTGAGTTCCCTAAAACCTTCACCATTGACTTAATGGCAAAGGACTGTGGTATCGCTATTGACTTACAATCTCAGGAGCAAGTACCTGCACCAGTTATGGCACAAGTTGCCAGCTTAATCCGTAGTGCCAGTAATCAGCATGAACCAGGGTCCGCAGACTTTTCAGAATTTGCTAAGTTTTATGAATCTTTGTCAACGATGATAATTGAAGATGAATAAATTAGTAAGTTGGTATGTCAGTATGTTGGTATGCATTAGTTTAGTAGGTTAGATAGGCATAAGCGTCTTACGCAATGTTAACATTTATCATCAAATTGATTTTTTAATTACAATTATACTTAAGAGTTAGATTGGTTTGATTTAATTGGATAGTATGATTTGCTGTTTTTATTTTAATTAAAATTTCTATTAAACGTTTTCTCAAAGTTGAGTTTTCATGATTTAAACTGTTTTTTTCATCTTAGCTAATTTTACGTTAAGTTTGCTTATATCATTAGCCTTTATTTAAATCGTTTTATTACCTAAACCTCAGTTCGAGCGCCCTATGCCCTTCTCTACTTTTAATGACATTACTTTTGGTTATATCGTCAGACTTAGTCTAATATCAATCATGTGTTTTGGTATCTCTGCTTGTAATAGCTTACCGAAAAACCCTCATATTGAAAGTAGTCTACAGTTATCGAAAAGCTTAGAGGCGCGTTACAGTGACAGTACACCTTATACGGTTGAAGATGCCAAGTTTTCAGAAGCCATTACTGAACAAAATAGCCTTCACCCTAAGCAGTCAGGTTACTTACCTATCATTACTGGCACTGAAGCATTTGCCACTCGAAGCATATTAAGTGATATGGCTAATAATAGTATTGATGTGCAGTATTATATTTGGCACAACGATCAAGCAGGTCAGCTATTACTAAAAAAGCTTTGGATGGCAGCTGAACGTGGCGTTATTGTTAGATTCCTACTAGATGATTTTAATAATAACGTTGAACTAGATAAGCAGCTGCGTCGTTTAGCCAGCCACCCTAATATCAGTGTCCGTCTTGTCAACCCAATGTCACATCGCCAATTACAAATACTTAATTACGTGACGGACTTAAAACGTATTAATCATCGTATGCACAATAAAAGTATGACATTTGACCGTCAGTTAAGCATTATTGGTGGGCGTAATGTCGGCGATGAATATTTAAGTAATAGTGAAAACAGTCAATTTGCTGATCTTGATGTCTTATTGGTAGGTGATGTGGTCAGCGATATCACTGAAAGCTTTGAAAGCTATTGGCACGCTACAATATCTTATGATATTGAAACATTAGTCGACAATAAATATGCGATTGATCCTACGAAATCTGAGCGTACAGAGATGTTCATTTCCTATTTAAATGAAATTAATCCCGATAAACTTGCGAAGAACGATACTGAGCTATCCGTTTATGATAAAGCCTTACAAAGTAATAATATTGGTATAGATTTACTAAATAAAGAAGTGCCTTTTATCTGGACAGATATGACTTTTTTGAGCGATGAGGTCGAAAAGCTAATTGCAAATGCCAACCCTGACAACCATCTGGTATACCAGTTAAGGCGTTTGCTAGGTAAGCCTACGCAGCAGCTTTCAATTGTATCTTCTTATTTTGTACCTACAAAACAGGGTGTGGATACATTAATCAAACTTTCTAAACAAGGCGTTCGGGTTAAGATACTCACCAATTCATTCAGTGCGACCGATGTTTCTGCTGTCCATTCTGGATACGCACAGTGGCGTTCTGCGCTTCTAAAGGCTGGCATTGCTATTTATGAGCTAAAACCTATCGCATCACAAGAAGAGCGTGAGAATAAATTATGGCGCGCCCGATCGCAGTCCTCAACAAGTTTGCATGCTAAAACATTCGCGGTAGATGATGAAAATGTATTTATAGGCTCATACAATGTCGATCCACGCTCTGCAAATATCAATACAGAGATAGGTGTGGTGATACGAGATGACAAATTAGCAACACAGCTACATGATGCTATCGAAGATGATTTGTTGACCAGTGCCTATAAAGTTATTTTGACAAACGATGGACGCCTTCAATGGCAAACCATAGAAAACGATGCGCTTGTGACATATGACAAGGAACCAAATGTAGATCTAATAGATTCATTTTGGTTGAAAATAATGTCGTCGCTACCCATTGATTGGTTGCTATAAACAAAATAAAAGTAAAAATAATTGACTGGTTCATTTTCATTTATAAGCTTTAAGATTATAAATTTATAGCTTATGCATAAAATGCACTCGATGCGCTAATGTTTGTTTATCCGTATTAAAATAATTAGTTTATTAGCAAACCCTATTTACCCTTTGTAATTTCCATCAATTAAAGTAAGAATTATGCCATTCACTCTAACTGACAATAAACACGGTTTTTCAACTAGACAATTGCTGGTTATTTGCTTTGGTAATGCGGTAGCTTACTTTGATTTTCTTATTTATTTATTTTTTGCGGACATCATCAGTTCAGCTTTTTTCCCAGCCTCTGATCCTCTACTCTCAAAACTGCAACTGTTAGGTATATTCGTCGCAGGATATTTGTCACGGCCAATTGGCGGCGTTATTCTTGGACGTTATGCAGATCTCTACGGCCGTAAACCTGCTTTATTAGTCAGCCTAATGGCAATCTCTATTACCACCCTGGTTATTGCTTGCCTGCCAACATATGCACAAATAGGTGTGTTCGCACCCATGTTGCTACTTTTATTAAGACTGATACAAGGTATGGCAATTGGCGCTCATACGCCTCTAGGATGGGTATTTGTCTCTGAGTATGTACCTAAAAGAAACTTGTCCACATATTTAGCCCTGGTCACAGCAAGCTATTTTGTGGGCATTATCGCTGTCAATATTATTTATAGCTTACTAACGACCACTTACACACAAATTGAGTTGATAGATTCTGGATGGCGAATTCCGTATATTTGGGGCGCTGCCTTGAGTTTTGTTAGCCTAATTTTATGGCATATATTACAGGAAACCCCTGCTTTTTTGAAAGCAAAAAATCGACCTGAAGATGAACAAAATAAATATGAAAATGTCACCCCCTTCAACCGCTTTAATGCAATATTTATTGCCGTAGTGACGACCTTTATTATATCAAGCTTGACCATAACGATTCCTATACTGCTACCAGATTTAATCATATTAAAGTTTAGCATTGATGATTCTATTCTAAACCTATCACATATCTTAAGCCTGATTTTTCTTATATTAGGCTGTATCTTTTTTGGATTACTTGCAGACAGAAGTAGTGTGGGAAGAGCATTGATGTTTGGTTCATTAGTTTTAATCGTTCAAGCATTGGCATTTTTCTACCACTTAAGTAATGCAGGCGGCATTCTTATTCTATTTATGTATTCTATATTAGGATTTTGTGCTGGTATCATAAGTTTAGGTGCGGTGCTATTGGTACAAATATTCCCTACTGAATATCGAGTGACTGCTGTCTCAATCATTTACAATATAGTATACGCTGTTGTTGGGGTTACTATTCCGTTTGGTTTAAGCTATGCAACCAATATTGTAAGTTTCACGCCAGCGTTATATTTAACTTTTGTTGGTATTGTTGCGTTTATTATCGGGCTATATATGTACCGTTCTCCAAAACTCGATACCATAACTATTATTGATTAGTGTAAGCAATTAATTTGAATCGATAGATAGTACCCCCATAATTTTAGTCTAAAGTTTTTATAATATTTCAAATAAATATACTATAGTCAAAGAACTTTAAAGTAGTCACAAGGCAACCGAGTGCAAGTACTACTAGGGTAGGCTTAACGAGGTTAACACCGTGACTCTTTATAAGTTCGCCGACTATATATATACGATACAACATCAAAAATAAACTTTTACTTAAACACCTAAAACTTCGATGAGTAAGTAATAACAAATAACTCTATTATTACTGGATAAAATTATTTTAAACCTATGAGCTTATGAATTAACGTACTTTCTTATTAAAGTACTTTGTTATTAACGTACTTTCTTATTACGAACTTATGAATCAATCTAATAATGTGAGTCACATGAATAACGCTGCTATGACCGAAACCACCTCCCAATATACCAATATAATGCATAATAAACGCTTATCTGTCGCCCCCATGATCGATTGGACCACAACAGACTATCGGTTTTTTGCTCGGTTATTTAACCCTTATGTTTATTTGTATACTGAAATGATCTCAACAAGCGCCATTATTCATGGCAATACGGATCGTTTGCTACGTTATGACGACAGTGAACATCCTCTTGTGCTTCAGCTAGGCGGTGCAGATATAAATGAGATGACTCAATGTGCCATCGAAGCTCAAAACAGAGGGTATGACGAAGTCAACATTAACGTAGGTTGCCCATCTGATAGAGTTCAGCATAATAAAATTGGTGCTTGCTTAATGGCTGAGCCAAATACGGTCGCAGCCCTTGTGCATAATATGCAGGCAGCAGTGGACATTCCTATCACGGTTAAACATCGAATTGGTATCGACCTTTACGACAGTTATCAATTCATGAAAGACTTTGTGAGTGCCAGTGCTGAACAAGGCTGTCAGCGCTTTATCGTACACGCGCGTATTGCTTGGTTAAACGGTCTGAGTCCCAAAGAGAACCGAGAAGTCCCTCCGCTTAGATATGAAGATGTTTATCGTCTCAAACAGGACTTCCCTGAGCTTGATATCGAAATAAATGGTGGGATTACTAATATTGAGCAAATTAAAGAACATCTTCAATATGTTGACGGTGTTATGTTAGGCAGAGCAGCCTATCAAAACCCTTATATCCTAGCTGAATCGATGCAATTATGGGATGCCCCAGTACCGAGCCAAGCCGATATTTTAGTCCGACTGTACCCCTATCTTGAAGAACAAGTGGCCAAAGGTGAACCTTTACCTTCAATAGCACGGCACTTTTTGGGATTATTTCAAGGACTACCTGGCGCTCGTAAATGGCGCCAAGCGTTAAGTGGTAAAAAGCAGTTAACAGTTGCTGAAATTCAAGAGGCAGCAAACCGTACTATTCAAATTATTTACGATAGTAAAGAAGCCATTAATTAACAAACTTAAGAACAAGTTCATATAAAATTGGATTTGGGCCTAATTAAGTATGAGAATAATTTAGTATATGCTTAGGCTATTTTCTATTATATTAAAGTTTCTAATTTAAAGTTACTGATTCATGGATTAAAGCTACTGATTACAGGAAAGCTACTGAGCAATTAAGTAAAAAAACATTGCCAGTCCATTATTTAAAATATGAATTATAATAGGCAACCAAAGCGATCCAGACTTCGCTCTGGCGTAACTAAGAATCAACGCTAAGGCAAACACAACACTCATTTCATAAAGCTCATACTGCAAATGAATAATAGCAAACAGTATACTTGTCACCATACCAGCTAAGATGTTGCCTGCCCTACCATTCATTTGCTCTCGTACTGCCTGCCATATAGCACCCCTAAACATAAACTCCTCATAAATTGGTGCTATCAAAACCATGACAACTATGAGCAGCCACTTAGGGTCGGCCGTAAAATATAGCTCGTCAACAAACGCTGTCGGATTTTTGTCTAAGGTATAGGTTAAAGCTTCACTGCCTATGATAAATAGAATCCATAATAGTAAAACAATCAATCCAATTTTGATTGGAAACCGCTTTAGTCCAAGATAAGTTGAAGCAGTTACCTGATTGTCAATATTAGCACTCGAGGTGGGTGAGTCAGCAGTGCATACGTTCGCTAAATCAGAAGTGCTATGTTTGGCATTTTGTCTTAGTCGTAGACTGACTATGCAATATATAAACAGCAACATAACCACGAATGTGAATAACATGGCGTAACTGGTGACTGTACCATCATAACTGCCCATTACAAATCTTTGAGCCGTACTTAACTGTTGTTCAGCAAATACGATGGGTGCAAATATATAGACACCTAGCAACTGCGCAATTAGAAAAACCCCAATAGTGCAAATGGTCAACACGAATACACCAGGTTTACTAAATAATTTGGGCAAGGATTGCATTGTTGATTCTTTATCAGCAGTTTTAGTAGTTAATGCCATTACTTCATCTGTTCTGCTATCGTGGTTACTATGAGCGCTACCACTGACTCAGGATATTCAAGAGGAAACATATGACCACCCGTGTGTAGTTTAAAAGGTATTGATAACCTTTTTTTAATCTTATGAGGGAATTTGCGTTCATAAAACTTACTGTCTTTACCAATCAAAAGCGTGACAGGCTTTTTAGGAGGTCTATTAGGCTTTAACCAGTACCACGAAGGATTGGTTCTAAATACGGCTACCTCAACGCTCTTAGGTATTCTCAGCGCTACTTTATCATCACTGCCACTTTGTGCACGTAAGCCATATTTAATATAATCAGTAAAAGTACGCTCATCAAAATTTTTAAAAAAAGTTTTAGGTCGTAACAACTTTCTAGCCTGTTCTCGGCTATCCCAAACATCTCTACGGTATTTTGAAATGCCTGCCGGTGATAATTTATCCGCGATTCGCTGAGACAAAAGCTTACTCATATGCCATACAAAATTGTCTTTGCCATAAATTATTGGTGGATCCATCAGTACAGATTGAGCAAACAATGCAGGTTTTTTATACATAGCCTGTAACGTACACAATGCACCTAATGAATGACCTAAACCGATGATTTGGATACCATGTTTGGTCTGAGCTTTTCCAACACTGTCAATCACCTGTTCAGTTAGGCTATGCCAATGGTTATCGATGGGATATTTATTAGACTGCTTATTGCTAAAATCCGTGCTATCTATATCTGTACTTTTTTGATCTTTATCAAAGGTCTCTACATGGTCAATACCGAGTACAGGTATATATTCAATAGTAAAACGCTGAGACAATATTTCAAATAGCGTCGTATAGACCTCACTAGGCATACCGTTAGCGTGTGCAAAATGTAATACTGGCTTGCCTGTGATCTTTGACACAGGCAAACCAGACAAATCCACAGTTAATATATCGAACTTATCTATTGGTGCATTAACATAAGTATTACCATTGACATCGGCCATTTATCTCATCTCACCAGAAGCTGAATCGTTAGGTAATAACTTCATATCAATAGTAGTACCAATGCCAGCACCAAGTTTGACTGCAAAGCTTTCAAAGAACTGCTGTATAGGATCCATAGGCGTGTAATCAATAATATCGTCAATTTCTATGTCTTTTTCAGCTTCGACATCTTTTTCAATAGTCATTAGACCGCCAACTTTATCAGCAAGACCCAGCTCAATTGATTGCTCGCCAGTCCAGAACAAGCCCGAGAATAGATTATTCTCTTCAGGGTTTTTAAGCTTTTTGGCTCTACCTTCTTTGACCGCGTTAATAAAGTGTTTGTGCGTATTATCTAAGACATCCTTAACATGCTGTTCTTCAAAAGGTGTCAATGAGCGGCTCATACTTAATATGTCTTTATACTCGCCAGCTGTTAAGGTATTGTCTTTGATACCTGCTTTATCTAACAGTCCCTCTATATTATATCCAGGCATAATCACGCCGATAGAACCTACCAAACTTGAACGGTTTACATATATCTCATCGGCAGCTGAAGCAATATAATAGGCTCCAGAGGCCCCAATATCTCCAATAGCTGCATACAATTTCTTTTCAGGATATTCTTCCCGTAAGTCCATCATTGTCTGCCAAATTTCATCTGACTGAACCGGTGAGCCCCCAGGTGAATTAATATTTAAAACGACGGCTTGAGACCCTTCTGCTTCAAAAGCTTCTGTTAAAGCCTGACTAATATCTAACGAATTGGCGATATCTGTTGGGCTGATGACACCCTGAACATCTACAACTGCAATATGCGGTTTATTAATATCGACTGCATTGATACTTTCTGTTGGCGTACAGCCACGACTCATCAAAAAGAACAATAATAAAAAAAAGCATAGCGTCAATAATTTAGAAATTATACTCCAGCGACGAGCACGCCGTTGTTCTTCTATACTCGCCAATAACGTCTTTTCTAATAAGTGCCACTCTCGGCCTCCTGAATAAGACGGTGTCGTATGTGGTGGTATATTCGATGGGTTTGGACTTTGGTTATTGTTAGGTACTTTATCGGGATTGGGTGGCCAATTTGACATAAAAAATGTGAATCCTACTGTTCTTAGATAATAACGTGATATCGTATCGTTAAATATAAACAATTCATAGTATAAATTAATATAAATTTATCAATAAGCTGGCTATGACTTGCCTCAAATTCATGATATTAAATTGTAAACTAGCTTATAAGCAGTTTATATTTAACGCAATCATAATATGATTATTTCAACAAACTATATGATTCTACTTAATATGTCAGTGTCATTCTGTAAAACTTCATCGCTATCGCGTTACTTACACTTGTAAATTTGCACAAAGATTTAATTATCCAAAGAGTTAGAGTGTTGCCAATATATGAAATTCTCTGATAGTTGTTGGCTGGCTGTCATACCTTTACTTTTAAGTATATACCAGGATTTAGGCGTCATATTATCGATAAGTTTTTGGTCTACAGTCGCTTTAGACGTCGTTAACCAGTGTTTATTCTTAGGACTTAAGATAGAAGCATTCCTGTTAGAATTAGGCGAACACAATAATTGCCATAACGATGCCATCCTAGGCTGCGCGCTGGTATATACAACAATAGAATTTAAATCAATAGATTCATTTACTAATCGGTTTGTTTTTGAGTGATCTAGATTTAGTTGATCAGAATCTAAATCCTTTAAATGCTGAATACTGCCATCTTGTTGAGTAAGGATGACAGGGGTATTCGTATTTATTTGAATGGTACAGTCTGAAACATCTTGACTCATCTTCCATCCTGTTATTGCTTTTATACTGACTTTATTGTTGCTAAGGACTGAATCATGATTTAAATTAGTGTTGTTAAAGTCTACTTTCCCTAAATCGTTATTATTTGATGATCCACCCTCAGACCATACCTTACCTACTAAACAGTTTTGAGCAGTTAGTCTGCTCGTTCCCATATTTTGTTTAACTTGCTTATCAATATGAGTTAGTCCGGTTTGCCAGTAGTAATAAATAGGCATCCTCTGACGTAATCCAGCAACAGTTTGCGCCATATTAGGGCTAGCAGTTTGTACGACAATCCCAGTTAAAACATCTATATTTAGAGTATCAAGCTGTTTATACAGACTGTCTGTAAGTGACTGCATTTTATCGTTAATTTGTTTTATAGATTGTTTGTTATATGGACTTGGATATTCAGACAGTAACAACCAGCTGCTGTCTTTATTGGTTAATAAGACTGCAGAAAAATGTGCACTAGACGTATGTAAAGATTTGATGTGTAATGCTGATTGCTTATTAAGCGAGCTGACTTGAGATTGATCTATAAAACCCTCATTAGTCATGGCGTTATTTGTAACTATTAGTATAAAAAATAGCATCGTGGCGGGTATAGATAGCAAGCGGCTTAATGTGCTTTTGGGGAGTATCCAAGGTAATGCGATTAACAATAGGACAAACATGACGGATACTGTGATCTGACTACGTAACCATCCTGTGTAGTTGGCCTGCATATGTAGCCATAATAGAAACTGATGAAAGTAGGTTAAGACGTCAATTAAAAACAACCAAATATGATCAGCTAACTTAGGTGCTACGGTATTTAATACTCCTGCAAGTAAGTTCATAGGTACAATAACCCATCCAAATAGTCCTATGGCAAAGATATTGACGATAAATCCCCATAAAGATACCTCTCCAAATAACCACAGACTTAATGGAAGTAAAGCTAGTGTCACCCAAAGTTGTAGCTTTATAAGCTCCAAAACTAGGGATTTTAAATCAATAATAAAGCCTGTGAGCTTATCAAATAATGAAGATTTGCCTATAGACGCTGTTGGCGAATTAGTAACTTGGCCAAATCGTTGACTGTAAACATACAATATGGCTACCGCAATAAAAGACAACCAGAAACCTGCTTGCCATAACACATAGATATCTATCCAAGCCATAATTAAGGCAAGCCCCAATAGGACTTTATAGATAGATGGTCTGATTAGAAGATATCGTAAAAGCCCTACAACCATTAACATCATGGCCGTACGCGCTGCTGGCACATCAAAGCCTGCAAATAATGCATATAAAAAAGCCACGCTCACAGCAATACTAAATGCCAATTGCCACCTTGGTACACGCCTATAAACACTAGGTGCCAAACGCGTAATTAATCTCGTTGCCAGTGCAGCACTTAACATAGCCAAAAATAAAACATGTGTGCCCGATATGGCAAGCAAATGTGATATGCCTGCAAACCGATATAGCGCTGTTAGATCTTGGCTTATTAAGCTTCTATCACCAGTTAACAAACTTAGTGTCACTGCGGCGCTATCTTTATAAGACGCGTGATTTGAAGTTTCATTTAAAACGCCATTATGCGCGCTATTGTTTATTAAGACGTTATCATTTAATGCGTCAGCAGTGTTTAGATTGATTTTAGTATGATTGACATACTGATTCTGGATAAGTTTTAAAAAATGCTGACGTAGAGTGAATCGATAAAGATTTATTGTTTGTATCAAACTTAAATCTTCACTTTCCATTATTTCACTTGTATTAAGCTGTTCAGACTTTGGATTAATAATTGATGCAGTAGCTACTACGTGGCGACTTCTTAGCCAGCGGTATTCATTAAATTCATTTGATTTTGTAGCATGTACGTACTCTAAAGGTTGTATCTTTAATTGTAAAGATACGCTTTTGTTGGGTGACAAGTCATTTAGCCATACTAAATCTTGTTCATGAACACTCATTAGCACCGTCATATCTTTAGGCAATGGTTTACCATGCTGTCCGCCTAGGGTAGGTTTAGGCTGTGTATCTTGAGCGTTATAAAAAGGATTGGTAACGTCTTCATAATGATATGAATCATCTTGTGAGATAGATCTAGAATTAACCTTACGTGGTTCGTTTTGGGATTGTACATTTTTATAATAACTAATCTGGGTCAACCTAACCAGTTGCCGATAGCTTTGATCTGTAACCGTGCGTGAAGGCTTTGTATTTTTAGTAACGTCAGTATAATTTTTAAGATCGGTACCTTTTGATATAGAGTCCAATTCTAAACGTCTGTCGCTTAAACCTATCGGCGTGACCATCGCGGTTATATTCAGTGAATAATTTGGCGAGTTTTCAATCATCTTTATACGTTGGTACAGGCTTTGACTGGCCACAGCTAAGATGAGAAAACAAGCGCCTATCAGGGTGATAACAAACTTAAAATTAAAGAATGATCTAAGGGGATTTATAAGGCGTTTTAAGGTTGATAAATGATGTTTTAAATCATTGCGTAGGCTTGTAGAATTTTCTTTTATACCAGATAGTGTTTCATTAGTATTTTGTGAATTTTTACGTGAGGTAGTACGAGAAGCATGAACTGAGTTATAAAATACAGGACAAACTTGGAAATCGTTTGATCGTTTTGGATTAGGCAAAAAATACCGTATAAGATTTAAAACAACGGCTACCAATAGCGATATAACAGCTAACTGCTGCCATGTTTCAGAAGTAACCGCTTGATTAATTTGTTGAAGCTTCGCCGGATCAATCGATAAAATTGCGACCATCAAGCATAGGGAAACTACGCCAGTTAACCACTGCACGATGATAACTCAGCAATTTTAAAATTGAATAATCGTTTGATCAGATACTCTATTAGATCGATATAATCAAAGAAATTTAAAATGGTTTTAAGGCAACCGAGTGCAAGTATTTCTATAGTAGTGCGAGCGGGGTTAGTTCCATAACCATTTAGTATTTCGCTGACTATAGATAAAGTATGAGGTTTGATAACTGATAATCTTATAGCTGTATATACGACGTCATAAATAACGCTATATAATATGATTGAATTGAAGGGACTACTATTTCTCTTAACTATTTATGGTCAAAGTTTTTACTTCTCAAAGTCAGCCCAAGTACCGTTTTTGAGTCGCATTTGTCTATCAGCCATTGCAGCAAGATTTCTATCATGCGTTACCATCAGCAGAGCCGTCTGCATTGTATCTTGTAATTCAGCCAATAATCCAAACACACTCTGGGCATTATCATAATCTAAATTACCTGTCGGTTCATCTGCCAATACAAGAGCAGGCTTTGTGACCAAAGCACGGGCTATGGCCACACGCTGACGCTCACCTCCGGATAGCTCGCCGGGACGATGATCGAGACGATGCCCCAGACCCACACGATCCAATAACTCTATCGCTTGATGACGCGCATCTTTAATGGGCACCTCTTTACGTAGTAATAAAGGCATTGCTACATTTTCAACGGCTGTAAATTCTGGTAGCAAATGATGGAACTGGTATATAAATCCTAAATGCTCATTACGCATATGACCGCGCTGAGTTTCATTCATCTTATTCAAACATTTATCTTTGAGCCACACCTCACCAGATGTAGGTATGTCTAACCCGCCTAGCAGATGCAACAACGTGCTTTTACCTGACCCACTCGTTCCTACAATGGCTATTCTCTCGCCAGCCCTAACCGTCAAATCAAGTCCTGTTAAGACTTGCGTACGGATACTACCTTCGTCGTAAATCTTGCTAATATTTTTGGCGACTAAAATCTCAGACATATACATTACTCTTTATCTATATCACTCTTGCTAAATATCACATGTTAACAATGACATTTTTTTCAATATCACTGAACTTAATTCAACGACTAGTCATTTCTAAAAACTTAACACTTTATTAAAGACTCAGCGCATTCAATATCTTTAAATCTATAAATAGTTCGGTCATAAAGACGCTCAGTCATCATTCGTATCTTAAAGTTTGGGCAGGTTGAATACTTGCTGCACGGCGAGCGGGATATATTGTCATTAAGAAACTTAGTAAGAATGACGTTGATGAAATGATCAATACATCGGTAAACTTAACGTACGACGGCAAGAAATTGACTGGATAAACGTCAGGTAGATTGATGTTGAATACCTGAATCATATATCCAACTATATCGCTAATAGAGAAGGCCAAAGCCAGTCCGATGACGGTTCCTAGTACCGTTCCTATAATACCTATAAACATACCTTGTACCATAAACACTTGCATAATAAGCTTCGGTGTGGCGCCGAATGTTTTAAGAATGGCTATATCAGATTTTTTGTCCGTGACGACCATAATCAAACTTGATACGATGTTAAATGCAGCGACAATGACTATTAGAAATAATAGCAGCCCAATCATGGCTTTTTCCATTTGAATGGCATTAAATAGATTACCATGCGTTTGCGTCCAATCACTTGGATATAGATATTCTGGATCAATTGCAGCTGCACGACGGGCCACTTCTGGTGCAGCAAAAATATCATCAAGACGCATACGAATCCCTTGGGCACCGCTAGGTAGCCTCAATAGTTTGGCAGCGTCATCCATGGGCACATAGGCAATTATATTATTAATCTCTCGACTGATATCATATGTTCCGACCAGCGTAAAGCGCTTAAATCTAGGTATGATACCTGCAGGAGAAGGAGAGGCTTCGGGTAATACCAATGTCACCTTATCACCTACCATAACGCCTAGCGATTGCGCTAAATCTATGCCCATTACAATATTAAATTCGCCAGCAGCCAAACTATCAATTGACCCCTCCTCCATATGCTCGCCAATGATAGAGACTTGCTTTTCATATTCAGGTACTACCCCATTTATCATCACGCCTGCAACTTGACCATTAGCAGTAAGCATGCCCTGTAGCGTTATAAAAGGTGCGGCCTCTGTAACTTTAGGATCTTGTTTGACTTCTTCTAACAAAGGTTCCCAATCTGTAATTATTTGACCCGAAGAGATCGTCGCTTGAGGTACCATGCCTAAAATACGACCTTTAATTTCTCTATCAAAACCATTCATCACCGACAATACAGTAATCAATACCGCAACGCCTAGTGTAAGACCTACGATAGATATAAGAGAAATAAATGATATGAAGCGATTACTGCGTTCGGCACGGGTATAACGCAATCCTAAAAATAAGGCTAACGGACGAAACATAAATAAGGCTCTTAACCAGTTAGGTAATGGTAAATAAATTAGTTGTAAAATTTAGTTTGTTGCTAGATATTAGTTAATTAAATAGATGTTAGTTAATTAATAGATAGTAATTCGTTAATATTAAGTCATTAGCTCATAAAAGGCTGTATAGAATTCTTTAGCAAATAATGAAATGTGCATAGTTTGACACAACGCTCAAGATTTGGCTATATATGATTAATGAATTAGTTTTTTAACTTAGTGAGGTATTTTAATATGAGCTTGCATACAATTTAAGGTTGCATTCGTATAACTTGCCCCTATTTATATAACTAACAAAGCTTACTTTAACCTCTTTTATTATTTCTTAAACCTCTCTAATTATAAGTAACTTAAATATGACTACGCACACTTATAAATACACGCAAAACCCCGACCAACAACCGACCACCCTCTCTTTAACTGAAGAACAAACTGCTGGCCATGGTGATCATTGGCAAATATTAACGAATGACATATCAAACGTAGTTCCAGATTGGCTTCAGCAGTCTATTGATACGGCTACGATTGCTACAGGCTTGGATGCCTCATTAACTAAAGATAATGCTAAACAACTGCTGATATCTTCAAATGAGATGTGTCATATCAATCAAGTTTTAGCCATGGATAATGGCAAACCTCAGACCTTTATTAATGCTTATCCTTGTGTAAACAGCCCATATGGATTGACTTGCAAAGTCGATAGAATCATTGCTAATAATAATACGAAAGATGCGGTTTTGCGTTTGGTCAGCGAAGATGGGAGCATCATCTACGCATTTGATCAGTTTTATGCTGCCAATCATGATATGTACCGTAAATCGGACGAATATTTTGTAAACTTTAGTGGTTGGGCATACTCTATTGAACCTAGCGATAAAGATGAGATAATCGTGGTAGAAGATCCTGAAGCAATTCGTTATCACAGAGCTTACAATGATATTGTAGCTAATAATAATGGGGTTGTACCAGATAATTTAGAGGCGCTTATTGATGAGTGGCAACCTGATACGGATGAACCTTTAGCCCCTATTGAAATTAATCTTGGCAATATGTGTGCATACTTATTCGGTGAGACGTTGGGCCAAGAAGATGAGGCATGGTGTCAAGGTCAGGTATTAGGCATTCATCATCAACGCTTTTTTGATATAGACCTGACTTTATTTGATGTCGCTATATTACGCGAACCTGAAGCGTCGCCTTTTGTAGTTAGAATTGCTGCCAAAACGACCGATGATACTTCAACGATACAAGTCAATGACTATATTCAAGCTAATATTTGGCTACAAGCTGCTATTTATCATGAGAATCAATCGAATTAAATAGTAACTATAAGAACTTAGTCTTAATAAAATGACAAAAGCCAATCTTAGTGATTGGCTTTTGTCATTTTTTACTTAAACTAATTAATACTCTTAAATTGGTTGACTTTTGGTAAATTAGTTATTTACAACTTATATATATTAAGGTTAAGATGTTACAAACCCCTGTAAATATAGAATTTATGATATTTTCTTAAGTTTTTATAAAGCAATTTATAGGTATTTGGTAACTACTGTTTAATATATTTTTAATTTTAAACATAATTCATATATTGTGTTGAAGTGTTATGACTAAAAAATCGCAGATTTCTCACTTAACTTATCATACCTATGATGGTACCCGTAACGCTGCAAATAATGTTTCGGTAAATAAGATTTTGCTTAATAAGGTTTATGCCAATAAGAGTGCTGATAATAAATACTTATTTACATCTGCTCATTTACATCTTCATAAGCTCAATAACATCTTAGATGGTCATCAATCAAACTTAATACGAGTCGGTAGTGACTCAAGTAGTTCATCATTGCTGATGAAAAATATAAATAACAATCTATTATATGACACCTCTTCAATCAAAGAGTCGAATGACATGCCTATAAAGACTCATCCTATAAATAATAATAAATCAGCGAACAAATTAAAACCGATGTTAGATGATACTAAATTAACATTTACTTCAAATACTCATAGCACGCTACCCTCTACTCGTACTGCTTTGACTCTATTGATTGATGAAACTTCTGAACTAGTTCGAGTCTATACTCATTATATTTTACCACTTTGCTTTTTTCTTTCTGGTAGTTTGTTCATGTTCTATCTATTGAATATGAATTAGAATTGAATCATTAGATTTATATCTTAACTCCTCGCTATTGATATTTTACTCATCTCCTTGAACTGATATTTTTTGGCTAATGAGCTAAAGCAAGAAGAGCGCCACTTTTGGCGCTCTTCTTTTTAAAATAAGCTTAAGCAAAAACACGTTACTGAGTGCATTATAAAAAATTATAAATTAAGCTTTATCAGTTGCAGCATAAATTTTCTTAAATAACTCTTTTTGCTCTGCGCTAGGTTTTGCGCTTTGTAGTGTCATGACCTGACTCATGTCACCTTCGATACGTAACTTACCAGACATAAAGGCTTGCATAGCCTGATTGGCATCGCCGCCCATTATAATCTCTTTGATTGTGGCCTCATCAGTTTTAATAGTAGTCGGCGCATCAGTCTCACCTTTTTTTAATACGCCATCTGCTAAATGTGCTTGGACATCACCATTTGCAGTATCACTGACATCAAGGTTCACTTTAACGTCAGAAAATGCTGGGGGCAAATTTAAATCACCCGCTTCTTGAGTTAAACGATCTACTTCTGAAAACCATTCATCTGATAAAAAAACAGCCATAAGACATTCCTTGTTGAATTATAAATAGAGTTAAATTGAAAATAGAGTTAAAATACTACCTGTATAAGTTTGTGATGTCTATAGCTTATCATTGCAAAATGAATCGCGAATTTAAAAAAGACATTAAATCGGTAGATTCAAAGCTTACTATATATCATTGTATAAAGAATTTATTTCTTTGCACCCGTAAGCGACAAATTAACATGAACTTATTGATTTAGCATTGATTGTACAAATAATTTTAAGGTTTCGCGAATATTTGACTCTACAAGTCATTTTTATTTTATTTAGGAGTTATTATCGCTAGCCCTATAAGACGTTATGCTAAGCTATACAAAAAATTCTTATCCACAAAATTTTTACGGATATTTTATTATTTGACTGTTTCGTCAGATGATATTTTGTAGGCTATGCGTTACAATAGTTACATATTTAGATAACATCAGGTTTAACAGCCAAACGAAAGTGGTTTTATATTATAAGTAATTATGTTTAACCAGTTCAGTTAGCCATTTTATTGACTAAAGAATGTGTTTTTAATTACACTTAGATTAAGAACATAATTTCTTAATACTCAGATTTAGGGCTACTTTTGTTTGGTAAACACCTTTGCTACTTAAGGCTGTATAGGAAGTATTCCAATGAGTATAAATAACACAGCAGTCTCTCCTGTTGATCGTGATTATGAAATAACCATTGTTAGGTTTTTCACCATCATGGCTATCGTTTGGGGAGTTATAGGCATGGCAGTGGGAGTATTTATCGCCTCTCAATTAGCTTGGCCTGCTTTAAATTTTGACATTCCCTGGCTAACATTTAGTCGTTTAAGACCGCTTCATACTAACGCGGTTATTTTTGCGTTTGGTGGTTGTGCCCTGTTTGCAACCTCTTATTACATTGTACAACGTACTTGTAAAACCAGACTGTTCGCTCCTTACTTAGCTTGGTTTACCTTTTGGGGGTGGCAAGCAGTTATTGTTTCTGCTGTCATTACTTTACCGCTAGGTATTACTAGCGCTAAAGAATATGCAGAACTTGAATGGCCCATTGATATTTTAATTGCTGTTGTTTGGGTTTCTTATGCAATAGTATTCTTTGGCACGCTAATCAAGCGTAAAACATCTCATATTTATGTGGCTAACTGGTTCTTCGCGGCTTTCATCATTACGATTGCTTTACTTCATATCGTTAATAGTATGGCCATTCCAGTAGGATTATTTAAGTCTTACTCATTATTTGGTGGCGCTACTGATGCAATGGTTCAGTGGTGGTACGGTCATAACGCGGTTGGTTTTTATCTGACAGCAGCTTTCTTAGGTATGATGTATTACTTTGTACCCGTTCAAATTGGTCGTCCTATTTATTCGTACCGTTTATCTATTGTGCATTTCTGGGCTTTAATAGCATCTTATATGTGGGCTGGTGGACACCATCTTCACTATTCTGCACTTCCTGACTGGACTCAGTCTTTGGCCATGGTTTTCTCAATCATCTTATTCGCGCCTTCTTGGGGTGGTATGATTAACGGGGTATTAACCCTATCAGGTAGTTGGGACAAACTTCGTACCGATCCTATTATTCGCTTCTTGATCGTTTCATTGTCATTTTATGCAATGTCAACGTTTGAAGGTCCTATGATGTCTATTAAAACAGTCAATGCTTTATCGCATAATACTGACTGGACGGTAGGTCACGTACACTCTGGTGCATTGGGCTGGGTTGGTTTGATTACTATGGGTTCGTTATATGTATTGATCCCACGTATTTACAACAAACCGAAAATGTATTCAATCAGCTTGATTAATACGCATTTCTGGTTGGCGACTGCTGGTACAATTTTTTATATCGTATCTATGTGGATTTCAGGTATTGGCCAAGGTATGATGTGGCGTCAAACGAATCCAGATGGAACGCTTGCTTACAACTTTATTGAGACCGTAACGTTCTCGCATTATCCATATATTGGTCGTGCATTTGGTGGTTTTCTATATGTAAGTGGTATGGTAGTTATGGCATATAATGCATATAAAACGATTAAGATGCCAAGCGCTCGTCCTGTTGACGAAGCTGATCCAACCAATCACTCACCTATCATCGATGATGATAAAGACACTCAGTCTGTTAATGTATAAACCAGCAATCGCTTAAGGAGATATCATGGCGGGTACACCTCATGAAATAATTGAAAAAAATACGGGCTTGCTGGTCATCTTTATTGTTATTGCAATTAGCTTTGCAACATTAGTAGAGATTGTTCCATTAATTTTTGACTATAAGTCGCCCGAAGAAGGTGGTGTGAACAAACCACTGCCTACAATGCAACCTTGGACACCATTGGAATTTGAAGGTCGAGATATTTATATTCGCGAAGGGTGCCACGTTTGTCACACTCAGATGGTTCGTCCACTACGTGCTGAAGTTGAGCGTTATGGACCCTACTCGCGCGCTGCAGAATCTGTATGGGACCATCCATTCTTATGGGGCTCAAAACGTACAGGTCCTGATTTAGCACGCGTAGGTGGTCGTTATTCTGATGATTGGCAGAAGAAGCATTTAATTAATCCTCAATCTTTAGTACCTGAATCAGTTATGCCAGGTTTCCCATGGTTAGCCGAACGTGAAGTAGACGGTACTAAAGTTCAAGAAAAAATGCGTTTGTTCCGCGATCGTTTCGGTGTTCCTTATACTGAATCAGATATTGCAGAAGCACCCGACGAGGTTTTAGGTGCTACAGAGCTTGATGCTTTAGTCGCTTATCTTCAGCAATTAGGTATTGCGATGGAGGGTCAAAGATAATGAGCATGAGCGACTTACAAATATTTGCGACTGTCGGGGCTTTTATAGCTTTTATAGGCATCGCATGGTGGGCGTATTCCCCTAAAAATAAGAAGCGCTTTGAACAAGATGCACAACTAGCATTAGACGATGACTTAAATGCGTCCTCTGCTACCTCACGCAATAAGGATAAAAGATGAGTATATTTTGGAGTTCGTGGATCACCATCTTAACTCTAGCCTGTTGGCTAGGTATTCTTGGCGTGTTACTTTTTGTATTGCGTAACAAACCAGATTTAGCAGAAGATGGTACAACTGGTCATACTTATGATGACGTTATTCAAGAGTATGATAAACCATTACCTAAATGGTGGTTAGTTATCTTCTTTGGCTCAATAGTTTGGGCACTACTTTACTTTTTATTATTCCCAGCTATTTTTCCTAGTCATTTCAAAGGTATTTCTACGGTTGAAGTAAATGGCGAAACGGTCCCTTGGACTCAAGAAAACGAGTTATATAGTAATCTTGAGAAGAATGATAAGATTTTTAAAACGTCGTTTTATAATTCGTTTCTTCAAAATCCAAATGCTGAAGAACAATTAGCAAAGCTCGCCTCTCTTCAAGCTAAAGAACCGATCAAGTCTGAGCGTAGTAAAGAGTTAGAAGATGAGATCAACGCAGAATTAGATACGTTGGCACCCTTTGTATTAGAACTCACTGAAAATCAGCGTGCTTTAATGGCTGGCGAACGTTTATTCTTACAAAACTGTTCAGTATGTCATGGATCAACTGCACAAGGTGCGCCTGGTTATCCTAATCTCACGGATGATGCCTGGTTACACGGTGGTGAGCCTGAAAATATCTTATTTACGCTTCATAATGGTTGGCATGTAAATTTAGATCCAGATGCTCCTTTACCTATGCCTGCTCAACGAGATGATATCGGAGAACAAGGGGTTCGTGCAGCCGCAGAATATGTCTTATCTATCTCAGATAATCAAGAGCCTACGGAACTAGATCCTTCATTGATAGCTGAAGGTAAAGAGATTTATGACACTAAATGTTTCATATGCCATGGTGAAGATGCTACTGGTGATATTAATATCGGTGCACCTAATTTAACCGATGGTGCCTGGGTATTCGGTGGGGATCGTGAGACCATTCGTGATACACTTCGTTATGGCCGTGCTGGTGTTATGCCAGAATGGGAAACTAAGTTAGGTAATGAGCGTATTATGCTTCTTGCTGCTTATGTTTATTCATTATCTAATAACGCCGTGATTACTTCTGAGTCATCACAAAAAGTCGCTGCTGAATAATTTTTTAGATGATGATATAAAGCTTTAAAATTAAGTAATATTTAATTAAATTGTAGAAGAGGGACTGTTAAACAGTCCCTCTTTTATTTTTGCTCATTCGTCTCCATTATGTAATATATAATTGTGTATTTTGAAACTTCTTTTTGTATTAGATTATAGATATTTTTTAGAGTATAGATGTTTTTGAAATTATATATTATTGAATTACATGTAGATTTTATATAGGTATAGCAGCATTCCTCTTTACGCACACCCCCATTTTTAGACGGTTAAGTGTTAAAATATGACAATCAGATATTTATACGGTTAAGACTATAGATATCTAATAGCCAGCATAATAGATTTAATCCTTAGAGGTAACTTTATGTCAGCCCCCTCCCCCCAAATGATTCCAGTACATGATGTTGATGCCACAAAAAAACGTATTCATCCGAAGTTCACAGATGGCTTTTATCAGCGCATACGTTTATTTAGTATGTACTTTTTACTGGCACTATTTTTAATCTTACCTTGGATTAAATATGAGGGTCGCCAAGCAATTTGGTTTGACGTACCTAGTCAACATTACTATATATTTGGTCTCACCTTATTCCCTCAAGATTTCTTTTTTGTTGCAGCATTTTTTATTATTGCCGCTTTTACACTATTTATGGTTACTGTATATGCTGGACGTGTGTGGTGTGGGTACGCGTGCCCTCAAACAATTTGGGTTCATTTGTTTCAGCATGTTGAAAAATGGGTGATTGGCGATCGTAACAAACGCATTAAATTTGATAAACAG
Organism: Psychrobacter sp. CX21; assembly: GCF_057396255.1. Lineage (NCBI taxonomy): Bacteria > Pseudomonadati > Pseudomonadota > Gammaproteobacteria > Moraxellales > Moraxellaceae > Psychrobacter > Psychrobacter sp. CX21. The sequence continues at coordinate 8,490 of NZ_JBXYJG010000002.1, read as the reverse complement.
CCAAATTCTGCCAGTAAAATAGCGAAAAAATTATTGATCTATTTTATTTGGTTTGTTATGGCGCTTATTACTGCATCAACCTTTGTCAGTTATGTAGCGGGTACAGATTTTTTATATGGTAGCTGGCAATTTATAGGGGGTATACCATTTCCAGATTGGCCCACATGGGTTTGGGTCTCTATGTTTATCTTCACGTTCGCAACGTATGCCAATGCGGCATACATGCGCGAATTTATGTGCATACACATTTGTCCATATGGGCGCTTCCAGAGTGTGATGTTTGATAAAGACACGCTTATTGTCTCCTACGATTATAATCGAGGTGAGCCTAGAGGACCTCGTAAAAAAGGCACCCATCCCGAAGATCTAGGAGATTGTATTTCTTGTACCATGTGTGTTCAAGTATGTCCTACAGGTATTGATATTCGTGATGGACTTCAAGTTGAATGTATACAGTGTGCTGCCTGTATCGACGCTTGTAATGATATAATGGACAAGGTTGGATATCCACGTGGCTTGATACGTTACACCACGGAAAGGCAATTGGTAGAGAATGAGCAAAGTCGTTACCTAAGACCAAGACTGTTTGCTTATCTATTATTATTGTCAGTATTTATAGGCGTTATGACCTATGCCTTAGTAGATAGAGTACCGTTGCAAATTGATGTCCGTGGTGACCGTAATTCTTTATCTTCAGTCACATCAGAGGGTAAAGTTTCTAATAGTTATATTATTAAAATTACCAACAAAACTCAAAAGCCGCATGACTATGTACTATCAATATCTGCACCAGAAGGATTTAGTTTAATTACGCGTTTTGAAAGTGTATTTTTGAATGCTGGTGAAAGTTATGACATGCCAGTTAGCGTAACCGCAGATCCAAATACTATCGAAAAGACTGAAATACCCATAACATTCAATGTCGATAGTAAAGATGGGGCATATCATGCTGAAAGAACAAATGTATTTACATCTCAAAAATAGTTATTTTATAGGTTTTACATGAATAAAATGAATCAAACAAACAGCTATGGCCATCGTGATACTCAGCCTTGGTATAAAAATTACATGGTATTAATTTTCGTCATCGGTCTGCCTTTGTTTGTGGTTGTGGCTTGCATTTGGTTTGTTTTTTATTCGGTACAAATTAAAGATACTGTTGTTCGAGATGATTGGTATATGGACGGAAAAACCCTATATCAAGATGTGTCACGCGATAAGCTGGCGCATGATTTAGGTTTAAATGGTGACATGACTTTCTCGCAAAATGGTGACATTGTTTTTATCCTTAATTATCCAGAAATAAGCTTGCAATCTGGTAATCTAAAAGACGGGACGCCAATTTATTACCCTGATGAATTGAAATTATCCATTTCACACGCGACTGATATTAATAAAGATAGAGACACGGTACTGACTCATCAAAATAAAAACATTTATTCTGCTAATGTTGAACTTTACGAATTGGCATCTAAGTACTATGTTCAGGTCAGTAGCGAAGACGATTTAAACTGGCGCCTTACCAGTGTGGGTCAGTTACCTCAGGATAGAATTGAATTTAAACCTTTAAAGTCGTTTGATAAATAACGTTAAGAGAGACTATAGCCCTTTATTTAATCAGCAAACTATAGTCAGCGAACTACTAAACAGTTACGGCATTAACCTCGCTTAGCCTACATATGTAGTACTTGCACTCGGTGCCTTATAACCATTTTAGATTTATTTGACTATGGTTATTGATTTTGGTTAAAACTAAAAAACTATAAAAAAGAAGAACCATTATGGTTCTTCTTTTTTTTGTTTAATATTTTAAGTTATATTTTATAGTATAGGATTAATAGTGGGTATCTTGCTTCGACGTTTGTCTTGATGACTATCACTATGGGCTTTAAAATCACTACTGGTACCAAAAGGCTTAACATCTGGCTGCGTTGGCAGACCTATGACAGAAAGTTCAGACTCAACCCCCACTTGAATATTCATGCCTTCAAATGGACGTTCGTTATCATCTCTATCTAATTCTAAACTTTCAAAATCAAATAGATCTCTATCAGCTAGTTGTGATGGTGCAATATTTTGCATCGCTTTAAATATGGAAGCCAAACGTTGTGGGTGAGCATCGTCCCATTCGCGCAGCATATCATTAATCATAGCGCGTTGTAGGTTTTCCTGAGTTCCACATAGGTTACATGGAATGATAGGAAATTCTTTGTAGCGCGCATATTTAATAATGTCTTTTTCTTCGACATAAGCTAATGGGCGAATTAAAATGTTTTGTTTATCATCGCTTAACAGCTTTGGCGGCATGGCTTTTAAACTACCACCATGAAACAAGTTTAAGAAGAATGTTGCTAATATATCATCGCGATGATGACCTAATGCAACTTTGGTAGCACCAATTTGTTTCGCAAATCCATATAGTGAACCACGGCGCAGGCGCGAACACGCTGAACAGTAGGTCTTACCCTCTGGTACCACACTTTTGACCACACTATAGGTATCTTTTTCTAAAATGTAGTGCGGTATACCCTGTTCTTTTAAATAATTTGGCAATATATCTTCAGGATAATCTGGCTGTTTTTGATCTAAGTTTACTGCAACGACTTCAAAGTTAATAGGCGCAATTCGTTTTAGAAATAATAGAATGTCTAGTAGCGTATAACTGTCTTTACCGCCAGATACGCATACCATGATCACATCGCCCTCTTCGATCATATTAAAATCACGAATTGCATGCGATACTTGCTTACGCAGCTTTTTTTGGAGCTTTTTAAAGCGAGCTGATTTGGTACCTTTATGCTCAATTAGGTGTTCGCTTGAATGCTTGATTTGAGATTTGACTAAATGATCGCCTTTATTTGCATCTATAATATCTATTTGGTTAGAATTAAAAGTTGTAAACTCTATATCATTACTCGTATGATTATGAGCTTCATCACTATTAGGTTGTTGATGATCACCATCATATTGATTGGTTCCAATATGATTATTCAAGGGATTAAAGGTTTGAGGATTTGAGATTTTGTACGGCATAATACAATACTAATTTGTTAAATTATATAAGAGTGGATTATATCAAATTGCTTTTTTAATTTCTTGTACATTATGATAAATAAAAAACGCCCTCATTGTGAGGACGTTTTTTTAACCAATTTTAAATTCAAAGTTTTATTGTAGATTAAATAACATTAATTGTATCAGCAATATAGACTTGAGCTTGACCGTTATCTCCATCGTAAGTCCATAGATTATAATTAACACTATCTACAACCTTGTCGTTAGCAGTGTCGAATTGCCATTGACCTGAATCCGACGCTACGTCATTATAACCGTTGCCAGCTGAGCTTTGTCTACCGATATTGACTTCATCTTCGCTGGTACCGTTAATGTATAAGGTATTATCATCGTTGCCGGAACCATTCTGACGAACCGCTTCTGCATTAACAAAATCTAAGACCTGTTGACCGGCGGAGCTTAAATCTATTAATTCAACATTGGTAATGTTATCTAATCTAGCATTATAACCAGCGCCTGTCACGACATCGGTTAAGGTTATTGAATCAATACCATCACCCATCTCTACTTTAGCTCCAGTAATACTATCTCCAGTGAAACGTGAAGCAGTTATAGAATCATTACCTGTTCCCATATTTACATCGCCGTCAATATCACCACCAACCGTTAAGTTGTCATCACCAGCGCCAGATAATAAATCCGACGAGTCACTGATGTAACCATCAATATTAATGGTATCATTGCCGGTACCAGACCATATATAGGATAGGGTATTTAGGTTACCAGTCAGATTGATTTCATCATCACCTGCCCCACTATTAACAAAGGATTGATTTCTGATATCGCCTACATTGACCACGTCATTACCGTCTCCAGTACTTACTTGACCATTTACCAAGTTTGCAGCTGTTAAGCTATCATCACCACCACCAGTATTAATACTTGCAACATTATCATTACCAATATTTCCAGCACCAATATTACCTGTGACTTCAATAGTATCTTGACCAAGCCCACCAAATACTTCACCAGTTATAGAACCGCCAACTCTTAACAAGTTTGTATCCGATGCACTATCAGTATTATCGTCATTACCTAGACTTAACCCTGACCCATCTTGATATTCAGAGAGATAAGAGCTCGGCATCGGCCTTCCGCTACCTAAATCGACTAAACCGGTGATTGCCACGCCGTCAGAATATAAGTTTCCATCGATGTATATTTCGTCGCTACCACTACCGGTATAAATTTCGCCACTTACATTGTCAGCAACTCTGACAATATCATCACCTGATTCTGTAAATACACGTGCAACAGTAGGGATATCATCCTCAGAGATAATTAATTCATCATTACCTTCACCCATATAAATTCGAGCATCTACGCCAGTATTGATGCTGGTAAAGCCTAATGTGTCATCCCCATCTCCTGTATCAACTGATACTAGATTCCTATCCGCATCTGTAGATCCATAGTTATTCGGATCTCCGCCGTCATTAGGAGCACCAGCATCGTTACCCAAGATATTTAATGAATTATCAACTATCAAAGTGTCATTATAATTAGTAAATAATAACGGGTCAGTAAAGCTGGTTTCTTCAGAAATGGTATAGCCCGTAAGATAACTTGGGAATTGATCACGTAAAATTTGCGTTTCCGATGGTCCATAAACCAATGACATATCATTGTTTAATCCTGTTCCATCAAATGCAGATTGTATAGCTGGATTATCGATAACGAATCCAGCATCTGCCGCTTTTTCTGAAAGTAAATCAGTGGCTGAACTGGTACCACCTAAGTTAGTAGCTTGCGCTACCACACCGAGGGTATGCTCGTCTTGAGCTGCATCGCCAGTTTGGTCTGTATTATTCAAACTAGATACATCAACCTCTGTAGAGTAATTACCATCGGCATCAACTGTAGCACTGGTTACGATGGCATCGCCTATTGGCATCCCATTTTCATCAAACTCTTGGATGGTTAGTGTCACCACCTCACCCTCTGCAACGTCTATTACCGTACCCGTCACGGTAGCTAATACAGATAAATCGACTGTACTGATTTCAATACTACCTGTAGGAGCATTAGCAAAAGTGACACTAAAGTTACCATCTGCATCGACAGTGGCGGTTTCAACCTGACCGCTCTGATCTTGCACTGTAACAGTACTGTCTGGTATACCTGTACCCGTAACGACGTTACCACTAATCGAACCAGTTGCAGGGTCTGTAGCATCAATATAGTCCTGTAGGTCAACAGTGATCGTCGGCGCTTCAATGGCATTAGTTAGCGTATCAGATGCTAAGAGCGATGTATTGCCAGCTGCATCGGTAATTTTCGCCGTTACTGCTTTACTTATACCGTAGGGAAACTGCGAGACTGGATAATCAATCTGCAAGCCATTATCGATCATGTCTTGAGTGATTGAGTATTCCCGTGGAGTTCCATCAGGGTTAGTTACCGTCAACGTATCGCCTACCGCAACACCAGCTGGTATATCAATCTGAACAGAGATTTCATCAAGACCATCGACATTGCCTGCTAAGTATTCTTGAAGCGTTAATTGTCCGTCGTCTGGTGAGCTATCCTCTACAAACGTTATAACAGGCGCTGGAGGGGCCGTAATATCGACTTGTGTAGTGTCTTCACCTTGAGTAGAAGTAATAGTTGGGTCATCTCGATCTGCAACTATTGCAGTTACCGTATTTAGTTGACCATCAATAGGTGTAAATGTGGTAACAATACCATTAGCAATTAGATCATCAGTTAAGGTGATTTGTTCAGTTGTGCCATCTGGCTTTGTTATGGTTATAACGTCTCCAGCCTCATAACCACTATCTGCTGGTAAAGTCACAGTGACGCCCACTTCGTCATTACTATCTAATTCACTAGCGTTAACAAAGTCATCGCCGCCATCTTCAATCACGACCACTGGCGCACCTGCCGCATCTGGTATACCATCACCATCACTATCACCAGGTATAAGCGTGTCATTGCCTGCAATACCGGTAGCAGGATCACTAACATTATTTACTGCATCTGTCGCAGTAGCAGTGACAGTAGATCCATCTAAAACTGAATTCTCAGCAATGGTAACTGTGCCTGTGCCGTTATCAATAGTAACGCCTGTCGGGGCAGTTGATGGTAACGTCCAATTACCAGAGTTGTCTTTTACCGCAATTAACTCAACTAATACACCTGACTCGTCTTGATAATTGATGGTCATAGAAGCAACATCAGTATCCGCAGGAGGATCAATCGTAACACTACCGTCATCAGTACTTGGCGTTACGGTTGGAGTGTTTACCAAAGTATCGAGCACTGCACTATCAGTGCTTTCTGTACTTTGGTTGCCTGCACTATCTTTGATGATAGCCGAAACGTTTACTGTGCCGCCCTCAGCCACTAACGACTGGTCATAGTTTAGTATCAAACCATTGTTAATCATTAGTTGGGTCACAGTGTAGTCTACAGTACCATTAGGGCCTGTAACACTAAGCGTGTCACCCTCTGCTGTACCAACAGGTAATGTCACTCTAACATCAATCGTATCTTGTAATTCACTAGCATTAATACTACCGTCATCATTCGAATCTTCAGTTATTCTAATAGTTGGCGCAGCATCAGGGAACACCAAGTCAGTAATGGCTTGATCAGAACCTTCAGGAGATATATTACCTTGAGGATCAGTTACTACAGCACTGATAACGTTGGTGTTGTTCTCATCTAAAGGTATAAACGTTGTTTCAATACCATTGGTCAGGTCATTGGCAGTCAACACAACTTGCTCTGTAGTACCATCTGGCTTAGTAATAGTTACAGTATCGCCCTCACTAAAGCCTGAATCTTTTGGGAAGGTGATAGTCGTTGTTACAGTGCCATCAGCATTTAAATCTTCACTATCAATATTTCCATCGCTATCTACATCGTTAATGGTAACAACTGGTGCAGCAGTTGGAATAACAGCGTCTACCGTCGCACTGTCTGTACCTGGCGCGCTTTCATTACCGGCAACATCAGTGATGGTAGCGTCAACGTCCAAGATCTCTCCTTCAGCTGGCGCTATTACCGTGGTAGTAATTACACCTACATCAAGCTGTGCTTGAGTCAATGGCGCTTGTGCTTCGCCATTCACCGTGACCACATCACCTACTTGAGCGTCTATTGGTAAGCCGACAGTTACTGTCACTTCACCGTTTACGATTTCGTCAGCAGTGATAACATCATCGCCGTTACCGATCACAACTGTCGGTGCGGTTGGTGCTTGAGTGTCTACGGTGGCGCTGTCAGTTGCCGGATCACTTGCGTTACCCGCTTGATCAGTAATGGTGGCGTTAACCTCTAAGGTTTCGCCTTCTGATGGTGCTGGTACGTCAACCACAACCTCACCGGTGTCTACGTCTGTTTGGGTAAGGACTTTGTCTTCACCGTTGACACTTAGCGTGTCACCAACTTCTACGCCTTCTGGTAGGGTGACTGTGACCGGTACGTTACCGTTATCATCGATTTCGTCGCTAGTGATGAAGTCGTCGCCGTTACCAATCTGTAGTACTGGGGCATCAGTGGCACTGGTATCTACCGTCGCACTGTCATTAACAGGCGCGCTCTCGTTACCTGCGTCATCGGTGATGGTGGTTTCAACCTCTAGCGTTTCACCTTCGGCTGGTGCTGGGACGTCTACCACGATTTCACCGTTTGATGTCTTCTTCAGTGAGTACGGTGTCTTGTCCGTTAACCGTAACCGTGTCGCCCGCTTCAGCATCTTCCGGTAGGGTAACCGTAACCGGTACGTTACCGTCTGCATCGATTTCGTCTTCGGTAATGAACTCGTCACCGTTACCAATCGCAACTTCTGGTGCGGTTGGTGCTGTTGGCGCTATAGTGTCTAAGGTAGCACTGTCTGTACCTGGGGCACTTTCGTTACCCGCTTCATCGGTAACCGTGGCTTCAACCTCTAAGGTCTCGCCTTCGGCTGGGGCGGGTACGTCAACCACGACTTCACCGTTTGTGATGTCTTCTTCAGTGAGTACGGTGTCTTGTCCGTTAACCGTGACCGTGTCGCCCGCTTCGGCATCTTCTGGTAGGGTAACCGTAACCGGTACGTTACCGTCTGCGTCGATTTCGTCTTCAGTAATGAACTCGTCACCGTTGCCAATCGCAACTTCTGGTGCGGTTGGCGCTGTAGTGTCTACGGTAGCGCTGCTGCTACCTTCTGGTGTGACATTACCAGCCTCATCTTTAACCACAGCCGAAACCGTGACTTCTTGCCCTTCTGGGAAGTCGCTTTGTGGATAGCTGATTTGTAGACCGGTATTTAATACGTCTTGTGTGACGATATAGTCTTCTGTGCTGCCATCAGGATTGGTTACCGTGATGGTGTCACCAATTTGGGTGTGTTAACTGGCATCTCAATAGTGACGTCAACCGGACCATCAAGCTCATCAGCACTGATGTAGCCATCATCGTTTGCATCTT